>NZ_JBEAID010000070.1:0-86400 GCF_040064585.1 Klebsiella sp. CN_Kp113 | reverse complement strand
ACCAGCCGCAGCATGCGTACCAGCCGGAACAGGCCCCGGTACAGCAGCCAGCGTACCAGCTGGAACCGGCTTACCAGCCGCAGCACGCGTACCAGCCGGAACAGGCCCCGGTACAGCAGCCTGAGCCTTACGCCGCCTCCGTTGAGCCTGAGCCTCCGCAAGAGGAGGTGAAGCCTCAGCGTCCGCCGATGTACTACTTCGAAGAAGTGGAAGAGAAACGCGCGCGTGAACGCGAGCAGCTTGCCGCATGGTATCAGCCGATTCCGGAGCCGGTCAGTCCGGTTGCGACAAAACCGATCGCGCCTCCGCCTGCTCCGGCGGCTGATGTTGCCGCGGTGAGCGCGCTGGCGGCTGGCGTCCATCAGGCCACAGGGGCGGCCTCCGTCGCATCTGCCGCATCCAGCGCCGCGCCGCTATTTAGCCCGGCGTCAGGCGGCCCGCGTGCGCAGGTAAAAGAGGGCATAGGCCCGAAATTGCCGCGTCCAAACCGCGTTCGCGTGCCCACGCGCCGTGAGCTGGCTTCCTATGGCATTAAGCTGCCTTCGCAGCGGTTGGCTGAAGAACGTGCGCGTCAGGCAGAGCATCAGCACTATGATGACGATGCGCTGACGGACGAGGAAGTTGCAGAGCTTGAGCAGGGTGAGCTGGCGCGTCAGTTCGCGGCTGCGCAAAATCAGCGCTATGGCGATAGCTACGCTGCGGAAGAGGCTGATGTAGACGAGGATTCTGCCGCTGAAGCCGAACTTGCCCGTCAGTTTGCCGCTTCCCAGCAGCAGCGCTACGCCAGCGAGCAGCCGCCGGGATCGCATCCGTTCTCTGCGGCGGATTATGAATTCTCGCCAATGAAAACGTTAGTTGATGATACGCCGAGCGAGCCTGTCTTCACGCCGTTGCCGGAAGTACAGCAGCCTGCCCCGCAGAATCAGCAGCCGGCCCAGCATTCGCAGCCCGTACAGCAGCAGATGCCGCACCAGCAGATGCCTCAGCCGCCGCAACATGCGCAGCAGCAGTCTTATCAACCCGCGCCGCAGCAGCCGGTTCACCATCAGCCGATGCCGCAGCAGGCTCCTGGCAGCTATCCGCAGCAGCCGATCCCGCAGCCGCAGGAAAGTCTCATTCACCCGCTGTTGATGCGCAATGGCGACAGTCGCCCATTACAGAAGCCGACAACGCTGCTGCCCTCGCTTGACCTGCTCACGCCGCCACCGGCTGAAGTTGAGCCGATCGATACCTTTGCGCTTGAGCAAATGGCGCGTCTGGTTGAAGCTCGTCTGGCCGATTTCCGCATTAAAGCCGATGTGGTGAACTACTCACCTGGCCCGGTTATTACCCGCTTTGAGCTTAACCTGGCGCCGGGCGTGAAAGCGGCGCGCATTTCCAACCTGTCGCGCGATCTGGCCCGTTCTCTGTCCACTGCGGCGGTTCGCGTGGTGGAAGTGATTCCGGGTAAACCCTACGTTGGCCTGGAGCTGCCTAACAAAAAGCGCCAGACCGTTTACCTGCGCGAAGTGCTGGATAATGCGAAATTCCGCGATAATCCTTCACCGCTCACGGTGGTCCTCGGGAAAGACATTGCGGGCGAACCTGTCACTGCCGATCTGGCGAAGATGCCGCACCTGCTGGTAGCGGGTACCACCGGTTCCGGTAAATCCGTTGGGGTCAACGCCATGATCCTCAGCATGCTCTATAAAGCGCAGCCGGAAGACGTGAAATTCATCATGATTGACCCGAAAATGCTCGAGCTGTCGGTCTATGAGGGAATACCGCATCTGTTAACGGAAGTCGTGACGGATATGAAAGACGCGGCCAATGCTTTGCGCTGGAGCGTCAACGAGATGGAGCGCCGGTATAAACTCATGTCTGCGCTGGGCGTACGTAATCTCGCGGGTTATAACGAGAAGATTGCTGAAGCCGCACGTATGGGACGGCCCATTCCGGATCCTTACTGGAAGCCTGGCGACAGTATGGATGCGACGCATCCGGTACTGAAAAAAGAGCCTTACATCGTGGTGCTGGTCGACGAGTTTGCCGACCTGATGATGACCGTCGGCAAGAAAGTGGAAGAGCTGATTGCGCGCCTGGCGCAGAAAGCGCGCGCCGCGGGGATCCACCTGGTGCTGGCGACCCAGCGACCGTCGGTTGACGTTATCACCGGCCTGATTAAAGCCAACATCCCGACGCGTATCGCCTTTACCGTATCGAGTAAAATTGACTCACGTACTATCCTTGACCAGGGCGGTGCGGAATCACTGCTGGGAATGGGCGATATGCTCTACTCCGCGCCTAACTCGACGATCCCTGTGCGCGTCCACGGCGCTTTTGTACGCGACGAGGAAGTTCACGCCGTCGTTCAGGACTGGAAGGCGCGCGGGCGTCCGCAGTATGTCGATGGCATTACCTCCGATAGCGAAAGCGAAGGCGGCGGCGGTGGCTACGAGGGCGGTGAAGAGCTCGATCCGCTGTTCGATCAGGCCGTCAACTTTGTGACGGAAAAACGCAAAGCCTCCATATCTGGGGTACAGCGTCAGTTCCGCATTGGCTATAACCGCGCCGCGCGTATCATTGAGCAAATGGAAGCTCAGGGGATCGTGAGCGAGCAGGGGCATAACGGTAACCGTGAAGTGCTGGCGCCGCCGCCTTTTGAGTAACCGCAAAGTTGGGTAAATAAGTGAAAATCAGCCTGTTCTGCTGTTTTACGGCCGTTGGCCGTTCTACATTAGCAGCAGACCAGGCTCCCGCGTCGGGAGTGACGCACATTAAGGAATAACAATGAAAAAACTCGCAATCACCTGTGCATTACTGTCCAGTTTTGTCGTCAGTCAGGTATGGGCGGATGCCGCCAGCGATTTAAAAAGCCGCCTTGATAAAGTGAGCAGCTTCCACTCCAGCTTTACGCAGAAAGTGACGGACGGCAGTGGTAATGCCGTGCAGGACGGGCAGGGGGACCTGTGGGTCAAGCGGCCTAATCTGTTCAACTGGCATATGACCCAGCCGGATGAAAGCGTGCTGGTTTCCGACGGCAAAACGCTGTGGTTTTACAACCCGTTTGTTGAGCAGGCTACCGCTACCTGGCTGAAAGATGCGACCAGCAACACGCCGTTTATGCTGATTGCCCGCAATCAGGCCAGCGACTGGCAGAACTACAACATTAAGCAGAACGGTGACGATTTTGTTCTGACGCCGAAAAACGGCAGCGGTAATCTGAAGCAGTTCACCATCAACGTGGGTCGCGACGGTACGATTCATCAGTTTAGCGCCGTGGAACAGGACGATCAACGCAGCAGCTATCAGCTGAAATCGCAACAAAATGGTGCCGTGGATGCATCTAAGTTCACCTTTACGCCGCCGCAAGGGGTTACGGTGGACGATCAACGTAAATAGAGGCGAACGTGAGCAACCTGTCGCTCGATTTTTCCGATAACGCGTTTCAACCTCTGGCCGCCCGTATGCGGCCAGAAAATTTAGCGCAGTACATTGGCCAGCAGCACCTGCTGGCGCCGGGTAAACCCTTACCGAGGGCGATTGAGGCCGGGCATCTTCACTCGATGATTCTCTGGGGGCCGCCCGGGACAGGAAAAACCACCCTGGCCGAAGTGATTGCGCGCTACGCCAGCGCCGACGTTGAACGTATTTCAGCTGTGACCTCCGGGGTGAAAGAGATCCGCGAGGCCATTGAACGCGCGCGCCAAAACCGCAACGCGGGTCGCCGCACGATCCTGTTTGTCGACGAAGTGCACCGTTTCAATAAAAGCCAGCAGGACGCCTTTCTGCCGCATATTGAAGACGGGACCATCACCTTTATCGGCGCGACGACGGAAAATCCCTCCTTTGAACTCAATTCCGCGCTGTTATCCCGCGCGCGCGTTTATCTGCTGAAGTCGCTGACCAGCGACGACATCGAGCAGGTGCTCAACCAGGCGATGAGCGACAAAACGCGCGGCTACGGCGGGCAAAATATCGTCCTGCCGGACGAGACGCGCAAGGCCATCGCCGACCTTGTCAACGGTGATGCGCGCCGGGCGCTGAATACGCTGGAAATGATGGCCGATATGGCCGAAGCCGACGCCTCCGGCAATCGCGTGCTGAAAGTTGAGCTGCTGACTGAAATTGCCGGTGAGCGCAGCGCGCGTTTCGACAACAAAGGCGATCGCTTTTACGATTTAATCTCCGCACTGCACAAATCGGTTCGCGGCAGCGCCCCGGACGCCGCCCTCTACTGGTACGCGCGGATTATTACCGCCGGCGGCGATCCGCTCTACGTTGCCCGCCGCTGCCTGGCGATTGCCTCGGAAGATGTCGGCAACGCCGATCCGCGCGCGATGCAGGTTGCGATCTCCGCATGGGACTGCTTTACCCGTGTCGGACCGGCGGAAGGCGAACGGGCAATTGCTCAGGCCATTGTCTATCTTGCCTGTGCACCCAAAAGCAACGCGGTTTACACTGCGTTTAAAGCGGCGATGGCCGACGCCCGCGAACGTCCCGATTACGACGTCCCGGTTCATTTGCGCAATGCCCCAACGAAGCTGATGAAAGAGATGGGCTACGGGCAAGAGTATCGCTATGCTCACGATGAACCGAATGCTTATGCCGCCGGGGAGCAGTACTTCCCGCAGGAAATGGCGCAAACGCGCTATTATAAGCCGACAAACCGGGGGCTGGAGGGCAAAATAGGCGAAAAGCTCGCCTGGTTAACCGAACAGGATCAAAATAGCCCGATAAAACGCTACCGATAATTGAGGCGTTGCGGTAAGGTTGTCACACTATTTCCGTGGTCGCGCTCTGCGGCCATTTTTCTTTTATTAATTCGATAAGCACAGGATAAGCATGCTCGATCCCAATCTGCTGCGTACCGAGCCAGACGCAGTCGCAGAAAAACTGGCACGCCGGGGCTTTAAGCTGGATGTAGATAAACTTCGCGCTCTGGAAGAGCGTCGTAAAGTTCTGCAGGTTCAAACTGAAAACCTGCAGGCGGAGCGCAACTCCCGATCGAAATCCATTGGCCAGGCGAAAGCGCGCGGGGAAGATATTGAGCCATTACGCCTGGAAGTGAACAAACTCGGCGAGCAGCTTGATGCCGCTAAGACCGAGCTGGACGCGCTGCTGGCGGAGATCCGCGATATCGCGCTGGCTATCCCTAATATCCCGCACGACGACGTTCCGGCCGGTCGCGACGAAAACGACAACGTTGAAGTCAGCCGCTGGGGAACCCCGCGCGAGTTCGATTTTGACGTTCGCGATCACGTCACGCTGGGCGAAATGCACGGAGGGCTGGATTTTGCCGCCGCCGTGAAGCTGACCGGTTCTCGCTTTGTGGTCATGAAGGGCCAGCTGGCACGCCTGCACCGCGCGCTGGCGCAGTTTATGCTGGATCTGCATACCGAACAGCACGGCTACAGCGAAAACTACGTCCCGTATCTGGTTAACCAGGACACGCTGTACGGTACCGGTCAGCTGCCGAAATTCGCCGGCGACCTGTTCCATACCCGTCCGCTGGAAGAAGAAGCCGACAGCAGCAACTACGCGCTGATCCCGACGGCGGAAGTTCCGCTGACCAACCTGGTTCGCGATGAAATCATTGATGAAGACGATCTGCCGATCAAAATGACCGCGCATACGCCGTGCTTCCGCTCTGAAGCCGGATCTTACGGCCGCGATACCCGCGGTCTGATCCGTATGCACCAGTTCGACAAAGTCGAGATGGTGCAGATTGTACGTCCGGAAGATTCCATGGCGGCGCTGGAAGAGATGACCGGCCACGCCGAGAAAGTGCTGCAACTGCTGGGTCTGCCGTATCGTAAAGTGGCTCTGTGCACGGGCGATATGGGCTTCAGCGCATGCAAAACCTACGATCTGGAAGTGTGGGTGCCGGCGCAGAATACCTATCGTGAGATCTCTTCCTGCTCCAACGTCTGGGATTTCCAGGCGCGTCGCATGCAGGCACGCTGCCGCAGCAAATCTGACAAGAAAACTCGCCTCGTACACACGCTGAACGGTTCTGGCCTGGCGGTTGGACGTACGCTGGTCGCGGTGATGGAAAACTATCAGCAGGCGGATGGTCGCATCGAGATCCCGGAAGTTCTGCGCCCGTATATGCGCGGCCTTGAATTTATCGGCTGATTTTTCAACGCTCTTCTCAAAAGCGCCTGCGGGCGCTTTTTTTTTACCCCCTTCTTGATACCGGGCAATAATCGCCTTCGCGATTACGAAGATACTCCCTTTGGATTAAACAGGATAAAAAACTAATAAAGGTTAATTTCGTTGTATATATAACTATATAACGGCATTAAGTTAATTGTGAGCAACCAAAGCGAGTATCTATGAAAACCAAAACCTCCGATGCTTTACTGGCTGCTGAGGTGAGCCGGCGTGGTTTAATGAAAACCACGGCGATTGGCGGGCTGGCGATGGCCAGCAGCGCTTTTACCTTACCCTTCACGCGCATTGCCCAAGCCGCAGACAGCCTCAACCCCGCCAGCGAAACGGTCACCTGGAGCGCCTGTACGGTGAACTGCGGCAGCCGCTGCCCGCTGCGGATGCATGTGGTGGGTGGTGAGATAAAATATGTTGAAACGGACAATACCGGCGACGATAGCTACGACGGTCTGCATCAGGTTCGCGCCTGTCTGCGCGGCCGCTCGATGCGTCGACGCGTCTACAACCCGGACCGCCTGAAATATCCGATGAAGCGCGTGGGCAAACGCGGCGAGGGCAAATTCGAGCAAATCAGCTGGGAAGAAGCGTTCGATACTATCGCCAGCAATATGCAGCGTCTGATAAAAGAGTACGGTAATGAGTCCATCTATCTGAACTACGGAACGGGAACCCTCGGCGGAACCTTGACTCGCTCATGGCCACCGGGGAAAACCCTGATTGCCCGCCTGATGAACTGCTGCGGCGGCTATCTCAACCATTATGGCGACTACTCCACCGCGCAAATTGCCGCGGGACTGAACTACACCTACGGCGGCTGGGCCGATGGCAATAGCCCGTCGGATATCGAAAACAGCAAGCTGGTGGTGCTGTTTGGCAACAACCCCGGGGAAACCCGCATGAGCGGCGGCGGGGTGACCTACTACCTGGAACAGGCGCGGGAGAAATCCAACGCCAGGCTGATTATTATCGATCCACGCTATACCGACACCGGCGCCGGACGCGAAGACGAGTGGATCCCTATCCGCCCGGGAACCGATGCCGCGCTGGTCTCCGCGCTGGCGTGGGTGATGATTAACGAGAACCTCGTTGACCAGCCTTTCCTCGACAAGTACTGCGTAGGCTATGACGAGAAAACGCTGCCGGAAGGGGCGCCGGCCAATGGCCACTATAAGGCCTATATTCTCGGTCAGGGCAAAGACGGTATCGCGAAGACCCCTGAGTGGGCGTCGACGATTACCGGCATTCCCCAGGCGCGTATCGTGCAGCTGGCGCGCGAAATCGCCAGCGCTAAACCTGCCTATATTTCTCAGGGCTGGGGCCCACAGCGACATGCCAACGGTGAGCTGGTTTCCCGCGCGATTTCCATGCTGGCAATCTTAACCGGCAACGTCGGGATTAACGGCGGCAATACCGGCGCGCGTGAAGGTTCTTACTCCCTGCCTTTTGAACGTATGCCGACGCTGGATAATCCGGTGGAAACCAGTATTTCCATGTTTATGTGGACCGATGCGATTGAGCGCGGGACGGAAATGACCGCACTGCGCGACGGCGTGCGCGGCAAAGATAAGCTCGACGTGCCTATTAAAATGGTCTGGAACTATGCCGGTAACTGCCTGGTCAACCAGCATTCAGAGATTAACCGTACCCATGACATCCTTCAGGATGACAAGAAGTGCGAGATGATTGTGGTCATTGATTGCCATATGACCTCCTCGGCGAAATATGCCGATATTCTGCTGCCGGACTGTACGGCTTCGGAGCAGATGGATTTTGCCCTCGATGCCTCCTGCGGCAACATGTCATACGTGATTTTTGCCGATCGGGCCATCAAGCCGCGTTTTGAATGCAAAACCATCTATGAGATGACCACGGAGCTGGCGAAGCGCATGGGCGTTGAGCAACGTTTCACCGAAGGCCGCACTCAGGAAGAGTGGCTGCGTCACCTCTATGAGCAATCCCGTAAAGCGATCCCGGCGCTGCTGCCGTTTGATGAATTCCGCAAGCAGGGAATCTTCAAACAGCGCGATCCGGAAGGCCACCACGTTGCCTATAAAGCTTTCCGCGAAGATCCCGCCGCCAGTCCGCTCACGACGCCGTCAGGGAAAATTGAAATCTACTCTGCGCAGCTGGCGGAAATTGCCGCGACCTGGGAGCTGAAAGAAGAGGATGTTATCGACCCGCTGCCGATATACAGCCCTGGGTTTGAAAACTATGACGATCCGCTGGCGAAAAAGTATCCGCTGCAGCTGACCGGTTTTCACTATAAAGCCCGCACACACTCCACCTACGGCAACGTTGACGTACTGAAAGCCGCCTGCCGTCAGGAGATGTGGATCAACCCGCTTGATGCACAGAAGCGCGGTATCGCCAATGGCGATCGGATCCGCATTTTTAACGATCGCGGTGAAGTGCATATCGAGGCCAAAGTGACCCCGCGCATGATACCGGGCGTGGTCGCGCTGGGTGAGGGGGCCTGGTATAACCCGGACGCAGGCCGCGTGGATCAGGCTGGCTGCATTAACGTGCTGACCACCCAACGCCCGTCGCCGCTGGCGAAAGGCAATCCATCGCATAGCAACCTCGTCCAGGTTGAAAAGCTGTAAGGAGTAACCGATGACAACTCAATATGGATTTTTTATTGATTCCGCCCGTTGCACCGGTTGCAAAACCTGCGAACTGGCTTGTAAAGACTATAAAAACCTCACGCCGGAAGTGAGCTTCCGTCGTATCTACGAATACGCCGGCGGCGACTGGCAGGAGGATAACGGCGTCTGGCAGCAAAACGTCTTTGCCTATTACCTCTCTATTGCCTGCAACCATTGTGAGGATCCGGCCTGCACCAAAGTTTGCCCGAGCGGGGCGATGCATAAACGTGAAGATGGCTTTGTCGTTGTCGATGAAGATGTCTGTATCGGCTGTCGCTATTGCCATATGGCCTGCCCGTACGGCGCGCCGCAGTACAATGCGACAAAAGGTCATATGACCAAATGCGACGGCTGCCACGAGCGCGTCGCCGACGGCAAAAAGCCGATTTGCGTGGAATCTTGCCCGCTGCGCGCGTTAGATTTCGGCCCGATTGAAGAGCTGCGCCAAAAACACGGCCAGCTGGCCGCCGTTGCGCCGCTGCCTTCGGCCCACTTCACTAAACCGAGTATCGTGATTAAACCTAACGCCAACAGCCGACCGTGTGGATATACCACCGGCTACCTGGCCAACCCGAAGGAGGTGTGAGATGGGGAGTGGATGGCATGAATGGCCGCTGATTGTTTTCACGGTCTTTGGTCAGTGCGTGGTGGGCGGCTTTATTGTGCTGGCTCTGGCGCTAATGAAAGGCGACTTATCGCGTGAACAGCAACAGCGCGTCGTGTGGAGCATGTTTGGCCTGTGGGTGCTGATGGGCGTGGGCTTTATTGCCTCAACCCTGCATCTTGGGTCGCCCATGCGCGCGTTTAACTCGCTTAATCGCGTAGGCGCCTCGTCGCTCAGTAACGAAATCGCCAGCGGGGCGCTTTTCTTCGCCGTTGGCGGCATTGGCTGGCTGCTGGCGGTGGTCAATAAGCTACCGGCGGGGCTGCGTCATCTCTGGCTGGTCATTACCATGGTGCTGGGGATTATCTTCGTCTGGATGATGGTCCGCGTCTATAACACTATTGATACGGTACCCACCTGGTATACGGTCTGGACGCCGCTTAGCTTCTTCCTGACGATGTTTATCGGCGGTCCGCTGCTGGGATATCTGCTGCTGCGCGTTGCCGATGTCAACGGCTGGGCGATGCGCCTGCTGCCAGCGGTGACCCTGCTGGCGCTGGTGATTAGCGCCATCGTGGTGCTGATGCAAGGCAGCGAGCTGGCGACAATCCATAGCTCTATTCAGCAGGCCTCGGCGCTGGTGCCAGCCTACGGCTCGCTGATGGCGTGGCGCCTGGTTGCGCTGGCGTTGGCGCTGGTCTGCTGGATTGCCCCCCAGCTCAAAGGCTACCAGCCTGCGCTGCCGATGCTGGGGCTGGCTTTTGTGCTGGTGCTGATCGGCGAGACGATCGGCCGCGGCGTCTTCTACGGCCTGCATATGACCGTTGGAATGGCAATCGCCAGCTAATCGCCCTTTATCGCGCCAGAAACCCTTATTCTGGCGCGATAAAAAGTGCGGTCGATTCATGAAATATTTCTACCGATATTCCCACCGCTATTTTCCAATAAATTAATAAAAACAATGGAATAATATAAATAGCTATTCTGTTGTCGATCCGCTGGATAAAAAACTTCTATCGTTCCCCCGCAAACCGCGTCACGCCTGATTTCAGGCGGATTGACAATGTTTGCAGCAGTGGCATGATGCGCACGAAATCTGAACTCCATCACGGTTTATATCCATGACCATCTACACCCGGCCAGTGCAAATGCTGCTCTGTGGCCTGCTTTTGTTGACCCTGGCGATAGCGGTTTTAAATACGCTCGTCCCGCTTTGGCTCGCCCATGAAAATATGCCGACCTGGCAGGTCGGGATGGTGGGCTCGTCCTATTTTACCGGTAATCTGGTGGGAACATTGCTTGCCGGATGGGTAATTAAGCGTCTGGGCTTTAACCGCAGCTATTACCTGGCATCGGTTATTTTTGCCGTGGGCTGCGTGGGTCTTGGTATTACGCTGGGTTTCTGGAGCTGGTTCAGCTGGCGCTTTATCGCCGGCGTCGGCTGCGCGATGATTTGGGTGGTGGTGGAGAGCGCGCTGGTCTGTAGCGGCACTTCGCGGAGCCGGGGTCGCCTGCTGGCGGCGTATATGATGATTTATTACGTCGGCACGGTGCTGGGCCAGTTAATGGTCAGCAAGCTGCCGACGGATCTGATGAGCGTTCTGCCGTGGGTGACGGCGCTGGCGCTGGCGGCCATTCTGCCGCTGCTGTTTGCTCGCGTGGCGACTCAGGCCGATGAGCCGCACGAACCGGCGCGTATCTGGCCAATGTTAAGGCTGCGTCAGGCCCGTCATGGCGTCAACGGCTGCATTATTTCCGGCATTGTGCTCGGTTCGCTGTATGGCCTGATGCCGCTGTGGCTCAACCACCAGGGCGTTAGCGATTCCGGCATCGGCTTCTGGATGGCGGTGATGGTGAGCGCGGGTATCGTGGGGCAGTGGCCGATTGGCCGGCTCGCCGATCGCTACGGCCGTCTGCTGGTCCTGCGCGTTCAGGTGTTTGTGGTGATTCTCGGCTGTCTGGCGATGTTAAGCCAGGCCGCAATGGCGCCCGCGCTGTTCGTGCTGGGCGCTTCCGGCTTCACGCTCTATCCGGTGGCTATGGCCTGGGCCTGCGAAAAAGTTGAGCGTCATCAGCTGGTGGCGATGAACCAGGCGCTGTTAATGAGCTATACCGTGGGCAGCCTGCTTGGGCCGACGCTGACCGCCATGCTGATGCAGAACTTCTCTGACAATCTGTTGTTTATCATGATTGCCAGCGTGTCATTCATCTACCTGCTGACGCTGCTGCGCAAAGCGGGGCACCATCCTACGCCGGTGGCGCACGCCTGATTTTTCAGAACATAGCCAGGGCACGTCCCTGGCTATGGATTAATGCGACGCAAGAAGCGCAATAAACTGTGCCCGGTTTTGCACCGTGCTGTATCGCTGAAGTCTCTCCCCCTCATCCAGCCAGCAGACTAACCGCTGGATGGTCTGGATATGCTGTTCACTATCGGCCGCCGCCAGTACGACTATCAGCCGAATGCCGGGATGCTCCGGAAAATCAACGGCCTCGCTACAGCAAAGCAGCGAAAGCGCGCTGTTTCTGCTCAGCACGCCGGCTTCTGGACGCGCGTGCGGTAGCGCAAACGCCGGGCTCAATATATACCAGGGGCCATCCTGCTCCGTGGCGCTGATAATAGCCCTGGCATAGCTCCCGGTGATTTTTCCCTGCTCCTCAAGCGGGCGGCAGGCGAGATGAACGGCGCTGCGCCAGCTCAGGCAGTCGCTGGTGAACTGACAGGCGGAAAATAGCCTCTCTTCCATAAACGTTCCCTTTACGCGCGAGCCGACCGCCAACTGACCGGCTCGCCTGGTGGTTAGCGTAGCGCGTTAAACAGCGCGTCTCCCGAGATGCCATATTTCGCTTTTAGCTGCCTGCTATTACCCGATTCGGTAAATGTGTCCTGCGTTCCCAGACGCGTAAGGCGCGCCGGATGTGCCTTTTGCGCCAGGGTTTCCGCGATCAGGCCGCCGAGGCCGCCGTTGACGGTGTGATTTTCAAGCGTAGCGATAAGCGGGCAGCCTTCGACCAGCCGATAAAACGCCTGCTGGTTGAAGGGTTTGACGGTTGCAACGTGAATAAGCTTGCCCTTTTTGCCGCTGGCGAGCAGCTTTTCATAGCCGTCGGTAGCCTGTTCCAGTACCGTTCCTTCAAACAGAATCGCAAAATCCGTGCCGCTGTCGGCGATGGCGGCGATATCGCTGACCCGGGGAACGACGCTTTTGTCGCGAACCGGCATCGGCTCGCGCGCCACGCGAATATAAACGGGTCCCTTTATTTTTGCCGCCTGCTCGAAGGCCTCGGCGATTTCTTCCGCATCTGCCGGGGTCAGGACGGTTAATCCCGGAAGGACGCGGGTCAGCGCTAAATCCTCCAGCGCATGGTGCGAAGCGCCGTCCGGGCCATCATCCATACCGGGGTGGCTACCGACGAGTTTAATATTGGCTTTGGCATAGCAGGCCTGCCGCAGCTGGGTCCAGGCGGTGCCGGTGACGAACATCGCAAAGTTAACATAGAAGGGCATAAAGCCTTCCAGCGCCTGGCCGACCGCGAAGCTCATGGCGGAACCTTCCGCAATGCCCATTTCGAAAAAGGCCTCAGGATAGACGGCCTGAAACTGGTCGGTACGGGTAGAGCTGGCTAAATCGCTGTCGATAACAACAACGGGATAGCCCTTTTCTTTTAGCGCAATCAGGGCATGCCCGATCTCATCACGGGGTGCTTTCATCACTGTAACTCCTCCATCGCCTGCTGAAATTGTTCTTTGCTCGGGGTTTTTGAGTGCCAGTCGCCGTTGTTTTCCATATAGCTGACGCCGGAACCTTTGGTGGTGCGCGCCACGATGGCGACAGGTTTACCTTTCAGGTGACGGGATAGCATCAGGGTATCGGCAACCTGATGCATATCATTGCCGTTGTGCAGTTCCAGTACATGCCAGCCAAAGCTGCGGATTTTGTCCGCCAGCGGCTCGAGATTAATGACGTCATTGACCGGATCGTGGGAAGAGAAGCCGTTGTAATCGATGATGGCGACCAGATTATCCATTTTCATATGCCCGGCCTGCTGTAAGGTTTCCCAGATTTGGCCTTCATGCATTTCGCCATCGCCAACGATGGCAAATACCCGGTGCGGATCGTTGCGCCGCTTTTTGGCGACCGCCATACCAAAAGCAATCGACAGCCCCTGGCCAAGCAGTCCGGTTGTCGCATCGACTTCCGGCAGCGACTTAATGCTCGGGTGCCCCTGCAGGCGCGAGTTGATCTGTCGGAACGTATTGAACTCGCTGCGCTCGATCTTGCCTTGTTGATACAGCATGGCGTACTGCGCGGCGACGGCGTGGCCTTTACTCATCACCACGCGCGAGCGGGGGGAGGCGGCCAGATCGACTTCCTGGTAATAGAGCCAGGTAAGCACGTCGATTATCGACAGCGCCCCGCCCGGATGGCCAACTCCGGACTCGTAAATCATGGTGACGATCTCGCGGCGGGCGGCAAGCGCGTGGGATTTCAGTTCATCAATGTTCATGTTCATTCCTTCTTAGGGCAGCATTTTACCGATGTAGTACACGACCAGACCCAGAGCGACGAAGTCGGTTTCCGGGAAGCTGGTGCCTGAAAGACCGACGGATTCCATAATCGGGTAAATCAGCGCCGGGCCGATGCCGATCAGGATCCCGGTGATAAAGCTTCCGGCAATCGCGCCTTTCCAGCCGCCGGAGGCATTACCAAATACCGCTGCGGTCGCGCCAATGAAGAAGTAGGGAATGGCTACCGGGATAATCACGGTTTGGCTAAGGATCGCCAGAAAGCCCATCACCACCAGCCCGCCGACAAATGAAGAGATAAACCCCAGCACGGTGGCGGTCGGGGCGTAGGGGAAGACCACCGGGCAGTCGAGCGCGGGTTTGGCGTTAGGAATAAACTTCTCCGAGATGCCGAGGAAGGCCGGAACAATTTCTGACAGCAGCAGGCGTACGCCGGTAATGATGATGTACAGCGAAGCGGTAAAGGTCAGCGACTGAAAGAGCGGGTAAACCAGCCAGTGCATCCCGCCTGCCGCTGCGGTGACCGCGGCTTTTCCGGCAGCGAGCGCGGCGATGTAGTAGAAGATGCTCACCGAGATCGACACCGAGACGATGTAATCTTTAAAGATCCCCAGCCAGCCGGGAAGATTCAGCTTTTCGGTGGATTGTTTCGGATCGCCGACCTTTGCGCCAATCCAGCCGGAGGCGGCGTAGGCCAGCGTGACGTAGTGCCCCATCGCTATCTCATCATTACCGGTAATTTTTCGCATCCACGGCTGCGCAATGGCCGGATAGAGGCAGGCGGCGAGACCCAGCAGCACGGAGCCGACAATGATGGTCGTCATGTCGCTGTAGCCCAGCGCCTTCAGCGTTACGGTAAGCAGCGCGGAGAGATAAAGATTATGTTGCCCGGTAAGAAAGATGTATTTAAACGGCGTCACGCGGGCAAAAAACAGGTTCCAGCCAAAACCAATCACCATGATCAGCGACACGCACATGGCGAATTTGGTTTGCGCCAGTCCGGTTAGCGCTTCTGCCAGCGGCATGACGCCCTTCAGGCCAAATCCATCGCTGAATAAGGTCTGAAAGTTACCCAGGGAAGTGACTGCCAGACCGGCGCCGCCGGCAAAAACCAGGAAGCCGACGATGGTTTTGAAGGTGCCGGAAAGGACTTTTTCAATCGGCTTGCGTTGGATTAACAGGCCGATTAATGCAATAAAGCCAACTAAAAGTGGGGTTACGCCCAGAATGTCGAATACAATAAATCTGAGGAAATCCATATTGCCTCCGGGAGAGGTTAGTTGCTTTGAACGATGTCGGTGAGCGCAGACTCCATCTCTTCACTGTTCATCAGGTCGGTGATGCCGACCGCTCTGAATCCGGCGGCTTCGACTTCGTCGGTGAGATCGCGCATAGTGATGACAAAATCAATATCTCGCCAGGTGCGTAACCCTGAGAGGACGTCATGCTCCAGCTCGATATTCCAGCCGTGCTTGTCGATGATTTTTTGTGCTTTGATTTTGAGCATTAAGGAGCTGCCCATACCGGTACGACAGACTATGAGACCTTTCATTCGATGTTCTCCTGTTTGTAAAAATAATTATTTTTATTTGTTTGTATGAGATAATAATTATTATCTTTGCGGCAGGACGAAAGATGTGACTGTGTTTGCATTTTGAGCAAATAAGGCAAAACATGAGCCAGATAGACAATAACTTGTTGATAAGCATAAGAAACGGAGCTTCAGGGCTAAGCCCGATACTGGAGAAAGTTGGCCGTTTTATTACGGAAAATCCTGACTTTGTGATGCGTCACACGATTTCAGAACTGGCCGACTCCATTGATACCAGTGAGGGGAGCATCACCCGTTTTTGTCGGGCCTTTGGTTTTAAAGGTTTCTCGGATTTCAGAACCGCGCTGGCGATGGAGCAGGGTGCCGCGCGCTCGGAAGACCACGGTATCAACGAGAGCGAAGAGATTGCGCCGGTGCTGGCGAGCATTCGCGACAGTAATGCCATTGTCGATAACCAGGAGCTGAAAGCCGCGGCCGACTGGCTTAACACCCTGAACAGCATTGCTATTTATGCCGTGGGCACGGCGGTGCCGGTGGCGTTGTTCCTGCAGATGAATTTAATCAATATGGGTAAGGCGGCCAGCTTTATCGATCGCTCCTATCCGGCGGCGATGCCGCTGCTGGCTGACAGTCAAAAAACCGGCATCATCGTCGTTCACAGCGAACAGGCATCGGCGGATATGATGCAGGCCCTGTCGCTGGCAAAGCAGCAGGGCGTTAAAATTTTATCGCTGACCCGCGGGACGTTTGCGCCGCTGGCCCGTTTATCTGACTGGAATCTTCAGGCGGCGGTGGCTTTACAGGGGGAAGGGGAGTCGGGATTTGCGGAAATCGCCGGCGCAATGATGGTGGCCGACCGGATCCTCAGCGCGCTGGAAGAGCAGGATGAACGCTATGCGGAATACCGAAAAGCGCATCAGAAGCGCATTTTCTCGATTGAGAGCGTGGCGAATAAGCTGTCGGAATATTTTATGTCCTGACGCTGATTTTGTTGGGGAAACACCCGGTAGCGCAATCTCTACCGGGCGGGGATTTTAGTACATCACTTTATGACCGTACTGTTCCAGAATGCCCTTCACGCGTTCCATGGTCTCTTTCTTGGGCGGATGGACGCCGTCCAGCTTGTACTCTTCGCCCATGGCTACCCATTTGTGCTTGCCCAGCTCGTGGTACGGCAGCAGTTCGATTTTCTCGACGTTGCCCATGTCACGAGTAAACTCGCCCAGGCGATGCGCTGAATCATCATCGTCGGACCAGCCCGGAACCACAACGTAGCGGATCCAGACGTTGATGTTTTTGTTTGACAGGTAACGGGCAAACTCCAGCGTCCGATGGTTAGAGACGCCTACCAGATTCTGGTGAATTTCATCATTCATTTGCTTGAGGTCGAGCATCACCAGATCGGTGACTTCCAGCAGTTCATCAATAACCGGGTCGTAGCGGCGCACAAAGCCGTTGGTATCGAGACAGGTATGAATACCTTCTTTCTTACAGGCTCGGAACCAGTCGCGAACAAATTCGGCCTGCAGGATAGCCTCGCCGCCGGATGCCGTCACGCCGCCGCCGGAAGCGTTCATAAAGTGGCGATAGGTCACCACCTCTTTCATCAGCTCTTCAACGGTAATCTCTTTGCCGCCGTGGGTATCCCAGGTATCGCGGTTGTGGCAATAGAGGCAGCGCATCAGGCAGCCCTGGAAGAAGGTGATAAAGCGGATCCCCGGGCCATCGACGGTGCCACAGGATTCAAAGGAGTGAATGCGACCAATTGTTGACATTGCGGTGATATCTCCGAATTTGGCCCATCCGGGGCCTATGTAGATGCACAGCTCAAAGGCTATGTCGAGTCTGTTTTGGCTGTTATCCATAAAGTATAGACAGCAGACAAAAGAGACTGGGGCAGGATGATATTGCTAAAAAGGCCCCACTTGCGTGGAGCCTTTATTGTACGCTTTTTACTGTACGATTTCAGTCAATACCATTACATGGTCTGAGTGAAGGTACGAGTAATAACGTCCTGCTGCTGCTCTTTCGTCAGGGAGTTAAAACGTACTGCGTAGCCGGATACGCGGATGGTCAGCTGCGGATATTTTTCCGGGTTTTCCATCGCGTCGAGCAGCATTTCGCGGTTCATGACGTTGACGTTCAGATGCTGACCGCCTTCGATGGACGCTTCGTGGTGGAAGTAACCATCCATCAGGCCGGCGAGGTTAGTTTTACGAACTTCGTCGTCTTTACCCAGCGCGTTCGGCACGATAGAGAAGGTGTAAGAAATACCATCTTTCGCGTAAGCAAACGGCAGTTTCGCAACGGAGGTCAGAGAGGCAACAGCACCTTTCTGGTCACGGCCGTGCATCGGGTTAGCACCCGGTCCGAACGGAGCGCCAGCGCGACGACCGTCAGGGGTGTTACCGGTTTTCTTACCATACACAACGTTAGAGGTGATGGTCAGAACGGACTGAGTCGGGATAGCGTTGCGGTAGGTGTGCAGTTTCTGAATTTTCTTCATGAAACGTTCAACCAGGTCAACGGCCATATCATCGACGCGAGAGTCGTTGTTACCAAACTGCGGGTATTCGCCTTCGATTTCGAAGTCGACAGCCAGACCGTTTTCGTCACGAATCGGTTTAACTTTCGCATATTTGATTGCAGACAGGGAGTCAGCCGCAACGGACAGACCTGCGATACCACATGCCATGGTGCGGATAACATCACGGTCGTGCAGCGCCATCAGGGAAGCTTCGTAGCTGTACTTGTCGTGCATGTAGTGGATGATGTTCAGCGCAGTGACGTACTGTTTAGCCAGCCAGTCCATGAAGTGATCCATGCGGTCCATCACTTCGTCGAAGTTCAGAACGTCGCCTTTGATCGGTTCAGATTTAGGACCAACCTGCATTTTCAGTTTTTCATCAACGCCGCCGTTGATTGCGTACAGCATGGTTTTCGCCAGGTTAGCACGCGCGCCGAAGAACTGCATTTGCTTACCAACAACCATCGGGCTTACGCAGCAAGCGATAGCGTAGTCATCGTTGTTGAAGTCAGGACGCATCAGGTCATCGTTCTCGTACTGCAGAGAAGAGGTATCGATGGACACTTTCGCGGCGTATTTTTTGAAGCTCAGCGGCAGTTTTTCAGACCACAGAATGGTGATGTTCGGCTCCGGAGACGGCCCCATGGTGTACAGGGTGTTCAGGAAACGGAAGCTGTTTTTGGTGACCAGAGTACGGCCGTCAACGCCCATACCGCCGATAGATTCGGTTGCCCAAATCGGGTCGCCAGAGAACAGTTCATCATATTCAGGGGTACGCAGGAAACGAACCATACGCAGTTTCATGACCAGGTGGTCAATCATTTCCTGTGCGTCTTGCTCGGTGATTTTACCGGCTTTCAGGTCACGTTCGATGAATATGTCCAGGAAGCTGGAGGTACGACCGAAGGACATTGCCGCGCCGTTCTGAGATTTAACGGCAGCCAGGTAGCCGAAGTAGGTCCACTGGATAGCTTCCTGAGCGGTGGTTGCCGGACCAGAGATATCGCAGCCGTATTTTGCCGCCATTTCTTTGATCTGACCCAGCGCACGGTGCTGTTCAGAGATTTCTTCGCGCAGACGAATAGTTCCTTCCAGATCTTCGCCGTTTTCCAGTTTCTCTTGCAGAGAGACGAACTGAGCGTATTTGTCTTTCATCAGGAAGTCGATACCGTACAGCGCAACGCGACGGTAGTCACCGATGATACGACCACGGCCATAGGCATCCGGCAGACCGGTCAGAACGCCAGATTTACGGCAGTTCAGGATGTCTTTGGTGTAAACGTCAAACACGCCCTGGTTGTGAGTTTTGCGGTATTCAGTGAAGATTTTCTTCAGCATCGGGTCCAGCTCGCGATTGTACGCTTTGCAGGAACCTTCTACCATTTTGATGCCGCCGAACGGGATAATCGCGCGTTTCAGCGGAGCTTCAGTCTGCAGACCAACGATTTTCTCGAGACCTTTCTCGATGTAGCCAGCGTCATGAGAAGTGATGGTGGATGCAAGGGAAGTATCAAAATCAACAGGCGCGTGAGTGCGGTTTTCCTGTTTAACGCCTTCCATTACGGTGTCCCACAGCTTGGTGGTCGCGTCAGTTGCGCCAGCCAGGAAGGACTCGTCACCTTCGTACGGGGTATAGTTTTTCTGGATGAAGTCGCGGACGTTGACTTCGTTCTGCCAGTCACCTTTCGCAAAACCTTCCCAGGCTGTGGCTAACTTTTCATTAAGCTCGGACATGTAACACCTACCTTCTTAAGTGGATTTTTTATTTACTGCCTGAAACAACCCTTAGTGATGGTCGTCGCCACGCAGGTAAATGACCCAGTATGTCAACCCAACCAGCAGACCACCGCCGATGATGTTCCCGATAGTTACCGGAATCAGGTTATCAGTGATGAAGTTCATGACGGTCAGGTGAGAGAAACTTTCCGGAGTTGAACCGACAGCGGTCCAGAATTCCGGGCTTGCAAAGTCGCGGATAACGATACCCAGCGGGATCATAAACATGTTCGCGATACTATGCTCAAACCCGCTGGCAACAAACATTGCCACCGGTAAAACCATAATCATGGCTTTATCCATCAGGCTGCGGCCGGAGTAGCTCATCCATACCGCAAGGCAGACCATCAGGTTTGCCAGGATACCCAGGCACACGGCTTCAACAAAAGTATGGTGCATTTTGTGGTCGGCGGTTTGCAGAACGTTAAGTCCCCATTGACCGTTGGCAGTCATATATTCGCCTGAAAGCCACATCAGCAATACAAAGAGTAAGCAACCAATCAGGTTACCAACATAGACGTTGAGCCAGTTTTTCGCCAGTTGACCCCATGTGATTCTTCCGCTGGCTTTCGCGACAACGATAAGAACGGTTGAGGTAAACAGGTCGGCACCGCAAATAACGCAGAGAATCAAACCTAGTGAGAAGCAGATGCCTCCAATCAGTTTGGCAACCCCGAATGGCATCCCGGCCGTGCCGGTTGTCGCGGTAATATAGAAAACAAAAGCGATAGAGATGAAGACACCTGCGGTGATCGCCAGATAAAACGTCTTTATCGGATGTTTTGTCGCTTTATAGACACCCGCTTCTTCGGCGACTTTCGCCATGGCAGCAGGGAGTAAAAGATCAAAAGGGTTGTCAGCTTTCACACTAACTCTCTCTTTATGTAAGTTGGCGGTGAGATACTAACAAAGCATTATAGAAGGGAATTTGATGTAGATCATATCCTACCGGAACTATAGGCCTTTTGAGTGTGTGGATTTGCCTTAATGTTGGTTTAAATTGTTGTTTTTTAATAAAAAAATAAATTTTAAAATTTACAAATAATGTTGATTATTTTCATTTTACCCCCGTTTTTCGGTTAATTAAAATGGGGTATTTTTATTAAAATTAACAATATTTGCGGTGGGATTTTATTATTTCTCACCACTAATTAACTTTATGGCTACAATCGGGCTTTGGGGTTGCGGAAAACATAAAAATGGGGGCCTTCGCCGGCCCCCATCATAGGGTTATTCAGGCAGTAAAGCGCGCTTATTTACCCCAGAATGCTGCTTTTGCGCGCTGCAGCTTTTCGTAGGCTTTCAGCAGCGACTGATGAGCCGGGAACGCGAGCAGGTCGCTGTCTACTGCCTGCAGGCCGTAGAACGGCGCTTCTCCGCTCAGCGCGGCGCTGGCGGCTTCTACGGCATCGGCGCCGTACATGCGTACAAAAGCGTTCAGATACTGCAGCGGCTGGCGCTCCTCTTCCTGGCTCAGCAGCAGCAGGGTTTGCAGGCAGCGGTAGTAATTAGCGCGCTCGGCGCTAAAGATTGAAGCGTTGAACTCCATGGTCCACTCGGTCCAGATTAGCGCCTGCTCGAGATCGCCGCCCGCCAGCGCGAGCATAGCTTTCAGCTCGCCAATGCGCAGCGTATACCAGCCGTTGTCTTTGCCGGTCGCCAGACCCAGCAGTTCGCGCACGCGGGTGAAGTCATCAAGGCCTTCATCATCCATTTGTTCGATAAGCGCCAGATAATCTTCTTTTTCCCACTCGCTTTCCGGCAGGGAAAGAATCGTTTCCCGCAGAGGCGCGCCCATGCTGTTATTTGCCAGCCAGAGGTCTTCCGCCGGATAAATATCAGACATGCCCGGGACAATGATTCGGCAGGCGTAGACGCTCAGGTGTTCGTAATCGGCGATGTAAACTTCTTTATCTTCTTGTTTAAAGATAGCCATCAGGGTGGCGAACTCTTCCTCCGTGGTTCCGGAGAAGCTCCAGTCCACGAACGGGTAGTCGGCATCCTGCTTAAACATATCCCAGGAGATCAGGCCGCTGGAATCGATAAAGTGCGTTTCAAGGTTCGCATGTTCGGCAACTTCTTCATCGTCGAAGGTGGGTGGCGTGAAGACGTCGAGATCTTTCAGGCTGCGGCCCTGGAGCAGTTCGGTAACGGTACGTTCCAGCGCCACGCCGAAATCGGGATGCGCGCCGAAAGAGGCGAAACAGGTGCCGTTAGCCGGGTTAAACAGCACGACGCAGATAACCGGATATTTGCCGCCGAGCGAACCGTCATAAGCGAAAATCGGGAAACCTTCGGCCTCCAGCTTATTGATCGATTCAACTACGCCCGGATAGCGCGCCATCACCTCCGCCGGGATCTCCGGCAGACTGATGCTTTCGGCGATAATGCGGTTTTTAATATGCCGTTCGAACACTTCTGAGAGGCCCTGAACGCGGGCTTCGTTGCGGGTGTTGCCCGCGGACATCCCGTTAGAAACGTACAGGTTGCCGACAATATTCATCGGAATATAGACCGTTTCACCATCAGACTGGCGGGTGAACGGCAGACCGCAGACGCCGCGATCGTCATTCCCTGACTGCAGATCGACCAGCATGCTGGCGGTTAACTGATCGTCAGGATCGTAGAACGCGCGCAGGCGGGTATCCAGCAGGCCTTCCGGTACTTCGTCATCGTCGGTTAACGGGAACCATTTTTCATTCGGATAGTGAACGAAGGGACCGTTGGCGATAGTCTCGCCCAGCCAGAAGTCGGCAAAGAAATAGTTGGTCGAGAGACGCTCAAAGTACTCTCCGAGCGCGGAGGCCAGCGCGGCTTTTTTGGTGGCGCCTTTGCCGTTGGTGAAGCACAGGGCGCACTCTTTATCGCGGATATGCACTGACCAGACGTGCGGAACCGGGTTGAGCCATGAGGCCTCTTCAATATCGAATCCGAGGTCGTGCAACTTCTGCTGGAAGCGAGCGATGGAATCTTCCAGGGCGGCATCTTTGCCGGGAATAAATGTTTGAGTCATGGCAGTCACTTTTATCGTACGTAAAGCGCGCAATGATACGGGTTTTAGATGACGGGTGCTATCTCCATCGTCTGGCTATGCTTATGTCACTCAATAACTGTTCAGGCGTTAATCATGAAGACATTTGACTGGCATCGTATGGCACTGGATAAAGTGCCCGTGGAATTTCTGGCCGAGGTGGCATTACGGAGCCTCTACACCTTCGTACTGGTATTTATTTTTCTCAAGATAACCGGGCGGCGGGGCGTTCGTCAGATGTCACTGTTCGAAGTGCTCATCATTTTGACCCTCGGTTCGGCCGCGGGCGACGTCGCATTCTATGATGACGTTCCGATGCTGCCGGTACTGGCGGTTTTTATCACTCTGGCCCTGCTGTACCGATTGATTATGTGGCTGATGGGGCATAGCGAAAAACTGGAGGATCTGCTGGAGGGTAAGCCGATTATTGTTGTGGAAAACGGCGAGCTGGCCTGGGAGAAACTGCAGGCGGAAAACATGACCGAATTTGAGTTTTTTATGGAGCTGCGAATCAGCGGGGTTGAGCAACTGGGGCAGGTGCGGCTGGCTATTCTGGAAACCAACGGGCAGATCAGCCTCTATTTCTATGAGGATGACGATGTTAAAGCCGGACTCTCCATTCTTCCTTCCCGCTTTACCGATCGTTTTACCACGATACCCCGGGACGACGAGTATGCCTGCGTTCGCTGTAGCGCAATCCTTACGCTACGAGCCGGGGATAAACAATTATGCCCTCGCTGCGCAAATGCAGAATGGTCGAAGGTCAGCCGGGCAAAAAGAGTCACCTGACAGCAATTATGTCGGTTTTATGACGTCAAGCTGGCAGATTCTTTTGTGTGAGCGAGGCCGCATTTCCCCGACGCTCAGTTTTAGCCATTGCGGTGCGTGTCACTGAATGATAAAACCGATAGCCACAGGAATAACTTATGCCCGCGACGGTTCGCGGGTAAATAACATAGCAAGTGGTGAGGGGAAATGGCTCAGGTCTATAACTTCAGTTCAGGCCCGGCAATGCTGCCGGCGGAAGTACTCAAACTGGCACAAAAGGAACTGTGCGACTGGAACGGTTTGGGGACGTCGGTGATGGAAATCAGCCACCGTGGTAAAGAGTTCATTAAGGTGGCTGAAGAAGCGGAACAGGATTTTCGCTCCCTGCTCAATATTCCTTCCAACTATAAAGTTTTATTCTGCCACGGCGGCGGTCGCGGACAGTTTGCCGGTATCCCGCTGAACCTGCTTGGCGATAAAACCGTTGCCGACTACGTCGATGCCGGCTACTGGGCGGCCAGCGCGGTAAAAGAAGCGCATAAATACTGCACGCCGAACGTGATCGACGCCAAAATCACCGTTGACGGCCTGCGCGCGGTTAAGCCGATGAGCGAATGGCAGCTGACCCCTGGCGCGGCCTATCTGCACTACTGCCCGAACGAAACCATTGACGGTATTGCCATTGAAGAAGCGCCAAACTTTGGCGACGATGTGGTCGTCACGGCGGATTTGTCATCGACGATTTTATCCCGTGAAATTGACGTCAGCCGCTATGGCGTGATCTACGCGGGCGCGCAGAAAAACATCGGTCCCGCAGGTCTGACGCTGATTATTGTGCGCGAAGATCTGCTGGGTAAAGCCAGCGTAGCCTGCCCGTCGATTCTTGATTACTCCATCCTTTCCGCCAATGACTCCATGTTTAACACGCCGCCGACGTTTGCCTGGTACCTGTCAGGTCTGGTGTTTAAATGGCTGAAAGAGCAGGGCGGCGTTGCCGCTATGGATAAAATCAACCAGCAGAAAGCCGACCTACTGTATAGCACCATCGATAACAGCGGTTTCTATCGCAACGATGTCGCTGCGGCGAACCGCTCGCGCATGAACGTGCCGTTCCAGCTGGCGGACAGCGCGCTTGATAAACTGTTCCTCGAAGAGTCCTTTGCCGCAGGTTTGCATGCGCTGAAGGGCCACCGCGTCGTGGGCGGCATGCGTGCTTCCATCTATAACGCCATGCCGCTGGCGGGCGTGAAGGCGCTGACCGACTTTATGCAGGACTTCGAACGCCGTCACGGTTAATCGCCGCCGCGTTTTTTCATCCCCGCAGCCGGTCTGCGGGGTTTTTATTCTGTTTGTTTGAGAGTTGAGTTTAATGGAATCCCTGACGTTACAACCCATCGCACGCGTAGATGGCACGATTAACCTGCCCGGGTCCAAGAGTGTCTCTAACCGTGCCTTGCTGCTGGCGGCTTTGGCCCGCGGCACGACGGTGCTGACCAACCTGCTGGATAGCGACGATGTACGCCACATGCTGAATGCCCTGAGCGCGCTGGGAGTTCATTACACCCTGTCTTCCGATCGTACCCGCTGTGAAGTCACCGGCAACGGCGGCCCTCTGCAGGCGGCTGAAGCATTAGAACTGTTCCTCGGTAATGCCGGAACGGCGATGCGTCCGCTGGCGGCGGCGTTATGTTTAGGCCGTAACGATATTGTGCTGACCGGCGAGCCGCGAATGAAAGAGCGGCCGATTGGCCACCTGGTTGACGCGCTGCGTCAGGGCGGGGCGCAGATTGATTACCTGGAGCAGGAAAACTACCCGCCGCTGCGCCTGCGCGGCGGTTTCAGCGGCGGCCAGGTTGAAGTGGACGGCAGCGTTTCCAGCCAGTTTCTGACCGCGCTCCTGATGACCGCCCCGCTGGCGCCTCAGGATACCGTCATCGCGATTAAAGGCGATCTGGTTTCCAAACCTTATATTGATATTACGCTGCACCTGATGAAAACCTTTGGCGTTGAGGTTGAAAATCAGTCTTACCAGCGTTTTATCGTACGCGGCAATCAACACTACCGCTCGCCGGGCGACTACCTGGTTGAAGGCGATGCCTCCTCGGCATCCTACTTCCTCGCCGCCGGCGCAATTAAGGGCGGAACGGTGAAAGTCACCGGTATTGGCCGCAACAGCGTCCAGGGCGATATCCGTTTTGCCGATGTGCTGGAAAAAATGGGCGCAACCGTCACCTGGGGCGATGACTTCATTGCCTGCACCCATGGTGAACTGAACGCCATCGATATGGATATGAATCATATTCCGGATGCGGCGATGACCATCGCCACGGCGGCCCTGTTCGCGAAGGGCACCACGACGCTGCGCAACATCTATAACTGGCGTGTCAAAGAGACCGATCGCCTGTTTGCGATGGCCACGGAGCTGCGTAAAGTGGGGGCAGAGGTGGAAGAGGGGGAGGATTACATCCGCATTACTCCGCCCGCGAAGCTCCAGTTTGCTGAGATCGGCACCTATAACGACCACCGTATGGCAATGTGCTTCTCGCTGGTGGCGCTTTCCGATACGCCGGTCACCATCCTTGATCCGAAGTGTACGGCGAAAACGTTCCCGGACTACTTCGAGCAGCTGGCGCGAATCAGTACGCTGGCCTGAATAACGCGCGTTTAAGGTAAAAACGCCGGCCTTCGTGTCGGCGTTTTTTTATGCCCGCGTGTTAAACCGGCATGCCCTGGCGCAGTACATTCGCGCTGGCATCGCCGCAGATTAACGGTAAAACGGCATCATCTTCCGGGCTGTTGCTCTGTCAGCCCGCTATAATTGCACAATTCTTCCACAGGAGATTTCCTGTTATCCGTAATTTACAAGCAATGCTCACTTTCCGTCGAAGAGATGCGTATAATGCGCGGCGTTTATATATTGATGCGCCTTGCTGAAGGAGAAAAAGATGACGGCAACAGTTCCGGTAATCACCATTGATGGGCCTGGCGGTGCGGGCAAAGGCACCTTATGCAAGGCAATGGCAGAAACGCTGGGCTGGCATCTGCTCGACTCTGGGGCGATTTATCGCGTGCTTGCTCTCGCTGCGCTACATCATCATGTGGATGTTGAATCCGAAGAGGCGCTGGTGCCGCTGGCTGCGCACCTGGATGTTCGTTTTGTCTCCACTAACGGTAGCCTGGAAGTGGTACTGGAGGGGGAGGACGTTAGCGCTGAGATTCGCACTCAGGATGTTGCCAACACGGCCTCTAAAGTGGCGGCTTTTCCCCGCGTGCGTGAAGCGTTGCTGCGCCGCCAGCGGGCCTTTCGCGAATTGCCAGGCCTGATTGCCGACGGACGCGATATGGGCACCGTCGTATTCCCTGATGCGCAGGTGAAAATTTTCCTTGACGCCTCCGCGGAGGAACGTGCTCATCGCCGCATGCTTCAGTTGCAGGAGAAGGGCTTTAGTGTTAACTTTGATCGCCTTTTATCCGAGATAAAAGAGCGCGACGATCGCGACCGCAATCGTACAGTCGCGCCGCTGATCCCGGCTGCCGATGCTTTAGTTCTTGATTCAACAGAACTAAACATTGAGCAAGTGATTGAAAAAGCGCTACACTATGCGCGCGAAAAACTGGCTTCCGCTTAATCGTCTTATCGATAAAGCACAACAGCCTCCGAATTATAGCAGTACCCCCGCAGCAATGGAGTGTTAGCGGGTATGTTAAACAACCCCATCCGGCATGGAGCCAGGTGGACGTTAAATATGAAACCTGAAGATTAAACATGACTGAATCTTTTGCTCAACTATTTGAAGAATCCTTAAAAACAATCGAAACCCGTCCGGGTTCCATCGTTCGTGGTGTTGTTGTTGCTATCGACAAAGACGTAGTACTGGTTGACGCCGGTCTGAAATCTGAGTCTGCCATTCCGGCAGAGCAGTTCAAAAACGCCCAGGGCGAGCTGGAAATCCAGGTTGGTGACGAAGTTGACGTTGCTCTGGATGCAGTAGAAGACGGCTTCGGTGAAACCCTGCTGTCCCGTGAGAAAGCTAAACGTCACGAAGCTTGGATCACGCTGGAAAAAGCTTACGAAGACGCTGAAACTGTAGTCGGTATTATCAACGGCAAAGTTAAAGGTGGCTTCACTGTTGAGCTGAATGGTATTCGTGCGTTCCTGCCGGGCTCCCTGGTAGACGTTCGTCCGGTGCGCGATACGCTGCACCTGGAAGGCAAAGAGCTTGAATTCAAAGTCATCAAGCTGGACCAGAAACGTAACAACGTTGTTGTTTCTCGTCGTGCCGTTATCGAATCCGAAAACAGCGCAGAGCGCGATCAGCTGCTGGAAAACCTGCAGGAAGGCATGGAAGTTAAAGGTATCGTTAAGAACCTCACTGACTACGGTGCATTCGTTGATCTGGGCGGCGTTGACGGCCTGCTGCACATTACCGATATGGCATGGAAACGCGTTAAGCATCCGAGCGAAATCGTAAACGTTGGCGACGAAATCACTGTTAAAGTGCTGAAGTTCGACCGCGAACGTACTCGTGTATCTCTTGGCCTGAAACAGCTGGGCGAAGATCCGTGGGTAGCTATCGCTAAGCGTTATCCGGAAGGTACCAAACTGACCGGTCGCGTGACCAACCTGACCGACTACGGCTGCTTCGTTGAAATCGAAGAAGGCGTTGAAGGCCTGGTTCACGTTTCCGAAATGGACTGGACCAACAAAAACATCCACCCGTCCAAAGTTGTTAACGTTGGCGATGTAGTGGAAGTTATGGTTCTGGATATCGACGAAGAACGTCGCCGTATCTCCCTGGGCCTGAAGCAGTGCAAAAACAACCCATGGCAGCAGTTCGCGGAAACCCACAACAAGGGCGACCGTGTTGAAGGTAAAATCAAGTCTATCACTGACTTCGGTATCTTCATCGGCCTGGACGGCGGCATCGATGGCCTGGTTCACCTGTCTGACATCTCCTGGAACGTTGCAGGCGAAGAAGCAGTTCGTGAATACAAAAAAGGCGACGAAATCGCAGCAGTTGTTCTGCAGGTTGACGCAGAGCGCGAGCGTATCTCTCTGGGCGTTAAACAGCTCGCAGAAGATCCGTTCAACAACTGGGTTGCACTGAACAAGAAAGGCGCAATCGTAAACGGTAAAGTCACTGCAGTTGACGCTAAAGGCGCAACCGTAGAGCTGGCTGACGGCGTTGAAGGTTACCTGCGCGCTTCTGAAGCTTCCCGTGACCGCGTTGAAGATGCAACTCTGGTTCTGAGCGTTGGCGACGACGTTGAAGCTAAATTCACCGGCGTTGATCGTAAAAACCGCGCAATCAGCCTGTCTGTTCGTGCGAAAGACGAAGCTGACGAGAAAGATGCAATCGCAACTGTTAACAAACAGGAAGATGCAAACTTCTCCAACAACGCAATGGCTGAAGCTTTCAAAGCAGCTAAAGGCGAGTAATCTTAGTCTTTCGGGTTACAACAACCTGAATTACGACGAGTTTACTTGACAGATTGCAGGATTCGTCCTGTAATCAAGCACAAAGGGCGGCTACGGCCGCCCTTGTTTAAGCTGTTAGCTAATTTTGCCTTGAAGGAAACCGGAGGAATAATGACCAAGTCAGAATTGATAGAAAGACTTGCCAGCCAGCAATCTCACATTCCTGCGAAAGCAGTGGAAGATGCTGTTAAAGAAATGCTGGAGCATATGGCCTCAACGCTTGCTCAAGGCGAGCGCATTGAAATCCGCGGTTTCGGCAGCTTCTCTCTGCATTATCGAGCACCCCGCACCGGGCGTAACCCAAAGACTGGCGATAAAGTTGAACTGGAAGGTAAATACGTTCCCCACTTTAAGCCGGGCAAAGAATTACGCGACCGCGCCAATATTTACGAAGAGTAAGTTTCGCCGATCGGCGACAACATACTTAAACGTTAAAAAAGCACCTTCGGGTGCTTTTTTTATGCCTTTAAATCTCTCTTTGAAGTGACCTCACAAAACGCGGGTTCTGTTGCGTTAACGCGGTAGATTTTGCGGATGGCGCGGCGCAGTTCCTTTCCTTGCCTGGCGACACACTCCCCGTTTAGCGTAACACTCCCTCTGACAGGGAGGTGCTAATGCGTTTACCACAACTTGCCGGCTGTGTGATTATCGGTATTCTGCCGCTGCTCTGGCTGCCAGTGCTGCCCGGGCGGTGGGTTATCTGGGGGCTCATGGCCCTGGCGCTACTCATTGCGCAATGTCGACGCAGACCTGCGCAATATGCGGCATTGATAACGCTGTTTTTTGTCTGGGGAGCCCTCAGCGCAGGCGAGGTGCTGTGGCCGACGGAGAGGTTAACGGACAGGAATCGCCAGGTTGACGTTGAGCTAACCGCAACGGACGGGCAGACAACGCATCAGGGGAAGATTATCCGTCTGGATGGGCGACGGCTGTTTCCTGCGCCAGGGATTAGCCTCTACGGCAGCTACCTGCCAGAAACGCCCTGCGCAGGTCAGGTTTGGGCAATGACGCTGCGCGCGCGTCCGGTACACGGACAGCTCAACGATGGCGGGTTTGATAGCCAGCGTCATGCATTGTCGCAGCATTGTCCGTTAACCGGACGCTTTATCACCGCTGACGTTCGGGTGCGGACCTGTAGTTTGCGGGCGCGTTATCTTGCTTCGCTGAATCAAACGCTGAACGCGTTGCCGTGGCAATCGGTGATGCTAGGGTTAGGCATGGGGGAGCGTCTGGCAATACCGCGCGAGATAAAGACCCTGATGCAGGAAACCGGGACATCGCACCTGATGGCGATTTCTGGCTTACATATCGCGCTAGGGGCTTCACTGGGCTGGTTGCTGCTCAGAGGTGTGCAGTTTTTTCTCCCGTGCCGCTGGCTTGGCTGGCGGGCGCCGCTGCTCGTTGGCCTGGCGAGCGCGATTTTTTACGCCGGGCTGACCGGCATGCAGCCACCCGCGTTGCGCACCTGCGTCGCGCTGGCCGCCGGCTGCGCGCTGCGGCTATCCGGAAAACGCTGGTCGCCATGGCAGCTATGGGTCTGCTGCATTGGCGCAATACTGTTTGCCGATCCGCTGGCGGTGTTGTCCGAAAGCCTCTGGCTTTCCGCGTTTGCCGTTGCGGCGCTTATCTTCTGGTATCAGCTGGCGCCGATGCCGGGCGGCAAAAGGAGCGGGCTACTGCGTCAAAGCCTCGCGTTATGTCATCTGCAGATCGGTTTAATGTTTTTACTTGCTCCTCTACAGATCGCACTTTTTCACGGCATCAGCCTGACGTCCGTGCTGGCCAACTTGATTGCCGTGCCGCTGGTGACCTTTGTCGTTGTCCCGCTAATTCTGACCGCGATGTTTTTACACCTCTGCGCGCCGTTTATCATTGAGATGGCGGTCTGGCAATCGGCGGACCGTGTACTGGCCGCGCTATTCTGGTTCTTACGAAAGCTGCCGCCCGGCTGGCTGGCGCTGGATGCGCGCTGGCTTGGGATAAGCTTGCTGCCGTGGCTGGCGTTAATCGTCTGGCGTTTTCATGCGTGGCGCACGTTGCCCGCGTTTTGTTTAGCATTTCTTGGGCTATTGAGCTGGCCCTTCTGGCAGAGTACGGCTGCTAACGAATGGCGAGTCACCATGCTGGATGTCGGGCAGGGGCTGGCAATGGTGATTGAACACGAGGGCGCGGCGCTTCTCTATGATACCGGCCTGGCCTGGCCCGAGGGAGACAGCGGTCAGCAGATCATTATTCCCTGGCTACGCTGGCATCATTTGCAGCTTGAAGGCGTCGTTCTCAGCCACGAGCATCTCGATCACCGCGGCGGGCTAATTTCGGTGTTAAAGGCGTGGCCCCGGATATGGGTGCGAAGCCCTTTAGGCTGGGCGGGTCATTTAGCCTGCCAGCGCGGAGAAACCTGGCAGTGGCGGGGTTTAACCTTTCGCGCGCTCTGGCCGCTGCCCGGAGCGACAGCGCAGGGGAATAATCGCTCGTGCGTGGTGCGTATTGATGACGGTAAACACAGTATTCTGCTGACCGGGGATATCGAAACGCCCGCGGAACGGGCGATGATTAGCCGCTACTGGCAACATCTTACGTCTACACTTATCCAGGTCCCCCACCACGGCAGTAATACCTCGTCGGGAATCGCCCTGCTGCGGAGCGTTGGCGGAGAAGCTGCGCTGGCTTCCGCTTCGCGCTATAACGCATGGCGCATGCCATCAACCAAAGTGATTCAGCGCTACCGAAAACAGAGCTATCAGTGGTTCGACACGCCGCATCAGGGGCAAATTACGGTGGTTTTTTCTCCGGATAGCTGGCAAATCCATGGCTTACGGGATCAAGTTTTACCGCGATGGTATCATCAGTGGTTTGGCGGGAAGGCGTAGAACGGGTAGAATATGCGGCTATTTCAACACAAGCTGGTTTATTGAATGCAGAACGATAAAGATCTCTCCACGTGGCAGACCTTCCGCCGACTCTGGCCGATTATAGCGCCGTTTAAACCCGGGCTAATCGTGGCAGCGGTAGCGTTAGTGCTTAACGCGGCTAGTGATACCTTCATGCTATCGCTTCTTAAACCGTTATTGGATGATGGTTTTGGTAAAACGGATCGCTCGGTGCTGATATGGATGCCGCTGGTGGTGATCGGGTTGATGGTTCTGCGCGGCATTACCAGCTACGTTTCGAGCTACTGTATCTCCTGGGTTTCCGGCAAGGTCGTGATGACGATGCGCCGTCGTTTATTCAGCCACATGATGGGGATGCCGGTTGCCTTCTTTGACAAACAGTCCACCGGGACGCTGCTATCGCGTATTACCTATGATTCCGAGCAGGTCGCGTCTTCTTCCTCCAGCGCGCTGATTACCGTTGTGCGCGAAGGCGCGTCGATTATTGGCCTGTTCGTCATGATGTTCTACTACAGCTGGCAGCTGTCGGTGATTCTGATCGTGCTGGCGCCGATCGTGTCTATCGCGATTCGCGTGGTCTCGAAGCGTTTTCGTAATATCAGCAAGAATATGCAGAACACCATGGGCCAGGTGACGACCAGCGCAGAGCAGATGCTGAAAGGGCATAAAGAAGTGCTGATGTTTGGCGGTCAGGCCGTCGAAACCAAACGTTTTGATAAAGTCAGCAATAAAATGCGCCTGCAGGGGATGAAAATGGTCTCCGCGTCGTCAATTTCTGACCCGATTATTCAGCTGATCGCCTCTCTGGCCCTGGCTTTCGTGCTTTATGCTGCCAGCTTCCCGAGCGTAATGGAGACGCTGACGGCGGGTACCATCACCGTTGTCTTCTCTTCAATGATCGCGCTGATGCGCCCGCTGAAATCACTGACTAACGTCAACGCGCAGTTCCAGCGCGGGATGGCCGCTTGCCAGACGCTTTTCGCTATCCTTGACTCCGAGCAGGAGAAAGATGAAGGCACGCGGGTTATCGAACGCGCGAAGGGCAACCTCGAATTTAAAAACGTCACCTTCAGATACCCGGGACGTGAAGTCGCCGCGCTGCGCAATATAGACCTGAATATTCCGGAAGGGAAAACCGTGGCGCTGGTAGGGCGCTCGGGTTCGGGTAAGTCGACCATCGCCAGCCTGATTACGCGTTTCTACGATGTCGATGATGGGCAGATCTTACTGGACGGCCACGACCTGCGTGAATACACCCTGAGCTCCCTGCGCGATCAGGTTGCGCTGGTGTCGCAAAACGTTCATCTCTTTAACGATACCGTAGCGAATAACATCGCCTACGCGCGTACCGAAGAGTACAGCCGCGAGCAGATAGAAGAAGCCGCTCGTATGGCTTATGCCATGGACTTTATCAACAAAATGGACAATGGCCTGGATACGATTATCGGGGAAAACGGTGTTATGCTTTCCGGCGGTCAGCGCCAGCGTATCGCTATCGCTCGCGCCCTGCTGCGTAACAGCCCGATACTGATCCTCGACGAAGCCACATCGGCGCTGGATACCGAATCGGAACGCGCTATTCAGGCGGCGCTGGACGAACTGCAGAAAAACCGCACCTCGCTGGTGATTGCCCACCGTCTGTCGACGATTGAGCAGGCCGACGAGATCGTGGTGGTGGAAGATGGCCAGATCGTTGAACGCGGCAGCCATACCGACCTGCTTGAGCACAAGGGCGTTTACGCCCAGCTGCATAAGATGCAGTTCGGCGCATGATTGCACGCATCTGGTCCGGTGAGTCGCCCTTATGGCGGCTGCTGCTTCCGCTCTCCTGGCTCTATGGCCTGGTGAGCGGGTTGATACGGCTGAGCTATAAACTGGGTTGGCAAAAAGCCTGGCGAGCGCCGGTGCCTGTGGTGGTGGTGGGTAATCTGACCGCGGGCGGTAATGGTAAAACGCCGGTTGTCGTCTGGCTGGTGGAACAGCTCCAGCAGCGCGGTATTCGCGTTGGCGTCGTTTCACGCGGCTACGGCGGTAAAGCGGCGAGCTATCCGCTGCTGCTGAATACGGCTACCCCCACAGCGGAAGCGGGCGATGAGCCGGTGCTGATTTACCAGCGTACCGGCGCGCCGGTTGCCGTCTCGCCGGTACGCAGCGATGCGGTACAGGCCCTGCTCGCCGCCCACGATCTTCAGCTTATCGTCACAGACGATGGCCTGCAGCACTATAAGCTGGCGCGCGACAAAGAAATTGTGGTGATTGACGGCGTGCGCCGTTTTGGCAACGGCTGGTGGCTGCCTGCCGGCCCCATGCGCGAGCGCGCTTCGCGTTTACGCAGCGTGGATGCGGTTATCGTTAACGGCGGTCTCGCCCGTCCGGGAGAGATCCCGATGCAGCTTCGCCCCGGGCAGGCGGTAAATCTGCTGACCGGCGAACGCCGGGATGCGGCGGCGTTGGACAACGTGGTGGCGATGGCCGGAATCGGCCACCCGCCGCGCTTCTTCGCCACCCTTGAAAGCTGCGGCGTCAGTCCGGTAAAAACCGTCGCCTTAGCCGATCATCAGGCATTGGCGCAGAGCGCAGTCGCCGCGCTGGCGACGCCGCAGCAAACCCTGCTGATGACCGAAAAAGATGCGGTGAAGTGCCGCGAATTTGCTCAGGCAAACTGGTGGTATCTTCCGGTCGACGCGATAATGACTGACCAACGCGCGCAGCGGTTGCTCACGGACTTAGTTACCCTGGCGCAACGCTAATTGTCGTATCACCGCTTGCGCCGGAACCCTTAACGGAGAAGCTGCATGCCGGTATTGTCCCTCTCGCTTAAAGAAGCCCGCCATCTTCACCTTGCCGCTCAGGAGCTGCTAAAAAAGCCCCGTCGCCGCGCAAAGCCCGGGGATATTCTGCAGACCATTAAGCAGATGTCTCTGCTGCAAATCGATACCATCAACGTTGTTGCGCGCAGTCCTTATCTGGTGCTGTTCAGCCGCCTCGGCCACTATCCGCAGCGCTGGCTGGACGAGGCGCTCCGCGCCGGCGAGCTGATGGAGTACTGGGCGCACGAAGCCTGCTTTTTACCGCGCAGCGACTTTTCACTGGTGCGTCACCGCATGCTGACGCCGGATAAAATGGGCTGGAAATATCACAAAGCGTGGATGACCGAACACGCCGAGGGCATTCAGGCGCTGTTGGCGCATATAGCCGAAAATGGCCCGGTTCGCTCGGCCGACTTCGAGCATCCGCGCAAAGGCGCCAGCGGATGGTGGGAGTGGAAACCGCATAAGCGCCATCTTGAAGGCTTATTCACCGCCGGTGAAGTGATGGTTATCGAGCGGCGTAATTTTCAGCGCGTTTACGATCTGACGCAGCGGGTCATGCCGGACTGGGACGATGAGCGCGACGGGCTCTCTCAGGAGCAGGCTGAAGCCATGATGTTACGTAATAGTGCTCGCAGCCTGGGGATTTTTCGCGCGCAGTGGCTGGCGGATTATTATCGTCTGCGTCAGCCCCCGCTGCCGCTACTGTTGGCGAGCTGGCAGGAGGAGGGGCTGGTGGTGCCGGTTAACGTTGAAGCGCTGGGCGAAATGTGGCTCCACCGTGATGCTCTGGCGCTGCTGGAGTCTTCTCCCGGCGGTAGGCTCGCCGCCAGCCGCAGCGCGGTGCTTTCGCCTTTCGATCCGGTAGTCTGGGATCGCAAACGAGCGGAACAGCTGTTTAACTTTACCTATCGCCTGGAGTGCTACACGCCCGCGCCGAAACGGCAGTATGGCTATTTCGTATTACCGCTGCTGCACCAGGGGAGACTGGTTGGCAGAATGGATAGCAAAATGCACCGCAAAACCGGCGTTCTGGAAATTATCGCCCTGTGGCTGGAGGAGGGCGTCAAGGTGACGTCGGGCCTGGAGAGCGGGCTAAAACGCGCCATTGATGATTTTGCCCTCTGGCAGGACGCCACGCGGGTGAGCTGCGGGAAGCTGCCGGCGGAACTTTTTGCCGGGCGGCAACAGGGTTGGGAAATTGACGCTGCCTGAGCCCACGTGTGATATGCTGCTGAAGAATCTATTCGGTCCATCTGGAGGAATCATGGATCACCGTTTACTTGAAATTATCGCCTGTCCGGTTTGTAACGGTAAGCTGTATTACAGCCAGGATAAGCAAGAACTGATCTGCAAACTTGATCGCCTGGCTTTTCCGCTGCGTGAAGGCATTCCCGTACTGCTGGAAACCGAAGCCCGCCCGCTTCCTGTAGAAGAGAGCCAGTCATGAGTTTCGTGGTTATTATCCCCGCGCGCTTTGCTTCTACCCGCCTGCCAGGGAAACCGCTCCAGGATATCAACGGTAAGCCGATGATTGTCCATGTTCTGGAACGCGCTCGCGAATCAGGGGCCGAGCGGATTATCGTTGCTACCGACCATCCAGACGTGGCCCGCGCGGTGGAAGCCGCCGGCGGTGAAGTCTGCATGACCCGTGAAGATCATCAGTCTGGTACCGAACGCCTGGCCGAGGTGGTTGAAAAATGCGCCTTCAGCGATGACACCATCATTGTGAATATTCAGGGCGATGAGCCGATGATCCCGCCCGCGATCGTGCGCCAGGTAGCCGAGAATCTGGCTGCCAGCACCAGTGGTATGGCAACCTTAGCGGTGCCAATCCACGATGCGGAAGAGGCGTTTAATCCAAATGCGGTGAAGGTCGTCATGGATGCTGAGGGCTACGCGCTCTATTTTTCCCGCGCCACCATTCCGTGGGATCGCGATCGTTTCGCTAAATCCCGCGAGGCTATCGGTGATTCGCTGCTGCGTCATATCGGTATTTATGGCTATCGCGCCGGTTTTATTCGTCGCTATGTGAGCTGGGCGCCGAGCCCGCTGGAGCAAATAGAGATGCTCGAGCAGCTGCGCGTGCTGTGGTATGGCGAGAAAATCCATGTCGCGGTGGCGGAAGTGGTTCCCGGTACAGGTGTCGATACGCCGGAAGATCTGGAGCGCGTTCGCGCGGAGCTGCGTTAATCCCCCAATCCCCTCCGCCAGGAGGGGATATCCCCAGGCCGTTATTCCATACTTTTTTACGTCAATTTTGATCTCACCCGATGACAACCCCGGCCCAGGCGCTCATTATGAAACCGGTAGTATTCATAGGGGTAATCAGAAATGGAACAGTTGCGTACCGAGCTGAGCCACCTGCTGGGTGAAAAACTAAGCCGCGTGGAGTGCGTCAGCGAGAAACCGTCGTCGGCGCTGTGGTCGCTATATGATGCGCAGGGAAACCCAATGCCGCTGCTGGCGCGCAGCTTTACGACGCCCGGGGTGGCGCGTCAGCTGGCGTGGAAGATATCAACCCTGGCGCGAAGCGGCACCGTCCGTATGCCGGTTGTCTACGGCGTGATGACGCACGACGAGCATCCGGGTCCCGATGTACTGCTGATTGAACGACTGCGCGGCGTCTCGGTTGAAGCCCCCGCCCGCACGCCGGAGCGCTGGGAGCAGCTGCAGGAGCAGATCGTGGAAGCGCTGCTGGCCTGGCATCGTCAGGATAGCGGCGGCTGCGTCGGGATGGTCGATAGCACTCAGGAAAATCTCTGGCCGTACTGGTACCGCCAGCGCGTGGAGGTGCTATGGAGTACGCTGAATCTTTATCAGGATACCGGCCTGACGATGCAGGACAAACGCATCCTGTTCCGCACGCGCGAATGCCTTATGGATTTGTTTAAAGGTTTCAATGATAACTGCGTGCTGGTACACGGTAGCTTCACGCTGCGCAGCATGCTTAAAGATCCGCGCAGCGATCAGCTGCTGGCGATGGTGGGGCCGGGCATGATGCTCTGGGCGCCGCGGGAATACGAGCTTTTCCGTCTGGCCGAGAGCGGTCAGGAAGAGGAGCTGCTGTGGCACTATCTGCGCCGGGCGCCGGTGGCGGAAGCGTTTCTCTGGCGGCGCTGGCTGTATCTGCTGTGGGACGAAGTGGATAATCTGGTGAATACCGGACGCTTTGACCGCGTCCGGTTTGACCTGGCGGCAAAGTCAATCCTGCCCTGGCTCGCCTGAAGAACCTTTTAGCCACTGCCAGATGCGGCCTAACGTTTCGTAACCCACCCGATCGCTATGCATGAGCCAGACGGGCGAGGGAATAGCCCGCTCCCACGGGTTAAGCGGTGACTCAATCGCCAGCTGGTTGGCCGGCGCGGGCAGGGGAGTTAGCCCGGCGCGGCGAAAGAAAATCATCGCCCGCGGCAGATGAGAGGCGGAGGTGACCAGCAGGAACGGCGCATCGCCTATCGCCATCTTCACCGCAGCGGCTTCCTCTTCGGTATCTTTGGGTTTATCCAGGACAAGGATTTCGCTGCGCGGTATGCCCAGGCTCTCTGCCACTCTGGCCCCGGCTTCTGCCGTACTGACCGGATTTGTTTTTGCCGCTGCGCCGGTAAAGATGAGTTTCGAGCCCGGATTTTCATACCACAGGCGGATCCCCTCCGTCAGCCGCGGCAGGCTATTATTGATGAGATTGGAACTGGGCGCCCAGTCCGGGTTCCAGGTGTAGCCTCCGCCAAGCACGACCACGTACTGCACGCGCTTTTCACCTCGCCACGTCGGGTACTTATCTTCAATTGGCTTGAGCAGGCTATCGGCGACCGGTTGCAGGCTCAACAGCAGCAACAGCAGCCAGCCGAGGCTGACGCAGAGCTTGCCGGTACGCTGGAAACGGCTAAACCACAGCAGGGCTATGCCGAACGCAATGAGCAGCAGCAGCAGGGGAAGCGGCAGCATCATACCGCCTAAAACCTTTTTCAGCGTAAAAAGCATGCCGTACGGTTCCTTTTTTAACCATATAACCAAAGATATGCCCGGATCTTACAACAGATCGCTTCATTCTCCGCGCGGGTATGACAAAATAGCGGCTTTGTGTTGGCGTGTGGAGTCACCCGTGCAGGATCGTAATTTCGATGATATTGCTGAAAAGTTTTCGCGCAATATATACGGCACCACCAAAGGCCAGCTGCGGCAGGCGATCCTCTGGCAGGATCTGCAACCGCTGCTGGACCGGCTGGGGCCTGGGCCATTGCGAGTTCTTGACGCGGGCGGCGGCGAAGGGCAGACGGCGATCAAAGTGGCGGAAATGGGGCATCACGTCACGTTATGCGATCTCTCTGGTGAAATGGTGGCTCGTGCCCGGCAGGCGGCTGCCGATAAAGGTGTGATCGACAACATGCATTTTGTACAATGCGCGGCTCAGGATATTGAGCAGCATTTGGAAAGTCCGGTCGATCTGATACTGTTTCATGCGGTGCTGGAGTGGATAGCCGAACCACAGGCGATGTTGCGTACCCTTTGGTCGATGCTGCGCCCCGGCGGCGCGTTGTCGCTGATGTTCTACAATGCTAACGGTCTGTTGATGCACAATATGGTCGCCGGAAATCTCGACTATGTGCAAATCGGCATGCCGAAAAAGAAAAAACGCACGCTGTCGCCGGACTATCCGCGCGATCCGCAGCAGGTTTACGGCTGGCTGGAAGAGATTGGCTGGCAGATTACCGGCAAGACCGGCGTGCGGGTGTTTCATGATTATCTGCGTGAAAAACACCAACAGCACGATAAATTTGCGGCGCTGCTGGAGCTGGAAACGCGCTACTGTCGCCAGGAGCCGTATATTAGCTTAGGCCGTTATATTCACGTCACCGCGCTTAAGCCGCAGATGCAAGGATAAACTATGAGTGAATTTTCCCAGACAGTCCCCGAACTGGTTGCCTGGGCCAGGAAAAATGATTTTTCTATTTCGCTGCCGGTCGACAGACTCTCTTTTCTGCTGGCGATTGCCACGCTGAACGGCGAGCGGATGGAAGGGGAAATGACCGAGGGAGAACTGGTGGATGCGTTCCGCCACGTGAGTGATGCGTTTGAGCAGACCAGCGAAACCATCAGCCAGCGCGCCAATAATGCCATTAACGATATGGTGCGCCAGCGTCTGCTGAACCGCTTTACCAGCGAAATCACCGAGGGTAACGCTATTTATCGCCTGACGCCGCTGGGCATTGGGATCACCGACTACTATATTCGCCAGCGCGAGTTCTCCACCCTGAGACTGTCGATGCAGCTATCCATCGTTGCCAGTGAACTCAAGCGCGCCGCCGACTCGGCAGAAGAGGGCGGCGATGAGTTCCACTGGCATCGTAACGTTTTCGCTCCGCTGAAGTACTCGGTAGCGGAAATCTTTGACAGCATTGACCTGACTCAGCGGATCATGGATGAGCAGCAGCAGCTGGTGAAAGATGATATTGCCCAGCTGCTGAACAAAGACTGGCGGGCGGCGATCTCCAGCTGCGAGCTGCTGCTGTCGGAAACGTCCGGCACCCTGCGGGAACTGCAGGATACCCTGGACGCGGCGGGCGATAAGCTGCAGGCAAACCTGCTGCGTATCCAGGATTCGACCATGGCGCGCGACGATCTGAATTTTATCGATCGTCTGGTGTTCGATCTGCAAAGCAAGCTGGATCGTATCGTCAGCTGGGGGCAGCAGGCGATTGACCTGTGGATCGGCTACGATCGCCACGTGCATAAATTTATCCGTACCGCCATTGATATGGATAAAAACCGCGTCTTCGCACAGCGTCTGCGTCAGTCGGTGCAAACCTACTTCGACGCCCCCTGGGCGCTCACCCATGCGAATGCCGATCGTCTGCTTGATATGCGCGATGAAGAGATGGCGCTGCATGATGAAGAGGTTACCGGGGAACTTCCAACGGATCTGGAGTACGAAGAGTTTAACGAAATTCGCGAACAGCTGGCGGCGCTGATTGAAGGACAGCTGGTGGTCTATAAAGAGAAGGGACTGCCGCTGGATCTTGGCCTGGTGGTACGCGAATATCTGTCGCAGTATCCGCGCGCGCGCCACTTTGACGTCGCGCGTATTGTGGTCGACCAGGCGGTACGTTTGGGCGTAGCGCAAGCAGATTTCACCGGACTGCCGGCAAAATGGCAGCCGATTAATGATTACGGAGCCAAGGTACAGGCGCATGTCATCGACAAATATTGAACAAGTGATGCCGGTTAAACTGGCGCAAGCGTTGGCTAATCCGTTATTTCCGGCGCTGGATAGCGCCCTGCGCGCGGGCCGTCATATCGGCCTTGACGAGCTGGATAATCACGCATTTTTAATGGATTTTCAGGATTACCTGGAAGAGTTTTATGCTCGCTACAACGTCGAGCTGATTCGCGCGCCGGAGGGTTTTTTCTATCTGCGCCCGCGGTCGACCACGCTGATCCCGCGCTCGGTGCTCTCCGAGCTGGATATGATGGTGGGTAAAATTCTCTGCTATCTCTACCTCAGCCCGGAGCGTCTGGCCAACGAGGGCATCTTCACGCAGCAGGAGCTTTACGACGAGCTGCTGACCCTCGCAGACGAAGCCAAGCTGCTCAAGCTGGTCAATAACCGTTCTACCGGGTCCGACCTTGACCGCCAGAAGCTGCAGGAAAAAATGCGCGCTTCGCTCAACCGCCTGCGCCGCCTCGGCATGGTGTGGTTTATGGGCCATGACAGCAGCAAATTCCGCATCACCGAATCGGTGTTTCGCTTCGGCGCCGACGTGCGCGCCGGTGACGATCCGCGCGAAGCCCAGCTGCGTATGATCCGCGACGGTGAAGCGATGGCGCTGGAAAATCGCCTGCAGCTTAATGATGAGAATGAAGAGAATCAGCCGGATAGCGGGGAGGAAGAGTAATGATTGAACGCGGTAAGTTTCGCTCGCTGACGCTGGTTAACTGGAACGGTTTTTTTGCCCGTACCTTTGATCTTGATGAATTAGTGACCACGCTTTCCGGCGGTAACGGCGCCGGTAAATCCACGACCATGGCCGCCTTCGTCACCGCACTGATCCCGGACCTGACGCTGCTGCACTTTCGTAACACCACGGAAGCGGGGGCGACCAGCGGCTCGCGCGATAAAGGCCTGCACGGTAAGCTGCGCGCTGGCGTCTGCTACTCCGTGCTGGACGTGATCAACTCCCGCCACCAGCGCGTGGTGGTCGGCGTTCGTCTACAGCAGGTCGCCGGTCGCGATCGTAAAGTCGATATCAAGCCTTTTGCGATCCAGGGCCTGCCAACCTCCATCCAGCCAACTCAGCTGCTGACCGAAACTCTTAACGAACGCCAGGCGCGCGTGGTGACGCTCAACGAGCTGAAAGATAAGCTCGAAGCGATGGAAGGGGGGCAGTTCAAGCAGTTTAACTCTATTACCGAGTATCACTCGCTGATGTTCGACCTGGGCGTGGTGGCTCGCCGCCTGCGTTCGGCTTCGGACCGTAGCAAATACTATCGCCTGATCGAAGCCTCGCTGTACGGCGGTATTTCGAGCACCATTACCCGCTCGCTGCGCGACTACCTGTTGCCGGAAAACGGCGGCGTGCGTAAGGCGTTCCAGGATATGGAAGCGGCGCTGCGTGAAAACCGCATGACGCTGGAAGCTATCCGCGTGACGCAGTCGGACCGCGACCTGTTCAAGCATCTGATCAGTGAAGCCACCAACTACGTTGCCGCCGACTATATGCGTCACGCTAACGAGCGACGCATTCATCTCGACAAGGCGCTGGAGTATCGTCGCGATCTGTTCACCTCCCGCGCTCAGCTCGCGGCGGAACAGTATAAGCACGTCGATATGGCCCGCGAGCTGCAGGAACATAACGGCGCGGAAGGCGATCTGGAAGCCGATTATCAGGCCGCCAGCGACCATCTGAACCTGGTGCAGACCGCTCTGCGCCAGCAGGAAAAAATCGAGCGCTATGAAGCGGATCTTGATGAACTGCAGATTCGCCTCGAAGAGCAAAATGAAGTCGTCGCGGAAGCGGTTGACCAGCAGGAAGAGAACGAGGCTCGCGCCGAAGCCGCCGAGCTGGAAGTGGATGAGCTGAAAAACCAGCTTGCCGACTATCAGCAGGCGCTGGACGTGCAGCAGACTCGCGCGATTCAGTACACCCAGGCGCTGCAGGCGCTGGAGCGGGCAAAAGCCCTCTGCCATCTGCCGGATTTAACGCCGGAGAGCGCCGACGAGTGGCTGGAAACTTTCCAGGCGAAAGAGCAGGAAGCGACGGAGAAAATGCTGTCGCTGGAACAGAAGATGAGCGTGGCGCAAACCGCGCACAGCCAGTTTGAACAGGCTTACCAGCTGGTGGCGGAGATCAACGGCCCGCTGGCGCGTAATGAAGCCTGGAGCGTGGCGCGCGAGCTGCTGCGCGAAGGCGTTAATCAACGTCATCAGGCCGAACAGGCGCACGGGCTGCGCAGTCGTCTGACGGAGCTTGAACAGCGTCTGCGTGAACAGCAGGATGCCGAACGCCAGCTCAATGAGTTCTGTAAGCGCCAGGGCAAACGCTACGATATCGACGAGCTGGAAGCCCTGCACCAGGAGCTGGAAGCCCGCATCGCATCCCTTTCCGACAGCGTTTCCACCGCCAGCGAACGGCGGATGACCCTGCGTCAGGAGCTGGAACAGCTGCAGTCGCGGACGCAAACGCTGATGCGCCGCGCGCCCATCTGGCTGGCGGCGCAGAACAGCCTCAATCAGCTGTGCGAGCAGAGCGGCGAGCAGTTTGAGTCAAGCCAGGACGTCACCGAATATCTCCAGCAGCTGCTGGAGCGTGAACGCGAAGCTATCGTGGAGCGCGATGAAGTCGGGGCCCGCAAGCGCGCTATCGACGATGAAATTGAGCGTCTTAGCCAGCCGGGCGGTTCGGAAGATCAGCGCCTGAACGCGCTGGCGGAACGTTTTGGCGGCGTACTGCTGTCGGAAATTTACGATGACGTGAGCCTCGATGATGCGCCGTATTACTCCGCGCTCTACGGTCCTTCCCGCCACGCCATTGTGGTACCGGATCTGTCGCTGATTGCCGATCAGCTGGAAGGTCTCGAAGATTGTCCCGAAGATCTCTACCTGATCGAGGGCGATCCGCAGTCGTTCGATGACAGCGTATTCAGTGTCGATGAGCTGGAAAAGGCGGTGGTCGTTAAGATTGCCGATCGTCAGTGGCGCTATTCACGCTTCCCGACGCTGCCGCTGTTTGGCCGCGCCGCGCGTGAAAGCCGCGTTGAAACGCTGCACGCCGAGCGCGAAAGCCTGTCCGAGCGCTTTGCGACCCTGTCGTTTGATGTGCAGAAAACCCAGCGCCTCCGTCAGGCGTTCAGCCGCTTTATCGGTAACCATCTTGCGGTAGCCTTTGAGGACGACCCGGAAGAAGAAATCCGTAAACTGAATACGCGTCGCGGCGAACTGGAGCGGGCGCTGACCGCCCATGAGAGCGATAACCAGCAGAACCGGGTGCAGTATGAGCAGGCAAAAGAGGGCGTATCCGCACTCAACCGCCTGCTGCCGCGTCTGAATCTGCTGGCCGATGACTCGCTGGCCGATCGCGTGGATGAGATCCAGGAACGCCTTGACGAAGCGCAGGAAGCCGCGCGCTTCGTCCAGCAGCATGGGAATCAGCTGGCAAAACTGGAGCCGATCGTTTCCGTGCTTCAAAGCGACCCGGAGCAGTTTGAACAGCTGAAAGAAGATTACGCCTATTCGCAGCAGACTCAGCGCGACGCGCGTCAGCAGGCATTTGCGCTGACCGAAGTGGTGCAGCGTCGCGCCCACTTTAGCTACTCCGATTCCGCAGAGATGCTGAGCGGTAATAGCGATCTGAACGAGAAGCTGCGCCAGCGTCTGGAGCAGGCTGAGGCGGAGCGCGCCCGTACCCGCGAAGCGCTGCGTACCCACGCCGCGCAGCTCAACCAGTACAACCAGGTGCTGGCATCGCTGAAAAGCTCCTACGACACCAAGAAAGAGCTGCTCAACGACCTGCATAAAGAGCTTCAGGACATTGGCGTGCGCGCCGACGCCGGCGCCGAAGAGCGCGCTCGTCTGCGCCGCGATGAGCTTCATGCTCAGCTCAGCAACAACCGCGCGCGGCGGAACCAGCTCGAAAAAGCATTGACCTTCTGCGAAGCGGAAATGGATAACCTGACTCGCAGGCTGCGCAAGCTGGAGCGCGATTACTGCGAAATGCGCGAACAGGTGGTCAGCGCTAAAGCCGGCTGGTGTGCGGTCATGCGCCTGGTGAAAGACAACGGCGTGGAGCGTCGCCTGCATCGTCGCGAGCTGGCCTACCTTTCGGCAGATGAACTGCGCTCGATGTCGGATAAGGCGCTCGGCGCGCTGCGTCTGGCGGTCTCGGATAACGAACACCTGCGCGATGTACTGCGTATTTCTGAAGATCCGAAACGCCCGGAGCGTAAAATCCAGTTCTTTGTCGCCGTTTATCAGCATCTGCGCGAGCGTATTCGCCAGGATATCATCCGCACCGACGATCCGGTGGAAGCGATTGAGCAGATGGAGATCGAACTCAGCCGTCTGACGGAAGAGCTGACCAACCGCGAGCAGAAGCTGGCCATCAGCTCCCGCAGCGTGGCCAATATTATCCGCAAGACTATCCAGCGCGAGCAAAACCGTATTCGTATGCTCAACCAGGGGCTGCAGAGCGTCTCCTTCGGCCAGGTCAACAGCGTGCGTCTGAACGTCAACGTGCGGGAAACCCACTCGATGCTGCTGGACGTGCTGTCAGAACAGCATGAACAGCATCAGGACCTGTTTAACAGCAATCGTCTGACCTTCTCGGAAGCGCTGGCGAAGCTGTATCAGCGCCTCAATCCGCAGATTGATATGGGGCAGCGTACGCCGCAGACCATCGGTGAAGAGCTGCTGGACTACCGCAACTATCTGGAGATGGAAGTGGAAGTTAACCGTGGTTCCGACGGCTGGCTGCGCGCGGAATCCGGTGCGCTATCGACCGGTGAGGCTATCGGTACCGGGATGTCGATTCTGGTGATGGTAGTACAGAGCTGGGAAGATGAATCCATGCGCCTGCGCGGTAAGGACATTTCGCCGTGTCGTCTGCTGTTCCTTGATGAAGCGGCGCGTCTGGATGCTCGCTCTATCGCGACGCTGTTCGAGCTCTGCGATCGTCTGGAGATGCAGCTGATTATCGCGGCGCCGGAAAATATCAGCCCGGAAAAAGGTACCACCTATAAGCTGGTGCGTAAGGTCGTGAATAATCACGAGCACGTGCACGTCGTCGGGCTGCGTGGCTTCGCACCGCAGCTGCCCGAAACGCTGCCGGGAACGGCAAATGCTTCATAGGATGGTACAATAACCAGCCAAAGGGCGACGCGATGTCGCCCTTTTTGTTATCCGTTCCTGTACTTTAGGATTGTATAATCTTTTAACTTCTTTACATTTGGGAAGGCAAAAGCGTTTTCGTCTTCATATACTGAAAGTAAGCCCCATTTTAGCGGGCAGCAATGTGTTAACAGGGGGCAAGGGATGTTGCTAAAGAAACGGTATGGTCGTCAATTGTCTGCGCTCAGCCTGAGCCTGGCGTTTGCATTTGCTCCACTGTTCAATGTCCAGGCTGAAGAGCCTGAAGTGGTACCATCGGATAGCTCTGCCACCATCAGCGAGCTCTCTTCCGCGCTAAGCCAAAGCGCAAACCAATCCGCGGCGGTCGCTCAAATGGCCGGCGAGCAGGCGCTTTCTGCCGATGCGGCAGCGAAGAGCCGCGCCGGGATTCAGGCGGTACTGCCGTCCGGTTATCAACCCGTATTTATGAATCCGCTGGTATCGCTGTATGCGGCCAGGGATATGAAACCGATGTGGGATAACCGCGAGGCGGTGCAGGCGTTTCAACAACAGCTGGCTGAGGTCGCTATCGCCGGTTTTCAGCCGCAGTTCACCACTTGGGTTGAGCTGTTGACCGACCCGGCAGTGAACGGTCTGGCGCGGGATGTCGTTCTGTCTGACGCCATGATGGGCTATCTGCATTTTATTAGCGGTATTCCGACTCAGGGCAACCGCTGGCTGTATGGCACGAAACCGTATGCCATGTCGACGCCGCCTCTGTCGGTGATTAACCAGTGGCAGGTGGCGCTGGATAACGGTTCGCTGCCGCAGTTTATTTCGAGTCTGGCTCCGCAGCATCCGCAGTATGCCGCAATGCATCAGGCGCTATTAGCTCAGGTTGCCGATTCCCGTCCCTGGCCGCAGCTCACCGGTAAGGCGTCGCTGCGCCCGGGGGAATGGAGCAACGATGCCGGCGCGCTGCGCGAAATTTTACAGCGCACCGGTATGCTGGATGACGCGGCAAAAATTTCGTTGCCCGGCGATGAGGTGGTGAGTCCGTCCGCCGGGAAAAAGGCCAAAAGCAGCGGCCGTGGCGTTTACGATCGCCAGTTAGTGGAGGGCGTTAAGCGCTTCCAGGCGTGGCAGGGGCTGGGTGCTGACGGCGTGATTGGTCAGGCGACCCGCGACTGGCTCAACGTTTCTCCTGCGCAGCGCGCCGGCGTGCTGGCATTGAATATCCAGCGTTTGCGCCTGCTGCCGGGTAATCTGGCGACCGGAATTATGGTGAATATTCCCGCCTTTTCGCTGGTCTATTACCAGGACGGTAGCCAGGTGCTGGCATCGCGGGTTATCGTTGGCCGTCCGGACCGCAAAACCCCTATGATGAGCAGTGCGCTGAACAACGTTGTGGTCAACCCGCCGTGGAACGTTCCGCCGACGCTGGCGCGCAACGATATTCTGCCGAAGGTGCGCAATAACCCAGGCTATCTTGAGCAGCACGGCTATACGATGATGCGCGGCTGGAATAGCAAAGAGACTATTGACCCGTATCAGGTGGACTGGGAAACGATAACCGCATCGAATCTGCCGTTCCGCTTCCAGCAGGCTCCCGGCGCGCGCAATTCGCTGGGGCGCTATAAATTCAATATGCCAAGTTCAGATGCGATATATTTGCACGATACGCCCAATCACAATCTGTTCCAGCGGGATGGACGCGCGCTGAGCTCCGGGTGCGTGCGCGTGAATAAAGCCTCAGAACTGGCCAATATGCTGCTTCAGGATGCTGGCTGGAATGATGCGCGTATTTCAGATGCGCTTAAACAGGGGAATACCCGCTACGTTAATATTCGCCAGAATATCCCGGTTAATCTCTATTATTTGACCGCGTTCGTCGGCGCTGATGGACGTACACAATATCGAACAGATATTTACAATTACGATCTCACCGCGCGATCCAGCGCACAAATTCTACCTAAAGCTGAACAATTAATCAGATAAATGAAGTAGTTCAACGGATTTGGTTGTCCTACCTCTGTGTGAAAACGGGCCTTGCACGCTGCAAGGCCCGAGTTTACTGGGGTTAGGCTACCTTGACGTTGGCAATAATGCCCGGTAAGGTGCCTTTCGTGCGCCAGAAGTGCATATACATATAATCCTGCAAAGGCGCTGTGGCAGTAAGCAGCCCGTTCTCCATAGCTGATATTTATTAGCCGTAGGGGAGCGAGTGCGTGCTGGCGGCTAACGGGCGCGTTGCGGGAAAAGTATATTACGATTCATTTACCTGTAGACCTGATTATCATGGACAAATTTGACGCTAATCGCCGCAAACTGCTGGCGTTAGGTGGAGCGGCGCTCGGTGCTGCTGCCATTCTGCCTGCGCCGGCATTTGCCACCCTCTCGACCCCCCGACCGCGTATTTTGACGCTGAACAACCTGCATACCGGTGAATCACTCAAGGCGGAGTTTTTCGATGGCAGAGGCTATATTCAGGATGAATTAGCAAGACTTAATCATTTTTTCCGTGATTATCGCGCGAATAAGATTAAGTCCATCGATCCCGGTTTGTTCGATCAACTCTATCGTTTGCAGGGATTACTTGGTACCAACAAGCCTGTCCAGCTTATTTCCGGTTATCGTTCTGTTGATACCAATAATGAGCTTCGCGCGCGTAGCCGGGGTGTGGCAAAACACAGCTACCACACTAAAGGCCAGGCCATGGATTTTCATATTGAAGGCATTTCGTTAAGCAATGTTCGCAAAGCCGCGTTATCTATGCGCACAGGTGGTGTAGGATACTACCCACGTAGCAACTTTGTGCATATTGATACCGGGCCAGTACGGCACTGGTAACGAAAGGAGCCTCATGAACTATCGTATTATTCCGGTTACCGCGTTCGCGCAGAACTGTTCTTTAATCTGGTGTGAACAAACCAAACTGGCGGCGCTGGTCGATCCCGGCGGTGATGCTGAGCGAATCAAACAGGAAGTCGCGGCGGCAGGCGTTAGCCTGATGCAGATTCTGCTCACGCACGGTCATCTCGATCACGTTGGTGCGGCGGCGGAGCTGGCACAACATTATGGCGTGCCGATTATTGGGCCGGAAAAAGAAGATGAGTTCTGGCTGGAAGGATTACCGGCGCAGAGCCGGATGTTCGGTCTGGAAGATTGCCAGCCGCTGCAGCCAGATCGCTGGCTGAACGAAGGCGATACGGTCAGCGTGGGGAATATTTCCCTGCAGGTGCTGCACTGCCCAGGCCATACGCCGGGGCACGTGGTCTTCTTCGATCCTGCTTCCCGACTGTTGATTTCTGGCGATGTGATTTTTAAAGGCGGAGTAGGGCGTAGCGACTTCCCTCGCGGCGACCATAGCCAACTGATCGATGCGATTAAGCGCAAGCTGTTGCCGCTGGGCGATGACGTGTCGTTTATTCCGGGTCATGGACCGATGTCGACCCTTGGCTATGAGCGTCTGCACAACCCATTCCTGCAGGATGAAATGCCGGTCTGGTGACCTAAACCAGCATATAAAAAAGGCCGCACATGCGGCCTTTTGTTTGCCCTGCGCTGAGATTACAGTACGGCAACAATCGCTTCGCACAGCGGCGCCATGTTGTCGGGCGTCATACCGGCGACGTTTATACGTCCGGACGCCACCGCGTAAATTCCGAACTCTTCACGCAGACGCAGTACCTGCTCTTTGGTCAGGCCGCTGAACGAGAACATCCCGTTTTGCTGAATGATGAAAGAGAAATCGCGGCTGGCGCCTTTTTCCTGCAGGGTATTAACGAACAGCAGACGCATACGCTGGATGCGTTGACGCATGTCGGTCAACTCTTGCTCCCAGATGGCGCGCAGCGCGTCATTGCTGAGAATGGTCGCCACTACCGAGGCGCCGTGAGCGGGCGGGTTTGAGTAGTTCGCGCGGATAACCGACTTCATCTGGCTGAAAGCGCGGTCTACCGCTTCCTGGTCAGCGGCGACCAGCGTACAGGCGCCCACGCGCTCGTTGTACAGGCCGAAGTTTTTCGAGTAGGAGCTGGCAACCAGCAGCTCTTTATGCAGAGCGGCGAAAGCGCGCAGGCCTTCAGCATCTTCTTCCAGGCCGCGGGCAAAGCCCTGGTAGGCAAAGTCAAACAGCGGCAGCCAGCCTTTCTCTACGGAGAGCTGCGCCAGCTGTTGCCACTGCTCCAGCGTCGGATCGATACCGGTTGGGTTATGGCAGCAGCCGTGGAACAGAACCACGTCGCCGGCCTGCGCTTCGTTCAGGCTGGCCAGCAGCCCCTCGAAGTCGAGTTTGTGATTAGCGGCATCGTAGTAGGTGTATTCGCGCACTTCCAGCCCGGCTGAATTGAACACGCTTTTATGGTTCGGCCAGCTGGGGTTGCTCACCCAAATACGTTTAACGTCGGTGTTCTTCGCCAGAAAATCGGCGGCGACGCGCAGGCCACCTGTACCGCCGGGCGTTTGCGCGGTGCGGGCACGTTTATCATTGATAATTGCGCTTCCTTTCCCGAACAGAAGCTCCTGGGTGCAGCGGCCAAATTCCGGAATACCATCGATACCCAGATAATTTTTAGTGGTTTCATTTTCCAGCAGATACTGCTCTGCTTTTTTCACGCTAGTCAGGACCGGTGTTTTACCCGTTTCATCTTTATAAACACCAATTCCAAGATTAATTTTTGTTGGGCGGTCATCGGCACGAAACAGATCGGCCAGGCCCAGAATTGGGTCGGCAGGGGCGGCGGTAATGTTCTCAAACATGACGAGGTTCCATTGTGATTACTGAAGGGAAATCCGCTATCAGGTTAACGGGAGTTATGTTAATTGCCAACCGTTTGCGACAAAAAGCGAGAAGGTTTTTGAAAGTTACGATCTTCCTCTCAGGAAAGCAGAAAAGCAGGACCGAAGTCCTGCTTTTTAGGCATATCACGAAGGGGTGTACTGCAGATTAGAACTGGTAAACGATACCCACTGCGGCCTGGTCGTCGGTCGCAACGCCAGCGGCTTTGGTGTAATCGTTGTCGTTCAGCTGGTTGAATTTATACGCAGCGTAGACGTTCATGTTTTTGTTGAAGTAGTACCAGGTACCCACTTCGACGTATTTAACCAGGTCAGCATCGCCGCCGGAGAAGCCAGCGCGAGAGCGCAGGTCTTTACCTTTAGTCTGTACGTAGCCGATGGACGGACGCAGGCCGAAGTCGAACTGATACTGAACAACGGCTTCGAAGTTCTGAGTTTTATTAGCGAAGTAGTTGCCTTCGTTTTCCGGCGTCATGTTGTAAGTCTGAGAGTACATGACCGCAGCATAGACGTTGTTCGCGTCATACTTAGCGGAGGTTGCCCATGCTTCAGCTTTTTCGCCCTGACGGTCAGCTTTCTGATCGCCGCTACGGTTGGAGTTCGCATAGCCTGCAGACAGCGCAATGCCGTTGTCAAACGCGTAGGTTGCCGCGGTGCTGAAGCCGTCGCCGTTTTGTTTCTTAACATCACGGCTAGAAGCGTCGTTTTTACCCTGGTACTGCAGCGCGAAGCTCAGGCCGTCAACCAGACCGAAGAAGTCAGAGTTACGGTAGGTGGCTACGCCGTTGGTACGCGCGGTCATGAAGTTGTCGGTGTAGCTCCAGCCGTCGCCGCCCCATTCAACCAGCATATCGGTTGCCGCTTCAACGTCGTAGATGGCGCCGTAGTTACGACCGTAGTCGAATGAACCGTATTCACCGGCTTTTAAGCCTGCGAAAGCCAGACGAGTTTTGGTGGTCTGTTTACCTTCAACATTGGACGCATCCATGTTGTATTCCCACTGACCGTAGCCAACCAGCTGATCGTTGATCTGGGTTTCGCCTTTCAGGCCGATACGGGCGTAGGTGGTATCATCGCTGCTGGTGTCGCCGTTGGTGGTCCAGACGTGCTCGCCAACCATTTTTCCGTAGAAGTCCAGTTTGTTGCCGTTTTTGTTATAGATTTCTGCAGCGTTAGCTGCACCGGCTACCAGCAGGGCAGGAATTACCGCTGCCAGAATTTTGCGCTTCATCATTATTTATTACCCTCATTTATATTTTTTTATGAACACTTGCCACTGCCGTCAATAAGTTTCGTCAATAAAAATTTACAGAACTATTGATGATAGTTTGGTGTCTGGAGGCATCTTTCCATTCAGAACAACGTTTCGCTAGCCTGAAAATGCTACCAATATCGCATATGAGTAACAAAAGGAAATCCTATGTAACTAAATATGTATTTTTGGGAACTTTGTGAACTCAATCAACATTCCGCCCCTGTTCGCCGATTAAATCACCTGTTTTTATATATCTATATGAATTAATTATGATTAATTTAGATAAGAGAGGGTTTGTGCATTTTACGTCAGCATTTTGCTTTATTTTTATTCAAATCTTGTCGTTGCAAGTTGTGCTGTGACTGGTTAAAAAACGAGCAATATAATCAGCATGTTTGCCAATTTATGAACATAAGGTGCGGTTTTAATTAGCGGTCGCTAATGAAATAGTGCGTAACATAATTGTGAATCAGGATGGTTGATGTTTAAGTTTCCTGATATTCGTTAACGTAAATTGACATAAAAAAAGGCCAGCTTGCGCTGGCCCTGGATGAAAATTGCAGAAAAAAATCAGAAAGTCGCGTTACGCGGGGTCCGCGGGAACGGAATGACGTCGCGAACGTTCTGCACGCCGGTCACGTAGGCGATAAGACGCTCAAAGCCCAGACCGAAACCGGAGTGCGGTACGGTGCCGTAACGGCGCAGGTCGCGATACCACCAGTAGTCTTCTTTATTAAGACCCATTTCCGCCATACGCGCGTCAAGCACGTCCAGGCGCTCTTCACGCTGGGAGCCACCGATAATTTCACCGATGCCCGGCGCCAGAACGTCCATTGCGGCGACGGTTTTACCATCTTCGTTAAGGCGCATATAGAACGCCTTGATGTCTTTCGGGTAGTTTTTCACCACCACCGGAGCTTTAAAGTGCTCTTCCGCCAGATAGCGTTCGTGCTCGGAGGAGAGATCCACGCCCCAGTAGACCGGGTTTTCGAACGACTTACCGCAGTTTTCCAGAATGGTGACCGCGTCAGTGTAATCAACCTGGGCAAAATCAGCGGAAACGAAACGCTGCAGGCGGTCGATAGCGTCTTTATCAACGCGTTCGGCAAAGAACTGCATGTCGTCTGCGCGCTCTTCGAGAACGGCTTTGAAGACGTACTTCAGCATCGCTTCCGCCAGACCTGCCACATCGTTCAGGTTAGCAAAGGCGACTTCCGGCTCCAGCATCCAGAACTCCGCCAAGTGACGGCTGGTGTTGGAGTTTTCCGCACGGAAGGTCGGGCCAAAGGTGTAGATTTTGGACAGCGCGCAGGCGTAGGTTTCGCCGTTCAGCTGGCCGGAAACGGTCAGGAACGACTCTTTGCCGAAGAAGTCTTTATCGAAATCGACTTTGCCCTGTTCGTTGCGCGGCAGGTTTTCCAGATCCAGCGTTGACACGCGGAACATCTCGCCGGCGCCTTCAGTGTCGGAAGCGGTAATCAGCGGAGTCGAAACCCAGAAGAAGCCCTGCTCGTCGAAGAAACGGTGCAGCGCCTGCGCCAGGGTATGGCGAACGCGCGCCACCGCGCCAATCAGGTTGGTGCGCGGGCGCAGGTGGGCAACTTCACGCAGGTACTCGATGCTATGGCGTTTAGCCGCCATCGGATAAGTATCCGGATCTTCCACCCAGCCGCTGACTTCCACGTGGCTGGCCTGGATTTCAAAACTCTGGCCCTGGCCCTGAGATGCCACGACTTTACCGGTCACCACGACCGAGCAGCCGGTGGTCAGGCGCAGCACTTCCTGATTGTAATTGGGAAGAGAATTACTAATAACGGCCTGTACAGGATCAAAGCAGGAACCGTCATAGACGGCGAGGAAAGAAAAGCCAGCTTTAGAATCTCGGCGGGTACGCACCCATCCGCGCACGGTGACTTCGCTGTCAACGGCAACGCGGCCCTGGAGTACGTCGGCTACAGGCACAACGCTCATAATAGTCTCTCTTGTTAGTCCAATAGAAAAATCTGTATTCCCCTGCAACAGGGGGATATCTATGTTACCTGTCATCTTCCATCAGACAAGTAGATTTCGCACAAGAAAGGGGGTTTTAGGAAATAAATAAGGAGATAGCCTACTTTGCTGCGTGAGAGCCTGATATTCAGAGAGATTCGTTCAGCGCGATGATCCCATGCAGGGCGACCGGGGTTCTTAATGCTTGATAACGTCTCGGGGTGATAAGCGGAGGCGAATAAAAATGCGCCCGTTTTGGCGGACGCATTTTGTCTTTATATGACCTAGCTGGCTTTTTTAACCGGCGGTAGATCGAAGGCTTTGCGCAGCGCGCGGACGAAAGCTTTATCGTGACAAATCGTTTTACCCGGGCTATCCGAAAGTTTCGCCACCGGTTTACCGTTGCACTCCACCAGCTTGATAACAATATTGAGCGGCTTCACCTGAGGAATATCGCAGGTTAAACGCGTGCCGATACCGAAGCTCAGATTCACCCGCGATGAGAAGTGGCGATAGAGATCAACCGCTTTTGTCAGGTCGAGATTGTCGGAAAATACCAGCACTTTGCTCAGCGGGTCGATGCCCAGCTTTTTGTAGTGGGCGATAGCCTTCTCGCCCCATTCCACCGGGTCGCCGGAGTCGTGGCGCAGCCCCTGATAGCGGGTCGCAAACTCCGGCCCGAAATCGCGCAGAAAAGCGTCCATCGTAATGCAGTCGGTCAGCGCAATCCCCAGCCGATCGGGATACTCTTCCAGCCAGGCAGCGAGAGCCGCGCGCTGGCTGCTCGCCAGGTTCGGGCTGATCTGCTGATGCGCCTGGAACCATTCGTGAGCCTGGGTCCCCATTGGGGTCAAATTCAAACGCCGCGCCAGATCGTAATTGCTGGTACCGGTGAACCAGGATTCTTGCTGAAGACGCTGAACAATCGCCTGCTGCACCTCGCGGGAGAAGCGGCGGCGGGTACCGAAATCCATCAGGCGGAAGCCCGACATATCGATATCAGCAGTGAGGCGGTTAAAGTCAGTCAGCTTATGCTCAAGGGTGTCCAGCGCGAGATCGACGCTGATTTCCGGCGAGCGATAGCGATGTACCAGCTCGCTTATCACCGCCAGCAGCGGAACTTCCCACATAATAACTTCAAGCCAGGGGCCGGAAAGGCGAATATTCAACTTGCCGTTGTCATTGATGACCGTGACCTGGCGCGGGTCGTAGCGGAAGCCGCGTAGCCACTCGAGATAGTCTGGCGCAAAGAAGGGCAGGCTCGACAACCAGTGATATTCATCGTCCTGCAGTCTCAGGTCGCGCATCGTCTCAACCTGCTCGCGAATCGCATCGGCGTAGATGCCGAGCAGATCGTCCCCGCGGCAGCGGAACTCCGCCGCAACCTGTACATCATTGTAGCGGTGGAAGACAGCCTGCTGCATGTGCAGCTTGTAGGCATCCGTATCAAGCAACGAGTGCAGTACAGGAGAAGTGAATTGGGTCATGGTGCGCAGTAGCATCCTCTCACTGGAGCGTTTCCATCAAAACCAAAGCGGTAAAAGGAGGCGGAGTATACCTGTAATACCCGACGCTGTCCCGCGGTGACGGCTGATGGCGACGCTGACGGTCATTTGCGAGGCCTAGTTTAATATATTGAACACGCATCACACCACAAGCTTTGCGCCTGGTCGAGCGCATTTCGTGCCTCTTGTGTTATCAAAATGTAGCAATTTTCATGTTTAGCATTGAAAAGATGAAGATTCTGCATAGCGAGATTTGCGCAACAGGAATAGACTGAGTCGACACTTTACAGGACACGCTAAAGGTTTTTTATGACACAACAGCCCCAAGCCAAATACCGCCACGACTACCGTGAGCCGGAGTATCTGATTAGCGATATCGATTTGACCTTTGACCTGGATGCCGCGAAAACCGTTGTGACGGCTGAGAGCAAGGTCTCCCGCCACGCGGCTACGTCTGATGTGCCATTGCGTCTGGATGGCGAAGACCTGACGTTGGTCTCTCTGCGGATTGATGGTCAGCCGTGGAGCGACTACAAGGAAGAAAATAACCAGCTGGTGATTAGCGGGTTGCCGGAACATTTCACTCTGACCATCGTCAATGAAATCAGCCCGGCGGCGAATACCGCGCTGGAAGGGCTATATCAGTCCGGCGAAGCGCTGTGTACCCAGTGCGAGGCGGAAGGCTTCCGCCACATTACCTGGTATCCGGACCGCCCGGACGTTCTGGCGCGCTTCACCACCAAAATCATCGCCGATAAAGCAAAATACCCGTTTCTGCTCTCCAACGGTAACCGCGTGGCCCAGGGCGAGCTGGAAAATGGCCGTCACTGGATCCAGTGGCAGGACCCGTTCCCAAAACCGTGCTACCTGTTTGCGCTGGTGGCCGGTGATTTTGACGTCCTGCGCGATACCTTCAAAACCCGTTCGGGGCGTGAAGTGGCGCTGGAGCTCTACGTTGACCGCGGTAACCTTGACCGCGCGCCGTGGGCGATGACCTCGCTGCAAAATTCCATGAAGTGGGACGAAACCCGCTTTGGTCTCGAGTACGACCTCGACATCTATATGATTGTCGCCGTCGATTTCTTCAACATGGGCGCCATGGAGAACAAAGGCCTTAACGTCTTTAACTCCAAATACGTACTGGCGCGTACCGATACCGCGACCGATAAAGATTACCTGGATATCGAGCGCGTGATTGGTCATGAATATTTCCATAACTGGACCGGCAATCGCGTGACCTGCCGCGACTGGTTCCAGCTCAGCCTGAAAGAAGGGCTGACCGTTTTCCGCGATCAGGAATTCAGCTCCGACCTCGGCTCGCGTGCGGTGAACCGCATTAATAACGTACGCACCATGCGCGGCCTGCAGTTTGCCGAAGACGCCAGCCCGATGGCGCATCCGATTCGCCCGGATAGCGTGATTGAGATGAACAACTTCTATACCCTGACGGTGTATGAGAAGGGAGCGGAAGTGATCCGCATGCTGCATACCCTGCTGGGCGAAGAAAATTTCCAGAAAGGCATGCAGCTCTATTTTGAGCGCCACGACGGCAGCGCCGCGACCTGCGACGACTTTGTCCAGGCGATGGAAGACGCTTCCAACGTCGATCTGTCCCACTTCCGCCGCTGGTATAGCCAGTCCGGTACGCCGATTGTCACCGTCCATGATGACTACAACCCGGAAACGGAGCAGTACACGCTGACCATCAGCCAGCGCACGCCGCCGACCGCTGAGCAGGCGGAGAAGCTGCCGCTGCATATTCCGTTCGACATCGAGCTGTACGATAACGAAGGCAAGGTAATCCCGCTGCAGAAGGGCGGTCACCCGGTGCATCACGTGCTGAACGTCACCCAGGCGGAGCAGACTTTTGTTTTCGACAACGTTTACTTCCAGCCGGTCCCGGCGCTGCTTTGCGAGTTTTCCGCGCCGGTGAAGCTGGAGTACAAATGGAGCGATCAGCAGCTGACCTTCCTGATGCGCCACGCGCGGAATGATTTCTCCCGCTGGGACGCGGCGCAGAGCCTGCTGGCGACCTATATCAAACTCAACGTCAACCGTCACCAGCAGGGGCAGCCGCTGTCTCTGCCGATTCACGTCGCCGATGCGTTCCGCGCGATTCTGCTGGATGAGAAGATCGATCCGGCGCTGGCGGCGGAGATCCTGACGCTGCCTTCAGCGAATGAAATGGCGGAGCTGTTTGCGATTATCGATCCGCTTGCCATCGCGGCGGTGCGCGAAGCGCTGACCCGCACGCTGGCGAAAGAGCTGGCTGACGAGTTCCTGGCGGTTTACAACGCCAACAAGCTCGACGGCTACCGCGTTGAGCATGCCGATATCGGTAAGCGTTCTCTGCGTAATACCTGCCTGCGCTACCTGGCGTTTGGCGATACCGAGCTGGCGGATAAACTGATTAGCGCGCAGTATCACCATGCGGACAATATGACCGACGCGCTGGCGGCGCTGGCGGCGGCCGTAGCGGCCCAGCTGCCGTGCCGCGATGCGCTGATGCAGGAATATGACGACAAGTGGCACCAGGACGGACTGGTCATGGATAAATGGTTTATCCTGCAGTCCACCAGCCCGGCGGATAACGTCCTGGAGACGGTTCGCGGCCTGTTGCATCATCGCTCGTTCAGCATGGGTAACCCGAACCGCGTCCGTTCTCTGATCGGCGCCTTTGCCGGCAGCAACCCGGCGGCGTTCCATGCAGAAGACGGCAGCGGCTATCAGTTCCTGGTCGAGATGCTGACTGAGCTGAACAGCCGCAACCCGCAGGTGGCTTCGCGTCTGATTGAGCCGCTGATTCGTCTGAAACGCTATGACGAGAAACGTCAGGCGCTGATGCGCGGGGCGCTGGAGCAGCTGAAGGGTCTGGAGAATCTTTCCGGGGATCTGTTCGAGAAAATCAGTAAAGCGCTGGCGTAACGCCAGCGCGAGTCCAAACCTGTAGCCCCGCTAAGCGCAGCGCGAGCGGGGGAACGTCGCAGTCGTTAACCGTGGCTCACTAAGCGTGGCGAGGATTCGTTCTTGCCGCGCTGCATCACCCGATTCAGTACTTCCGCTTCCAGTTCGGCCAGCTTCGCTGAACCCGTGCGTCGCGGACGGGGAATGTCCACCAGCAGATCCAGCCCTATCTTCCCCTCTTCAATCAGCAAAACGCGATCGGCCATCGCCACCGCCTCGCTGACGTCGTGGGTGACCAGCAGAACGGTAAATCCGTGCTCCTGCCACAGCGAGACAATCAGATCCTGCATCTCCAGGCGAGTGAGGGCGTCTAGCGCGCCCAGCGGTTCATCAAGCAGTAATAATCCGGGGCGATGAATTAACGCGCGAGCCAGCGCCACGCGCTGCTTTTGCCCGCCGGAAAGCGCCGCGGGCCATTCACCGGCGCGGTCTTCAAGGCCGACGCTCGCCAGCGCCTTGAGCGCCGCCTCGCGCCACTGTCCCTTCAGCCCGAGGCCGACATTGTCGATCACCGTTTTCCACGGCAGCAGGCGGGAATCCTGGAACATCATCCGGGTATCCTCCTGGATTTGCGCCAGCGGCGTCGAACCCGCCAGCAGCTGCCCGGCGTTGGGTTTTTCCAGCCCGGCGAGCAGCCGCAGCAGGGTGCTTTTACCGCCGCCGCTGCGTCCGACCACCGCGACAAATTGCCCGGTGGGAATATGCAGATCGAGTTCATTCAGAATCGTTTTGCTGCCGTAACGCTTGCTTACGCCGTTTAGCAGCAGCGGGATCCCCGGATTAAGACGCGCGGTTGTCATGCGTTGGCCTCCTGAAGGTGGTAAGCCGGATTCCAGCGCAGCCAGACGCGTTCAAGAAGCTGTGCGCTGAAGTCGGCCAGTTTGCCGAGAATAGCGTAAAGAATAATGGCGACGACCACGACATCGGTCTGCAGAAATTCGCGGGCGTTCATCGCCAGATAGCCGATACCGGCGTTAGCCGAGATGGTTTCAGCCACGATCAGCGTTAACCACATCAGGCCGAGCGCAAACCGGATGCCGACCATAATGGAGGGCAGGGCGCCCGGCAGGATCACGTGACGGAACAGAGCAAAACCCGATAAGCCATAGCTGCGGGCCATCTCCACCAGACCCCGGTCAATGTTTCGAATACCGTGCCAGGTGTTGATATAAATCGGGAACATCGTCCCCAGCGCCACGAGGAAAATTTTGGCGCTTTCATCGATGCCGAACCATAAAATCACCAGCGGAATCAGCGCGAGGTGCGGCACGTTGCGCAGCATCTGAATGGAGGTGTCCAGCAGGCGTTCGCCCCAGCGCGACAGGCCGCTGATAAGCCCGAGAACCAGGCCAATGGAACCGCCGATGCTGAAACCAATAAGCGCCCGCCATGAGCTGATGGCCAGATGTTGCCAAAGCTCGCCGCTGGCGGAGAGCGTCCAGAAGGCTTTGAGCACTCCTTCCGGTGACGGCAAAATACGGGTAGAGAGCCAACCAACGGAAGAGGCGAATTGCCATACAATCACGCTGCCAACCGGCAAAAGCCAGGGGGCTATGCGGATCAGGAGTTTTTGCGAAAGCGTCGCCATACAGTGTTCCTTTATTCTTTAGCGTTTTGCCTGGTGACGGGCATCAACGCTGAACTTTAAACGTGCTCAACCCGCTGTAAGGTTTTCAGCGCCGGCGCGCGGCTGCTGGGGCGATGCAGCGCCTGCCAGAAGGTTTCCAGCGCCTGGTCGAGGCGGCCCTGCAGATTCGGGGTAAACTGCGGTTTATGCTGATAATCCGTAACCTGGCTATCGTCAGCGAAAACGCCGTGGAGGATCTCCTGGGCTTTCAGCGCGTTGAGTACCGGTTTTAAGGCGTAATCCACCGCCAGCATATGGGCGATGGTTCCGCCGGTAGCCAGCGGCAGAACGATTTTGCCCTCCAGCGCGCGCTCCGGCAGCAGGTCCAGAAGCGTCTTTAACGCGCCGGAAAAAGAGGCCTTATAGACGGGCGTCGCAATGATCAGCCCATCGGCGCCGGCAAGCTGTTCATTTAACGCATGGAGGGCTGGGTTATCAAAGCGAGCGTAGAGCAGGTCTTCCGGAGCGAAATTCTGCAGATGCCAGTGGCAGACCTCGATATCCGCCGCCGAAAGCGTCTCTCTGGCGTATTCCAGAAGCGCGCTGGAGCGGGAAGGGTAGCGCGGGCTGCCCGCAAGTGTGATGACTCGCATACTCTCTCCTTATAACTAAATATTTGCATTTATCTATAATTGATAACATTTAGCCGCAGTGTGACAGAGCGCTTTTATTTCCCTAAATGATTTATCCGGCGTTGGATTGTCAGAAAGTGCATAACGAGCGGGAGAAAAGTAAACGTTTGCGTCGGAGGTAAGATTTTTTGTCGTAGGTCAATTCCCTTTCCGGGGTGGATCGCACATAATACGCCCCCGGTTTGCACACCGGGAATCCAGGAGAGTTCATGTACTACCCCTTCGTTCGTAAAGCCCTTTTTCAGCTCGATCCTGAGCGCGCTCATGAAGTCACTTTTCAACAATTACGCCGTGTTTCGGGTACCCCGCTGGAAATGTTGGTTCGCCAGAAGGTACCGACAAAGCCGGTAACCTGTATGGGGCTCACATTTAAGAACCCGCTGGGCCTGGCCGCCGGGCTGGATAAGAACGGCGAGTGCATTGATGCCCTCGGGGCGATGGGTTTTGGTTCCATTGAAATTGGTACCGTGACGCCGCGTCCACAGCCGGGCAACGATAAGCCAAGGATCTTCCGCCTGGTCGATGCCGAAGGTTTGATCAACCGCATGGGCTTTAATAACCACGGTGTTGATAACCTCGTGGAGAACGTAAAAAAGGCGCATTTTGACGGTATTCTGGGTATTAATATTGGCAAGAATAAAGATACACCGGTAGAACAAGGCAAAGATGATTATCTGATTTGTATGGAAAAAATCTATGCTTATGCCGGCTATATCGCCATTAATATCTCCTCGCCGAATACCCCAGGCTTGCGCACTTTACAATACGGAGATGCGCTGGACGATTTGCTTTCTGGTATTAAAAATAAGCAACGCGAGCTACAAGAGAAACATCAAAAATATGTTCCTGTGGCCGTAAAGATCGCTCCGGATCTTTCCGTCGAAGAATTGATCCAGGTAGCGGACAGTTTAGTCCGGCATAATATAGATGGCGTCATTGCCACCAATACCACTCTGGATCGATCGCTGGTGCAGGGGATGAAACATTGTGATGAAACCGGTGGCCTTAGCGGACGTCCATTGCAGCTGAAGAGTACGGAAATTATCCGCATGCTGTCTGCGGAATTAAATGGCCGCCTGCCAATTATCGGAGTCGGCGGTATTGACTCGGTGATTGCCGCCCGGGAAAAGATAGCCGCCGGAGCGACGCTGGTGCAGATTTATTCCGGATTTATTTTTAAAGGCCCGCCGCTGATTAAAGAAATTGTTACCCATATCTAATCTTTTCCCCCTCTGATACTCCACCAGGGCTTTATTTATAGCCCTGGTTGTTTTATATTCCTTCATTGTTGCTTATTTAGACATTTTAGTCTTTTCTTAATTTTTGAAATATTCTGTAGCAGTTTACCTGTTTATTACAGACGGAAGTGGAAGAGGACGGGGGTAGAAATGCGGATCAAACCTGACGATAACTGGCGCTGGTATTACGATGAAGAGCATGACCGCATGATGCTCGATCTGGCTAATGGTATGTTATTCAGATCGCGTTTTGCTCGCCGCATGTTGACGCCCGACGCCTTCGCGCCTTCCGGATTTTGCGTTGATGACGCAGCGCTCTATTTTTCATTTGAAGAAAAGTGCCGCGATCTCGAATTATCAAAAGAACAGCGTGCTGAATTAGTACTCAATGCGCTGGTCGCTATTCGTTTTCTCAAGCCGCAAATGCCGAAAAGCTGGCATTTCAACACGCATGAAGAGAGCTGGCAGCCCGGCGTTGGCGATGCCGCCAGCGCATGGCTCAGCGATACCGGCCAGCAGGTGAATCTGCTGGTGGTTGAGCCCGGAGAAAACGCCGCGCTGTGCCTGTTAGCCCAGCCCGGTCTGACGCTTGCCGGGCGGGTGATGCAGCTCGGCGACGTGATTAAAATTATGAACGACAGGCTGCAGCCAGCGCCAGGCGTCGCCAGCTACAGCCTGGGTCAGGCGGTTTAAGGCGCCAGCCTCACCGCGGTTTTCGGCACGCAGCTACAGCATAAAATGGTGCCATCTGCGGCGACCGCGTTTTTCTTCAGCGCGCTGACTTCTCCTTCTTCCAGCCGGATGCGGCAGCTGCCGCAAATCCCAGCCCGACAGGAGTAAGGAATACGAATTCCCTGTTGTTCCAGCTGCTCCAGCAAGATTTGCTGATTATTACCGGTAAAACTCACTCCCTGCCACGCTATTTCCACCGTCGCGTTCTCCTGCGCTTCAGGTGCCGGCGTAGTATCACTCTCGCCTGCGCCGTAGGCCTTCGCCGGCCCGCGGGCCAGCACTTCTAACGCATCGCCCACGCGGATTACGCCGCTATTTCGCGCGATCAGGTTCTGGCCAAAATCGACATCGCCATTATCCAGCGCCGTGCGGAAACGCTGCAGCGTGCTTAAGGGCTCCCCGGAAGGATGCTTTTGCCCGCGCTCCGGGCTGACGGTGGTCAATACGCAGCGGCTGCACGGTTTGACGACATCAAAAATGACCTCGCCAATGCGCACCACTTTCCACGTATCTTCTTCCCAGGCGGCCGCGCCGGTCACCAGCAGATTTGGGCGAAATTGTTCTATGCTTACGCTGGCCGGACAGCGATTTTGCAGATCGCGCAGCGAGGCCTCATTGGCCAGCAGATAGGGAAAACCGTCGGCAAAAGAGAGGGGGACGGCATCGTGACGTTTTACCCTGCGGCTAAGCGCTGGCCCCAGCCAGCGGAGCTGAACGCTGCGGTTGAAGAACCCGCTTAGCCACTGGTTCACCCGGTCCGGGGCAATCAGGGCGGTAAAATGGTTGCCCCAGACTTCGGTCGGCTCCTGCTGTACGGAGAAATCGCTGAAGCGCACCATCGCGCTGCTGCCGTCCGGCGCGGTCAGATGCAGACCATCATGGAGCGGCGCGGGAATAAATTTGACCATTTGCGGAAACTGACGGGCGGTAATGAAGGTGCCATCGGTTTCCGTCACCATAAATATACGATCGAAGGCCAGCCCGCTGCTGTCTGCATAAGCGTGGCTGAGTCCCATTCCCCGCATCGATTTGACGGGATGAATGAAAAGTCGCGAAAGGGTTACCATACGCTGCCCCTGGCTTTAAAAATAAGCCTTTAACTTTATGACATGAGGCGCATATTGGCTATAATGCGCACCAATTTTCTTTTAGTAAAAGTGACGATATGAATTCTCTGTTTGCCAGTACGGCTCGTGGGCTGGAAGAGCTGTTAAAAACTGAACTGGAAGGGCTGGGCGCGGTGGACTGCCAGTTGGTCCAGGGCGGGGTCCATTTTCAGGGAGATACGCGGCTGCTGTATCAAAGCCTGATGTGGAGCCGGCTGGCTTCGCGGATTATGCTGCCGCTGGGGCAGTGCAGCGTATACAGCGACCTGGATCTGTACCTTGGCGTACAGGCCATTCCATGGACCGAGATTTTCACTCAGGATGCCACTTTTGCCGTGCACTTTAGCGGGCTGAACGAAGAGATCCGCAATAGCCAGTACGGGGCGTTGAAGGTGAAAGACGCCATCGTCGACAGCTTTACGCGTAAGAATCTGCCGCGTCCCAACGTCGATCGCGAAAATCCCGATCTGCGTATTAACGTCTGGCTGAATAAAGAGACCGCGCATATCTCCCTGGATCTTAGCGGCGAGGGGCTACACCTGCGCGGCTACCGCGACGGTACCGGTATGGCGCCAATCAAAGAAAACCTGGCTGCGGCGATAGTGATGCGTTCCGGCTGGGCTGCCGGTACGCCGCTGCTCGATCCCATGTGCGGTTCCGGTACGCTGCTGATTGAAGCGGCGATGCTTGCTACCGATCGTGCGCCGGGTTTACACCGCGGCCATTGGGGTTTCGGCGGCTGGGCGCAGCATGACGATGCTATCTGGAAAGAGGTGAAGTCCGAAGCGCAAACCCGCGCCCGTCAGGGGCTGGCGGCGTATGAGTCGCGCTTTTACGGTTCCGACGTTGACGCCCGCGTCATCGAACGTGCGCAGCGCAACGCCCGTCGCGCCGGTATTGGCGAACTGATTACCTTCGAAGTGAAAGACGTTGCCCAGCTTAGCAACCCACTGCCGAAGGGCCCTTACGGCACGGTGATAAGCAACCCGCCGTACGGCGAGCGTCTGGAGAGTGAACCGGCGCTGATTGCCCTGCATAGCCTGCTGGGGCGGATCATGAAAAATCAGTTTGGCGGCTGGAACCTGTCGCTGTTTAGCGCCTCGCCGGATCTGCTGAGCTGCCTGCAGCTGCGCGCTGATAAGCAGTTCAAAGCGAAAAATGGACCGCTCGACTGCGTCCAGAAGAACTATCATCTTGCGGAAAACGAAGGCGGCAAAACCGCGATGCTGGCGGAAGATTTCGCCAACCGTCTGCGTAAGAACCTGAAAAAATATGAGAAGTGGGCGCGTCAGGAAGGCATTGAATGCTATCGCCTGTATGATGCCGACCTCCCGGAGTACAACGTCGCTATCGACCGCTACGCCGACTGGGTGGTGGTGCAGGAGTATGCGCCGCCGAAAACCGTTGACGCGCACAAGGCCCGCCAGCGCCTGTTTGATATTATCGCCGCCACCATTGCCGTACTGGGGATTGCGCCGAACAAGCTGGTGCTGAAAACCCGCGAACGGCAGAAAGGGAAAAACCAGTATCAGAAAATGGGTGAAAAAGGTGAGTTCATTGAGGTGCAGGAGTATAACGCACGTCTGTGGGTAAACCTGACCGACTACCTGGATACCGGGCTGTTCCTCGACCACCGTATTGCTCGCCGCATGCTGGGCCAGATGAGCAAAGGCAAAGATTTCCTCAACCTTTTCTCCTACACCGGTAGCGCCAGCGTCCACGCCGGCCTTGGCGGCGCGCGTTCCACGACGACGGTCGATATGTCACGTACCTATCTTGAATGGGCTGAACGTAACCTGCGCCTCAATGGCTTAACCGGCCGCGCGCATCGCCTGATGCAGGCTGATGTGCTGGGCTGGCTGCGGGAGACCACCGAACAGTTTGATCTGATCTTTATCGATCCGCCAACCTTCTCCAACTCAAAGCGTATGGATGATGCGTTTGACGTACAGCGCGACCATTTGCGCCTGATGACCGATTTAAAACGTCTGCTGCGTAAAGGCGGCACGATTATGTTCTCGAACAACAAACGCGGTTTCCGTATGGATCATGACGGGCTGGCGCAGCTGGGCCTGAAGGCGCAGGAGATCACGCAAAAAACGCTGTCTCAGGATTTTGCCCGCAACCGTCAGATTCACAACTGCTGGCTGATTACCGCAGCCTGAAAGGAATAAAGAATGTCTTTAATTAGTATGCACGGCGCCTGGCTCTCTTTCAGCGATGCGCCGCTGCTGGATAATGCTGAACTGCATATCGAAGATAACGAACGCGTCTGCCTGGTAGGGCGCAACGGTGCGGGTAAATCGACCCTGATGAAGATCCTCAATCGTGAACAGGGTCTTGATGACGGGCGCATTATCTATGAACTGGATCTGGTTGTGGCGCGTCTACAGCAGGATCCGCCGCGTAATGTTACCGGAACCGTCTATGACTTTGTGGCGGAAGGTATTGCTGAACAAGCGGCATACCTCAAGGGTTATCACGATGTTTCGCAGCTGGTGATGACCGACCCGAGCGACAAGAATCTGAACGAACTGGCGCGCCTTCAGGAACAACTGGATAATTTAGGGCTGTGGCAGCTCGATAGCCGCATTAATGAAGTGCTGGAACAGCTGAATCTGGATCCTAACGCCGAGCTTTCCTCGCTGTCCGGCGGCTGGCTGCGTAAAGCGGCCCTCGGCCGCGCGCTGGTCAGCGGGCCGCGCGTGCTGCTGCTCGATGAACCGACCAACCACCTCGATATTGAAACTATCGACTGGCTGGAAGGTTTCCTGAAGATGTTCAAAGGCACCATTATTTTTATTTCGCACGACCGTTCCTTTATTCGCAACATGGCGACGCGAATTGTCGATCTCGATCGCGGTAAGCTGGTGACCTATCCGGGGAACTACGATCAATATCTGCTGGATAAAGAAGAAGCGCTGCGCGTGGAAGAGTTACAGAACGCGGAGTTCGATCGCAAGCTGGCGCAGGAAGAAGTGTGGATCCGTCAGGGGATCAAAGCGCGTCGCACCCGTAACGAAGGGCGCGTGCGGGCGTTGAAAGCCATGCGCCGCGAGCGCGGTGAGCGCCGTGAAGTGATGGGCAGCGCGAAGATGCAGGTGGAAGAGGCCGCGCGTTCGGGCAAGATTGTGTTCGAAATGGAGAACGTCAACTACCAGGTTGATGGCAAGGTGCTGGTTAAAGACTTCACCGCCCAAATCCAGCGCGGCGACAAAATTGCGCTGATTGGCCCGAACGGCTGCGGCAAAACTACGCTGCTGAAGCTGATGCTCGGTCAGCTGCAGGCGGATAGCGGACGTATTCATGTGGGTACCAAGCTGGAAGTGGCTTACTTCGACCAGCACCGCGCGGAACTTGATCCGGATAAAACGGTGATGGACAACCTCGCGGAAGGTAAACAGGAAGTGATGGTGAACGGCAAGCCGCGCCACGTCCTGGGCTATCTGCAGGACTTTATGTTCCATCCGAAACGCGCGATGACGCCGGTGCGGGCACTGTCGGGCGGGGAGCGTAACCGCCTGCTGCTGGCGCGCCTGTTCCTCAAGCCCAGCAACCTGTTGATACTCGATGAACCGACAAACGATCTGGATGTCGAAACCCTGGAGCTGCTGGAAGAGCTTGTCGACGGTTATCAGGGAACCGTGATGCTGGTTAGCCACGACCGTCAGTTTGTGGATAACACGGTAACGGAGTGTTGGATCTTCGAAGGCGCGGGGCAAATTGGCCAATACGTGGGCGGCTATCATGACGCACGCGGTCAGCAGGCGCAGTATCTGGCGAAAAAACAGCCGGTTTCTAAAAAGACAGTTGAAGTTGCTCAACCGAAAGCAGAAAGTGTCAAACGCGCTGCCAGCAAACTAAGCTATAACCTGCAGCGCGAGCTGGAACAGCTGCCGCAAAAACTGGAAGAACTGGAAGCCCAGCTGCAGAATTTGCAGGAGCAGGTTGCCGACCCTTCTTTCTTTGGTCAGTCGCATGACCATACGCAGCAGGTGCTCGCACAGCTGAGTGAAGCGGAGCAGGCGCTGGAAACCGCCTTCGAACGCTGGGAATATCTCGAAGGTTTAAAAAACGGCGCATAAGCTGAGGAGTTTTCATGTGCGATCATCATCATGCTGCGCGGCATATCCTGTGTCGACAATGTGATCTGCTGGTGGCTTTGCCGCAGCTGGAGCATCGCCAGAAAGCTACGTGTCCGCGTTGCGGAACGACATTGACAACGTCATGGGACGCGCCCCGGCAGCGTCCCACAGCCTACGCGCTGGTCGCGTTGTTCATGCTGCTGCTGGCCAATCTGTTCCCCTTCATCTATATGAAGGTTGGAGGGATCAGCAGCGAAATCGAGCTGCTGGAAATTCCGAACGTGCTGTTTAGCGAGGATTACGCCAGCCTCGGTACCTTCTTTTTACTTTTCGTCCAGCTGGTGCCGGCTTTCTGCCTGGTCACCATACTGCTGCTGGTCAATCGGGTGAGCATGCCTTCCGGGCTAAAGGCGTTTCTGGCGCGGATCCTGTTTCACCTTAAAACCTGGGGGATGGCGGAAATCTTTCTCGCCGGGGTGCTGGTCAGCTTCGTTAAGCTGATGGCCTACGGCGATATCGGCATCGGCCTGAGCTTCGTTCCCTGGTGTATGTTCTGCCTGTTACAGCTGAGGACGTTCCAGTGCGTGGATCGCCGCTGGTTATGGGATGACATTGCACCAATGCCGCCGATTACACAGCCGCTGAAAGTCGGCGTCTCCGGCCTGCGTCAGGGGCTACGCTCGTGCTCATGCTGCACGGCGGTTTTGCCCGTCGATGAGGCCGTTTGTCCGCGCTGTCGGACAAGGGGAACCGCCCGGCGTAAAAACAGCCTGCAGTGGACGCTGGCGCTGTTGGTGACTTCGCTGATCCTCTATATGCCCGCCAATATTCTGCCGATCATGATTACCGATCTGCTGGGCGATAAAATGCCTTCCACGATTATGGCGGGGGTGATCCTGCTGTGGAGCGAAGGATCGTATCCGGTGGCGATGGTGATCTTTATTGCCAGTATTATGGTGCCGACGTTAAAAATGATCGCCATTGGCTGGCTATGCTGGAACGCCAGCGGCAAGGGAGCGCGCGACTCGGAGCGCATGCATCTGATTTATGAAGTCGTCGAGTTTGTTGGCCGCTGGTCAATGATTGATGTGTTTGTTATCGCAGTCCTCTCCGCTCTGGTTCGCATCGGTGGATTAATGAATATCTATCCGGCGATAGGAGCAGTGATGTTTGCGCTGGTCGTAGTAATGACAATGTTTTCGGCCATGACCTTTGACCCGCGTTTATTGTGGGATCGTGAGCCAGATTCAAGCCATGAGGAAAGACTGCAGCATGGAAAATAAGAGCGGAGAAGCGAAAGTGCAAAAGGTGAAGAACTGGTCACCGGTGTGGATCTTCCCGATTGTCACGGCGCTGATTGGCGCATGGATTCTCTTTTATCACTATAGCCACCAGGGGCCGGAAGTGACCCTGATAACCACTAACGCAGAAGGTATTGAAGGGGGCAAAACCCGGATAAAAAGCCGCAGCGTTGACGTCGGCGTGATTGAAAGCGCGACGCTGACGGACGACCTGACCCACGTGGAGATTAAAGCGCGGCTGAATTCAGGTATGGAAAAACTGCTGCATCAGGATTCGGTTTTTTGGGTGGTTAAACCGCAGGTCGGCCGTGAAGGGATTAGCGGTCTGGGAACGCTGTTATCCGGCGCCTATATCGAACTGCAGCCGGGAAGCAAAGGCTCTGTTCCTGCGCAGTATCCGCTGCTGGATTCACCGCCGCTGGCCTCCCCTGATGCTAAAGGTATTCGCATTCTGCTGGAAAGCAGCAAAGCGGGGCAGCTTTCACCCGGCGATCCGGTGCTTTTCCGCGGCTACCGCGTAGGTTCAGTTGAAACCAGCACCTTCGATGCGCAAAAACGCAATATTACCTATCAGCTGTTTATTAGCGCGCCTAACGATCGGCTGGTCACCAATAACGTGCGCTTCTGGAAAGATAGCGGTATTGCGGTGGATCTGACTGCTGCGGGTATGCGCGTTGAGATGGGATCGCTGTCGACGCTGTTTGGCGGCGGCGTCAGCTTTGATATTCCCGAAGGGCTACCGTTAGGTGAGCCGGTGGCGAATAAAACAGAATATCATCTGTTTGACGATCAACGCAGCATCCAGGATTCGGTGTTTACCCAGCATATTGACTACGTGATGTTCTTTAAAGATTCGATTCGCGGTTTGCAGCCCGGCGCGCCGGTTGAATTCCGCGGTATCCGTCTGGGGACCGTCGGCAAGGTGCCGTTCTTTATCCCAGGCCTGAAGCAGAACATCAACGACGATTACCGTATCCCGGTAGAAGTGCGAATTGAGCCGGAACGTCTGATCAATCAGTTAGGCGCCGATCCTGACATTCGTAAGCATATCGATGATCTAATGAATCGCGGGCTGCGCGGTTCGCTTAAAACCGGAAACCTGGTGACCGGTGCGCTGTATATCGATCTCGACTTCTACCCGAAAGCCCCTCCGCGCGGCAAGATGCAGGAGTTTGGCGGTTATCCGATTATTCCAACCGTGAGCGGTGGTCTGGCGCAGATCCAGCAGCGCCTGATGGACGCGCTGGATAAAATTAACAATCTGCCAATTAACCCGCTGCTGGAGCAGGCAACCAGTACGCTGGCGCAAAGTGAAAAAACGATGCAGCACGTACAGGCGACGCTGGACAGTCTGAACAAGATAACGTCAAGTCAGTCGATGCAGCAGCTACCGGGCGATATGCAGAATACGTTGCGCGAGCTTAATCGTAGTATGCAGGGCTTCCAGCCGGGATCTGCGGCATACAATAAGATGGTTGCGGATATGCAGCGTCTCGATCAGGTTCTTCGTGAACTGCAGCCGGTACTGAAAACGCTCAATGATAAGAGCAATGCGCTGGTATTTGAGGCGAAGGATAAAAAAGATCCGCAGCCGAAGGGAGCGAAATAATGAAGAAATGGCTAATAGCGGCGGCGGTATGCGCGCTGACGGCATGCAGTAGCGGCGGTGAGAGTAAAACTTACTATCAGCTTCCCGTGGCGCAGGGTGGCGCGCAAAGCGCCGCCCACCAAAGCAAAAACTTGCTTTGGGTCGAGCAGGTGAGCATTCCGGATTATCTTGCCGGTAACGGGGTGGTCTATCAGACCACCGATGTTCAGTATGTGATTGCGAATAACAATCTGTGGGCGAGCCCGCTCGATCAGCAGCTGAAAACGACGCTGGTGGCGAACCTTAGCAACCAGCTTCCGGGTTGGGTGGTTGCCTCTCAACCGCTGGGGAGCGAGCAGGATACGCTGAACGTGTCCGTCAGCGGTTTTCACGGCCGTTACGATGGCCGGGTCATCGTTAGCGGCGAGTGGCTGCTGAAGCATCAGGGGCAGCTGATTAAGCGGCCGTTCCATATTGAGCTTAAGCAACAAGAGGATGGTTACGACGCGATGGTGAAAACGCTCGCGCAGGCCTGGACCCAGGAAGCGACGGCGATTGCCAGCGAGATTAACCGCTTGCCATAAGTAAAATTAATAAGAATAAAAGCCGCTGCGACAGTGAAAATCGCAGCGGCTTTTTTATTTGTCTCATCAGTTTGTTACTTGTGCTGGTTCACAGTTTTTGTACAAACGAAGTTTCATGTAGCTCACAAATATGACAATGGCGTGAATTTTGCGCATTGACGCTATCCCCGATTCGCGGTATTCGTTAACCGTGGTTGCGTATTTAGTGACCATTGTTTTCTTTTCCACCAGATCAAAGTATGAGGGAAACGAGGCATGAAGAGACAAAAACGAGATCGCCTGGAGCGGGCACATCAGCGTGGGTACCAGGCCGGTATTACCGGAAGGTCTAAGGAAATGTGTCCTTACCAGACCTTAAACCAAAGGTCTTATTGGCTAGGAGGCTGGCGAGAGGCCATGGAGGACAGGGTACAAATTGCCTGACTGTCTCTTTAAAAAGAAGCCTCCGCTGCGCGGGGGCTTCGCCTTTTCTAACGCGTGATGTTTATCAGAACGCGGAAGTGTCCTGGAACAGGCCCACTTTCAGATCGGTTGCGGTGTAAATCAAACGACCGTCAACCAGCACTTCTCCATCCGCCAGCCCCATAATCAAACGACGGTTTATCACGCGTTTGAAATGAATACGGTAGGTCACTTTCTTCGCCGTTGGCAGTATCTGACCGGTGAGCTTCACTTCGCCCACGCCTAATGCACGTCCTTTACCTTCGCCGCCTAACCAGCCCAGGTAGAAGCCAACCAGCTGCCACATGGCATCCAGGCCCAGACAGCCCGGCATCACCGGGTCACCAATGAAATGGCAACCGAAGAACCACAGGTCCGGGTTAATATCGAGTTCTGCCTCAACATAACCTTTGTCATAGTTACCACCGGTTTCGGTCATTTTGATGACGCGGTCCATCATCAGCATACTTGGCGCCGGCAGCTGTGGGCCTTTGGCGCCAAAGAGTTCACCACGACCAGAGGCAAGAAGGTCTTCTTTTGTATAGGATTCGCGTTTATCTACCATGTTTTCAGTAAGCCTTATTTTGAGTTCGGGACGCAGGATAGCTAACACGTGTACGCTGAACAAGTCCGATCAGTTCGAACCTGAACCGCCTAACCAGCGTAGCGGCCACGGAAAGCGATGACGACTCTCTTGCTGTGTCGCCTGCGCAATACGTTCCTGAATGGTTTGCCGTAACGTTTGTCCTTCGCCGTCCCAGAGTAGCTGGGTCAGAATGGGCAGCGCTTCCGTCACGTCATCGACTGCCCAGATAAAGAACTGCTCATCCGCAACGGCCTGTTGCAGTTCCTGCGCCAGGCTCAGGTGACGAACGTTGGCGGAGGGAATGATGACTCCCTGTTTACCGGTCAGCCCACGCTGCTGGCAAATAGCAAAGAAGCCCTCAATTTTCTCGTTAAGCCCGCCAACCGGCTGTACGCGACCAAACTGATCGACAGAACCGGTAATGGCGATGCTCTGATTAATCGGCACATTGGCCAGCGAGCTGATCAGCGCGCACAGTTCGGCCATGGAGGCGCTATCGCCATCCACTTCGCTGTAGGACTGCTCGAAGGTCAGGGAGGCGGTGAAGGGGAGCTGTTGTTCGAGCTCCAGCTCGGACATCAGAAACGCCTGCATGATCATCATGCCTTTTGCATGAATGTTGCCACCGAGCTCGGCCTTACGCTCAACGTCAATAAATTCGCCGTCGCCGATATGTACGACGCAGCTAATACGTGAAGGCTCGCCAAACGCACGCGGATGGCCCGGAAACTCAATGACGGAGAGTGCGTTGATTTGTCCGACGCATTCGCCTTCGGTCTCGATCAGGATTTGCTCCTGCAGTATTTCATCCTGGATGCGTTCAGCAAGGTAGCCTTCGCGCCACAAACGACGCTCCAGCATGGTTTGCATCTCTTCAGCGCTAATCTCTTCACCTTCACAGAACGCGGCGGCTTCGCGAAGCTGGCGAGCAATCCAGAGCACGCACAGCGGCAAGGTTTCCTGATCGCCTGTATAACGCGCACCTTCCTGGATCAGCAGCGGCCAGGCGTTAGCTGACAGCCCCGGTAGTTCGAGCAGCTGAGCATTTTGCCAGACCCACTGGCACCACTGCTTCAGCGTATCGGCGTCAGCGATTTGCAGATTATCTTCATATTCGCTGTAGATAGCCTGCGCAGAAAGCTCGGGTTCCATCTCCTGAAAATCAGCAAGAGATTCTCGCTCGCCGACCAGGATAACTTTCAAACTCAGGGGCATAGAGGGAATGCTGACCGGAAGAGGGCGAGACTCATCGAATGATAACCAGTCAAAACGCTGGCGGGTTACCATATTTTTCAGCCGCATCCACAGCAGGGGCTGTGCCAGTAATGCACGGAGGGAGAGAATTAATACCCCGCCGTTAGCGCGATGGACCAGACCGGGTTGTAACGTGATTTCACCATTAAACTGGCGCACGCAGCCAAAAAGCTGCTCTGCTTCGATCCAGTCCGCGGCTTCAACCGGCGCAACGCTGGCGAAATTATCTTCAGCCGTTTGTGCCGGGGAGAGCGAGATTTTTCCGCCATCAACCTGATAGCGAACGCCACAGAGCGTTTGTGCCGGTTGGTGTAAAGTACGGGTTTCGTTAGCCAGCCACTGCAGGTACTCCGGCTCTTCCGGAATTTTAACCAGCATAAACGGCGAAATGGCTGGAGTGACCAGGAGCTGCTCCAGGCCATAGAAGAGTCGGGGTTGCAGTTCGCCTGAGAGCGATGTCTCTGCGTGAGCTAAGTCGGCTTGTGCAAACAGCGCCTGATAACTTTCCGTATCAGGAGCGAGGTCGTTTCGGGTAAGTTTCGTAATGGTCAAAGTCGCTGTTTTTTAGTCAGATGTAAAACGCGCGATTATACATTATGCGGCGTCCGAGCACACGAGGGATTGCGATTGTCGCGGTGATAACGAATCTACCAACATCACGAAAGATCATTTATTCTCAGCACATCAGGAAAAAACTGATATCCTGAAATGAGTTACACGGTCACATTGAGATCGCAATGAAATATCAACAACTGGAAAATCTTGAAAGCGGCTGGAAATGGACTTATCTGGTAAAAAAGCACCGGGAAGGTGAGCTTATTACCCGCTACATTGAAGCCAGCGCTGCGCAAGCCGCCGTCGATTTATTACTGACGCTCGAAAATGAACCCGTGCTGGTGAATACCTGGATTGAGCAGCATATCAATCCGGCGCTGGTGAACCGCATGAAGCAGACTATCCGCGCCCGACGTAAGCGTCATTTTAACGCGGAGCATCAGCATACGCGTAAAAAGTCTATCGACCTGGAGTTCATGGTCTGGCAGCGTCTGGCGGGTCTGGCGCAAAGACGGGGTAAAACGCTTTCTGAAACCATTGTGCAGTTGATTGAGGATGCTGAGCATAAAGAGAAGTATGCCAGCAAGATGTCCAGCCTGAAGCATGATTTGCAGGTACTGTTAGGTAAAGAGTAGTGATGCAAGCATCGGGATATATCGGTGCGCTGCTGCTTTTTGATAGCGGAATTTAAGGTAAAAAAAAACCCCGCATCGCGGGGTTTTTTATTAACGAGATAACTTAAGCCTGCGGCTGAGTTACAACGTCTTTGTAGCCTTTAACTTCGATTTCTACACGACGGTCCGGCGCCAGGCAGTCGATCAGAGCTGCGCGAGCTTTCACGTTGTCACAGGTGTTGCCAGTAACCGGGTTGGATTCGCCCATACCGCGAGCAGAGATTTTGCTAGCCGGGATACCTTTGGATACCAGGTAATCAACAACGGACTGAGCACGTTTCTCAGACAGCTGCTGGTTGTAGGCATCAGAACCGATACGGTCGGTGTAGCCCAGAACAACTGCGGAACCGTCTTTCGGATCCATGTTGCTCAGCTGGGTGTACAGCTGATCCAGAGCCTGCTGGCCTTCTGGTTTCAGAGTAGATTTGTTGAAGTTGAACAGAACGTCAGACTTCAGGGTGAAGTGCTTGGTAGTCACTTCTGGAGCCGGAGCCGGCGCCGGAGCTACAACCGGAGCAACGTCGTCCTGACCGAAGCGGTAGGATACGCCCAGGCTCAGCATGCCGTTATCAGGACGGGTACCAACGGTGCCAGCGTCGCCGATGTTGTTAACCCACTGGTATTCCAGACGGGTTGCGATGTCACGAGTAACAGCCCACTCTAAGCCGCCCGCGAATACCGGGGAGACGCCAGTGTCGTGTTCGCTACGGGAAACGCCGGTAGAAGCGTAGTTACCTTTGGAGTCAGCGCGCCAAACCATACCACCCAGACGGGTATAGATATCCAGATCGTCAGTGATCGGGTAACCCAGTTTAGCAGTCAGCTGAACGCCCTGAGCTTTGAAAGCGCCGTTGTCAACGCTGCCTTTGTAAGCCATACGGCCCAGCCAGTCGTAACCCATTTCAAAACCGAGGTACGGGTTAACCTGGTAACCACCAAACGCACCAGCACCCAGCTGATCGTTACGGGTCGGGCCGTTGTTGCCCTGGAAACCGTTACCGTAGAAACCGGTGTCGTGATACTGGGACCAGCCCAGTTTAGCACCTGCGTACCAGGTGTTATCTTTCGGAGCGGCCTGCGCTACGGTAGCGAAGCCAGCCAGTGCCACTGCAATCGCGATAGCTGTCTTTTTCATTTTTTGCGCCTCATTATCATCCAAAATTCGCCATGAAGGTTCAGAAGACCTCACGGTTAAATCCTTCACCCGGGGCGTGACTTGTTGTTAACTATGCTGATACATGCAGCGTAAGCCGATCACCCCTGGCGATGTAAAGTCTACAACTTAGTTCGAAACTTACAAGTGTGAACTCCGTCAGGCATATGAAAAAAAAGGGTTGTGTACGCTATGTTTAACCAATACGGTTGAACTTAATCGAGGCAAAAAAAGTCGCGAAGCCGCATCAGACAAGCATTTTAACAAAAATGCCGTTCAAGAAAGCCCATCTCGCGCCAGGGCAAAAAAAATTCCAGGATTAATCCTAAACTCGGTTAATGATACAGGTTTGAGTGAATTTTTAGCCCAGAAAGTTGTCTGCCTGGCTGATTGGTATTTCTTACCGGACGCATGATAAAGCCCATCGCGTGACCCTCTTCTGCAGCGGCAACCAGGCGTTCATGTTCCTCAATGCTCAGTTCTTCTGATAGCCAGCCAATAACGACGCTATAATTTCCCGTGCGCAGTGAGCGAACCATGGATTCCAGGGTGTTAGCGGGGGAGAGCTGGCTGATCTGCATCACCTTCGACAGCGGCAAACCGGACGACTGCACCCATTCGCGGCTCAGCTTCTGTTGTGGCGTCAGCCAGAGCTGCCAGCGCGATTGCTGGCCAAGCTGTTGTAATAAAGGAAGCAATAGCAGCTGCGTCATCATGGGCTGGTCTTCTCGATAGACTATTTCACTGATCAGCCCATTAGCTGGCTGTTCGGCAGCGTCATGAGAGCGACGACGTACTGAAGTAGAAGTCAGTGGTGAACGATTTGCGTGAGCTGATGTAAACATAGTCTATCCCGCCTGTGGGTTACTGTATGCATATACAGTATATGCGGCCGGGTGAAAGATCAACCCTATTTTCTCTGTTGCTGGATGAAATTTGTACGTCGCCGGGAGTGAACCCGAACCGGTCGCATCGGATGTCCGCGCGTACACAATGTGAATTCATGGTTGTCGCGCTTTCTTGCTGGCTAAATTCTTCTCATAAATGATGGCATTAACGGTCTATGAGCGAACAGGGATGCCCTGCTCTCTGTACGCTACTGTGATGAATATTAATTAAGCATTTTATCTTTCCCGCGTTTAACTTCATCAAATGACTATTTTCTGAAAGCGGCTCGCAAAAAAACACGCTGATTAAAATGAACAGATAATTCATGTTGCCGCATGAAGAGAAGTCACTTATTTTCTCTTTTAACGGATCCGTTAGCACATTTATGTCTTATTTACATGATTAACAAAGGAATAATCATGAAGAAACTTATATGTCTTAGGATCCATCAGTTTCGGGCATGTTTGTCTCCATTAGGAAAAATAAGCTGTCGGCCCTTATTTGGTGGCTATAGCCTGGCGATAGATAATACCGTGTTTGCCATGATGGCTGAGGGAGAGATCTATCTTCGGGTTTGCGAGCAGAGCGCGGAGTACCGCGTGGCGCATAAAAACCCGCTGTTGAAGATGCAGAAGAATGGTCGTCTGGTCGCGCTGAAGTATTATCATATTGATGAGGAACTTTGGCGGGATAGCAAAATGCTTTTTCATTTATCGGCGCTGTCATTACAGAGCGCGCGTCATGAAAAACATCGGCAGCGACATTCCGGAAGATTAAAAAATTTGCCAAATATCAGTTTTCATATGGAACTACAGCTGATTAATTCAGGCATTACGGATGAATTGATGCTGCGTAAGATTGGGGCCAAAGAAGCCTGGTTGAGGTTACGAAAAATAAATAAAGCGCTAACGGTGAATATTCTTTATTCCTTACAGGGGGCTATTGAAGGCGTCCACGCGGCCACGCTCCCGACGCAGCAGCGTCAGGAGCTTGAGAAGTGGGCAACGGAACAGATGCGGGAGAGTGAGAGCTATTCAGGTTGAATCTCAACCTGTCGCTGTAGCCGGCAAATCTCTGGCAGCAGCGCCAGTAGCAGCCCGATTTGTTGAAGCACTAACGGCTCTTTGCTATCGGCACGAGGTTCAAGGTGCTGTATCCGGGTTTGCAGGCTTGTTAAAGCTTGCTGTACCCGCTGTTCATCGGCCGGTGAGTGGTGCAGCGCGTCATCAACATAACAAACGGCATCGTCCAGCAGCGCCAGGATATCTGGCGTTGTCAGCTTTTCCCTGTGTGCGCCCAGGGCGGAGATATAGCTGGTAAAAGTGTGGTTCAGGCATAACAACCGAAAAGCGGTTTCCCGCATTTGCGAGCCCGCTCTGGGTTCCGTTGATAAGTTTGATACAACGGATGCCAGCTCACCGTCCCTGCTGTGCGCCGCTCTTCGCGCAATACGATAGGCAAGACGGTTGTCGCGCCCCTGATGATATTGCTCGAGTATGGCATCTAAATATCGGCAGTTGGCATTGATTGCTTGTTCAAGTACTCGGGGCAGGTTGCGGAATTTCCAGTCTGGCCAAATAAAGCTGACTGCGGCCCAGGCGATAGCGCAGCCGATCAGCGTATCAAATATACGCGGTAGGGCGACTTCAAAACCTTCCCCCAGGAGGTTAAAGCACAGCAAAACCAGAAGGGTAATGAACATGGTCGCATGGGCGTACTGTACATTACGGAACGCGAAGAACAGCACGCCGGTCAGGACAATTAAAAGCAGCTGGCCTTCGACGGAAGGGACGAGAAGCAGCACCGGCAGGCCTATCGCTACGCCGATGAGCGTACCGATTATCCTTAACGCCAGCCGGTGACGAGTGGCGTTATAGTTTGGCTGGCATACGAACAGGCTGGTCAGCAATATCCAGTAACCGTGGTTCAGTCCGGTTAACTGGATAAATGCATAACCTGCGCACAGGACTAATGACATTCGAACCGCATGGCGAAACAGAGCTGACTCTGGGGTCATATTACTGCGCAGGCGCAGCCAGATATCGCTGAAACTGCCGGGTTGGTCGTCGGCTAACAGGTTTTCCGTGTTGTGACTGGACTGTACAGTCGTCTGGACGGATTCAATTGTCGCCAGCTGGGCGTCAATGGCGCGTAAGTTATTAAGCAAAAATCCCAACGCCTTAATCTGTTCTGCCGGCGCGCCGCTGGCTTTTACGCGATCGAGCGCGGCGTCAAGATGCATAAAAGCGCGCTCAAAGTGAGTGTCATGAAGGTAGGGTTCGCGTAGCAGGATGGCACGAGACAGTTTCTGGCAGGCCTGCGCCTGCATTGACAGCATACGCTGGAAGCGGAACATCACGTCACTGTAGCGAAAATGATCGCGCAGCGTTTGGTATTGAATATGCGATGAGCTTGCGCGTTCGTGGATGTCCTGCGCCACGAAGTAATACTGCAAAGTGCGACGCGTTCCGCGCTGCCCGCGATCGCCGCGCAGGCGAGTCAGCAGGGAAACTTTCGTCTGATTCAGCGTGGCCACAAGCTGGCCATTGGCTATCGCCAGGTCATACAGCGGAGCCTGGCTTTCATCTTCAATATCCGGATCGAACAGGCGTGATTTAAGCTCCAGATAGTGAGCTAACTGCTCGTAGCTGCGTGCCAGATTGTCCTGAAGAGGACGGATAGGGAAAATCAGATGTCCGGAGAGGGTAAGTAAGTTGTACCACACCGCGCCAGCCAGCAAAAACAGCGGCTGAAGATACCAGTGGCTGTAAAGCGTAACGCCCAGCATGGTATAGATGGCGATTAACAAAGCACCAAAGGCGATGGTGGCATAGCGTTGGCCCAGGCCGCCGAGCAAAATAAAACCGATTGTTGAAACGGTTAATCCCGCCGCAAATAACCACGGCCAGGGAAAAAGGAGTTCCACTGAGGCTGAAGCAATAAAAAAGCACACGAGGGTAATGGCCAGATTACGCAGACGTCCTGTCAGGCGGTCATCAAGGTCGGTCAGCGCCGCTGCCACCACCCCGAGTGTTAGAGGAATCGTGAGTTTTACTTCGCCAAGCCACCAGGGAAATGCGGTCGTGCCGCAGAGTGCGATAAATATCCTGATGTTATATAACCAGGCACTGTTCCATGTATAGCGGCGTAGCAGGGGGGTGAGCATTTCTCTATTCCATTCAATTACTGAAAGCGGCGACGCGCATTGGCTTCACGCGCGGCGCGAGCGGTCTCGACGGAGACGACTCGTCGGCCTACTGGCCATAAAGCAATAGCGGCGATTTTAAAATTGGCGATACCAACCGGGATGCCAATGATAGTCAGGCATTGGGCGATACCACAAAAGATATGCATCAGGCACAGCCACCAGCCAAAGAAAATAAACCATAAAATATTCAATAGTGTCCCACCCGCGTTTAGCAGGCTATTCTTTCCCTGAGGATCGAGTTCGTCGACATGAACGGCCTCATTCCCATAGGGAAAAAGAGAGAGTTTTGTTATCTCCCAGCAGGAGCGGGTGAGAGGCAGGGTAAAGATCAGCACAATGCTGACCAGCGTCGCCAGAAGCCAGCCGAGCGTGGTGGCGAATCCGCCAAGGATAAAGTTTAAAATATTCAGAACGGTACGCATAAACCCTCTGCTTAATACGGTGGATAATAAGGCACGGCCATTGTAGCGTTTTTTACGCTGGAGCACCCGGTCGCTGGCGGTTAAACTTAAAAACATCCAACCTGATTGAAATTCGACATTATATGGAACTTAGAGCGACAACATTGGGCAAGCGTATGGCTCAGCATCCTTATGACAGGGTGCAACTTCTTAATGCCGGAGTAAAGGTTTCCGGTGATAGCCATGAATATCTTATACCTTTCAATCAGTTATTATCAATTCATTGCAAGCGTGGGCTGGTTTGGGGGGAGCTGGAGTTTACCCTACCGGGCGAGAAAGTTGTGCGTTTGCACGGTACCGAATGGAGTGAAACCCAGCGTTTTTACCATCATCTGAACACGCTCTGGCAGCAGTGGAGCGCGGAAATGAGCGATATTGCCGCTGATGTACTTCGCCAGCAGCTGGCGGAAGTGGCGCGTTCCAGCGCGGAAGGTAAATGGTTGACGCGTCAGCAGGTAAGCGATATTCAGCGCAAAATACGCCATGCGCTGAGCGGATTACCAGTGCCGACAGTCCGTCTTGATGCTTTTGATAACTGCCGCGAGCTATGGCGGCAATGCCAGAGTTGGTTGAGTAATACGGAAAAAGCCAGGCTCGAGCATAACCAAACTTTTACGGAATCCATGCTGGAGCAATACCGCGGATTTTTTGCCGCAGTGGAATCATCGCCGTTGAATCCGGCTCAGGCACGCGCAGTCGTAAACGGCGAGCGTTCGTTATTAGTTCTGGCAGGTGCCGGAAGCGGTAAAACTTCCGTGTTAGTGGCGCGCGCAGGCTGGTTATTGACCCGTGGCGAAGCGGCGGCTGAGCAAATTCTGCTACTGGCGTTTGGTCGGCAAGCCGCGCAGGAGATGGATGAGCGCATCCGCGAGCGCCTGGGCACTGAAGAGATCTCTGCGCGTACTTTTCACTCCCTTGCCCTGCACATTATCCAGCAGGGCAGTAAAAAAGCCCCGGCGATCAGCAAGCTGGAGAGCGACAGCGCTGCACGGCAAAAGCTTTTAGTACAGAGCTGGCAGCAGCAGTGCCAGGAGAAAAAAGCGCAGGCGAAAGGCTGGCGATTGTGGCTGGAGGAGGAAATGGGCTGGCAGATCCCTGAAGGGGATTTCTGGCAGGACAAAAAGCTGCAGCGTCGTGTTGCCAGCCGCCTTGACCGCTGGGTTAGCTTGATGCGTATGCATGGCGGATCGCAGGCTGAGATGATTGCCGGAGCCCCTAAAGAGATACGCGACCTTTTTGGCAAGCGCGTTAAGCTGATGGCCCCTCTGCTAAAAGCGTGGAAAACGGCGTTAAAAGATGAAAACGCCGTCGATTTCTCCGGCCTGATTCATCAGGCGATCAATATTCTGGATAAAGGGCGGTTCGTCAGCCCGTGGAAGCATATTCTGGTGGATGAGTTTCAGGATATCTCCCCGCAGCGGGCATCCCTACTCGCCGCGTTACGTCGGCAAAACACGCAGACGACGCTGTTTGCCGTTGGCGATGACTGGCAGGCTATCTACCGTTTCAGCGGTGCTCAGCTCTCTTTAACAACGGCCTTTAATCACTATTTTGGCGAAGGGGATTGCTGTGCGCTGGATACGACGTACCGATTTAATAGCCGGATAGGCGAGATAGCCAACGGGTTTATCCAGCAAAATCCGCACCAGTTAACGAAACCACTAAACAGCCTGGTCGCAGGGGACAAAAAAGCGGTGACGTTATTGGCGGAGGACAAACTCGACGATCTGCTTGATAAAATGAGCGGCTATGTCAAACGAGAGCAGCGGATTTTATTGCTAGCGCGCTATCATCATTTGAAGCCGGCGGCGCTGGAGAAAGCCGCCACGCGCTGGCCGCATCTGCAGCTCGATTTTATGACTATTCATGCCAGCAAAGGACAACAAGCTGATTACGTCATTATTCTTGGCCTTCAGGAGGGGGATGATGCGTTTCCTGCATCGGCGCGTGAGTCGATTATGGAGCAGGCGCTCTTACCGCAGCCGGAGGATTTTCCCGATGCCGAAGAGAGGCGTTTGCTGTATGTCGCCATCACCCGCGCCCGCCTGCGCGTATGGCTGTTGTTTAATAAAGAGCAACCTTCGCCGTTTGTTGAAATGCTAGAGGCGCTGGATGTGCCGGTAGCAAGAAAGCCATGATGGCTGGCGGCGTGGCCGCCAGCGGGGCTTATTTCAGACGCTCTGCAAGGTAGCGCTGATAATCAGGGATCAGGATATCAACGGGGTCGCTGAAGTGCGGGGACTGGATAATAAAGTCGGCGGTTGAGACATTGGTGGCGACGGGAATATTCCATACCGTCGCCAAACGTAATAACGCTTTAACATCCGGGTCGTGTGGCACGGCATTTAGCGGATCCCAGAAAAAAATCAATACATCGATTTTACCTTCTGAAATCAGCGCACCCACCTGCTGGTCGCCGCCCATGGGACCACTCAGCATCGCATGCACCTCCAGCCCGGTTGCGCGTGACACCAGATTTCCGGTCGTTCCTGTCGCCGAGAGCGTGTGTTGCGCCAGCAGTGGCTGGTGGCGCTCGACCCACTTCATCAGCATATCTTTACAGTGATCGTGAGCAACCAGCGCAATATGCTTGCGTGCTGGCAAGGTACGTGTTGTTAGTTCCATCATTTCATTCCACATTTTGGCCTGTAGACAGATTACTGGAAGTGACTGTTGCTGCAAGCGTCGGGATGAAAAAATTTGACGCATCTGCAGGTCAGGACTCATGCGGGTTCATCCGGATTAGCATACACTTGGGCTAAATAGCAGGAGGATGATGATGAAAGAAAACGATATCGCAGGTATTTTGACCTCGACACGGACTATCGCCCTGGTGGGGGCAAGTGACAAACCTGACCGCCCAAGCTATCGGGTGATGAAGTATCTTCTGGAGCAGGGGTATCACGTCATTCCCGTTTCCCCTAAGGTTGCGGGTACCACGCTGCTGGGGCAAAAAGGGTATGCCACGCTTGCTGACGTGCCGGAAAAAGTGGATATGGTCGATGTTTTCCGTAACTCAGAAGCGGCCTGGGGCGTCGCCCAGGAGGCAGTGGCTATCGGTGCGAAAACGCTATGGCTACAGCTGGGGGTAATCAATGAACAGGCGGCTGTTCTCGCCCGAGACGCCGGTCTAAACGTGGTGATGGATCGCTGTCCGGCGATAGAGATCCCGCGATTAGGATTAGCCCGTTAAACCTAAAACCCCGCCTGGCGGGGTTTTTTATTATCACTATTGATTAAGTTATTTATGGTCAATATTTTAATTAAAACTACATCGAAACGTTTCTTTATTTTAAAATAAAACCCATTATCTTTGTGGATTTAACAGACATCGTCCAGGTTTTATCTCCCTTATTACTTAAAATTTCCTCGCGAGGATAATTTATTTTCTATAAATAAACCATGAAAAATACATGGGAAATCATTGTAAAATATTTTAAAGTTTAAAAAATAATTGTTTTTTCTCATGTCATTTATATGACTAACATCACAGATATTTTTTGGGTAGCGTTAAAATGGAGGTTTGGTGATATAAGAAATGTATTATCCATGATTTTATCTTCATTGTAATAACCGTGAGCAATCATTTTTCTTCTGGTCTCTATTAACATCTCAAAATGTAAGTTTATTATTTTAATTTATTGTAATTTAAGTAATTTAATTTATTACAGAATGTAATTGGATTATTTAGCTTTCACCTTGCGGGACTCCGTTAAGTGGTATATCTAATAAGATGCATAATTAAGAATTATCTCATACCTCTGACTGCGTCTTCATCTCAAGGGTGCAGCCTGATGAAAAATATAAATGTGACAGTGAAAGAAACTGGTGCTGAATACACCGTCGATGGCAATCAAGTTAATCTCAATACGCAGTCAGTGGTTCTCCTGCACGTTAAGCGCGAGGATATTCGTTCATATACCCGACAAGGTAATGATCTTGTTCTAAAACTCCAAAACGGTGACACCGTTACAATTAAAAACTTTTTCGTTGTGGATGAGCATGGACAGCATAGTGATTTGGTTCTTATGGATGATGAGACCGGCGCGCTATGGTGGCTAGAAGGTGCGGGTACCGATGGGGCACACTATTCGCTGATTAGCGATCTTTCAGAAGTCATCGCGACCGGTGGCGCGGGACAAAGTATTGCCGGTTGGGTCATGGCTGGCGCGGCTTTGCTGGGTATTGCGGCAATGTTCGCCGGCACCTCAAACAAAGACCACCACTCTTCGGTTTCTGAAAGCGATTCTGATGCTGACAGTGATTCAGACTCCGACAGTGATACGGATGCTGACAGCGATAGCGACTCTGATTCAGACAGTGATTCTGATTCAGATAGTGATTCCGATTCTGACAGTGATTCCGACTCGGATTCAGATTCAGATAGTGATTCGGATGCTGACAGCGACGCGGATAGTGATTCTGATGCTGATAGCGACTCCGATACTGATACCGAGCTACCTACCGCGGCACAGAACATAGCGGTCATTGACAATGTGGGCCCCATCACCGGTGTGCTGCATTCTGGAGATGTCACTGACGATACGACCCCGGAGATTAAAGGGACAGCAGAGGCTGGGGCAACGATAACGATTTATGACGGCGATACCAAACTGGGTTCTGTCGTCGCGGATGAAAATGGCAACTGGAGCTTCACGTTACCGGAGCTGAGCGAGGGTTCCCATAGCCTGAGCGCGACGGTGACGGACAAAGCCGGCAACGTCAGCGAACGTTCGCCGGCGTTTGAACTGACCATCGATACCACTGCGCCGGCAGCCAGCATTCCGCAGGTAACCGACAATGTTGCAGAGCACACCGGCCAGCTGCAGAGCGGGGATCTGACCAACGATGCGACGCCCACCCTGAACGGCACGGCGGAAGCGGGATCCACGGTGACGATCTATGACGGCGACACCGTGCTGGGCACAGTGGTTGCCGGCGAGGATGGGCGCTGGAGCTTCACTCCAGATAGTCTGGAGGAAGGCGCCCACAGCCTGAGCACTACGGTAACGGACAAAGCTGGGAACGTCAGCGAACGTTCGCCGGCGTTTGAACTGACGGTAGACACTATAGTGAACCCGGTTAGCGATCTGCAGGTAACTGATAATGCAGGAGAAGACACGGGTACACTGAACAGCGGTAGCGTGACGGATGATGATACACCAACCTTGAGCGGTACGGCGGAAGCAGGCGCCACGATCACAATTTATGACGGTGATACCGTATTGGGCACCGCGATTGCGGACGAGGACGGACGCTGGAGCTTTACTCCTGACGCACTGGCTGAAGGATCCCATAGACTGAGCACCACGGTGACCGATCTGGCCGGCAACGTCAGCGAACGATCCCCGATATTTATATTAACTGTCGATCTTAGCGATGATACCGACTCCGACTCCGACTCCGACAGCGATTCGGATTCGGACAGTGATTCGGATTCGGACAGCGACTCGGACTCTGACAGTGATTCCGACTCGGACAGCGATTCTGACTCAGACAGCGATTCTGACTCCGACAGTGACTCCGACTCGGACAGCGACTCCGATTCTGACAGCGACTCCGATTCGGACTCTGACAGTGATTCCGATTCAGACAGTGACTCGGATTCTGACAGCGACTCCGATTCCGACAGTGAATCGCCACGGATAATCTAGACACTTCCGAGCCGTTGATAATACTGGTTTTCA
>NZ_JBEAID010000069.1:0-89597 GCF_040064585.1 Klebsiella sp. CN_Kp113 | reverse complement strand
CGAGTCCGGGCACCACTATTTAAAGAACCCGCCCAAAAGGCGGGTTTTTGCTTTTGGGGAACTAGCACTAGCTTCCCGTCAAAGTCCCCTCACCCTCTCCGCCAGAAAAAAATCATTGCCAGGGATTTTGCCTGCCCCACGCTCTCTCGCATCACTTGCCTGAGCGCAGGTCTGCTTGTTTTGCGGGAAAACCCTTATCACCAGCGTCGTTGAAAAAGTAAGCTATTTGTCAGTTAGTAGAGAAAGATAAAAAAAACTGAACAATTTTAATAAACTTATAATGTGGCGTATTTCTCAGATTGTGTATGAATGAGTAAATAAATTAATGCCTATTAAAATGTAAAAAAAAGCACTACCGACAATTATTATTTCTGGCGTAAGCAGCTAAAGGAATGAACATGCTGAGTAACGGAGCAAAAGATTATAAAGCGAAACTGTTTGAAAATCATGATGAGAATATTCATTTTCTTTTGCATACTCCACTCTCCATTCAGCGCCAGGTCTGGGAGTCTGCAGCCACAAAGGCAACGCTACCTGCGGGTGTATGTATCGATACTGTTAACGACACAGAGGTGACCGCGGAGTGGATTTCATATCCAGATTCGATAAATACCAGGATTATTCTCTATTTCCACGGAGGTGGAAATTCTCAGGGTTCGTGTCTGACTCACAGAAAACTCGCTGCCTATCTCGCACAATATTCTGGTTGCCGAACTCTGGTACTGGAATATCCTCTGGCGCCAGAAAATCGATTTCCTGCGGCCTTATTAAATTGTCATCAGGCCTATTTATGGCTGCTTGCTAATGGTTATTCAGCAGAGGACATTATCCTCGCGGGAGACTCCAGTGGTGGTGGTCTGGTCATGTCGCTTTTACTCTTGTTAAAACAGCATCAAGATCCTTTGCCGGACTCGTCTGTTCTGCTATCACCCATGTTGGATTTCACACTTTCAGGTAAGAGCATAACGCTGTGTAAGGATCTTGATCCGCTGCTTTGCATAGAAGACCTGATAATGACCGTGAAATACTACTGTTCGGACAGTGAACGAAGCGATCCTCTTGTCTCTCCCCTGTTTGGTGATTTGTCTGGACTTCCTCCCGTATTTATTCAGGTGGGAAGCGAGGAGTTATTGCGCGATGATGCATTACGCCTCTCCCGATATGCTAAAAAGGCTGGGATGCAAGTTGAGCTTGAGATATGGGACGGGCTCTGGCATGTATTTCAGTCATCGGTGGGAAAGATACCTGAAGCGGATGAGGCGTTACAAGCCGTTGCTAAATTTATCCGAAGCAGAAGAGCCTGTCTGTAATTCTGTGTAACTGCCACTATAAAAGGTGATCGCTCAGGCGGTCACCGAACTCGATAATAAAACGACTCATCGCCAGCCGCCAGTTCTGGATCGGCATACTCCATTTTTTGACGCATCTTTGATCGCCAGATAAACCACTTTCCGTACCGAGTCGTCTGTCGGGAACACTTTGCGTTTCTTAATCGCAGCACGGATCACGCTGTCCGACGAGATCGAACGCAAGATTATTCGCCTGTTCGCACTGGGGATGAGTTACCAGATCAAAGCGGTTTATACCGTTCTGGCGCTGAATCTGGAAGGCAAAAAAGAAGTTCTGGGCCTGTATCTGTCAGAAAGTGAAGACGCTAACTTCTGGCTATCCGTATTGAGTGACCTGCAAAACCGTGGCGTTGAAGACATCCTGATTGCCTGCTTGGACGGGCTGACTGGCCTCCCGGAGGCAATAAACAGCATTTATCCGCAGACAGAGGTGCAGTTGTGCGTCATTCACCAGATCCGTAACACGATTAAATACGTGGCCTCAAAGCACCATAAAGACTTCATGACCGACATGAAACCGGTATAGCATTTGTTGCTCATATACCATACAAATCCATAAAGATAAAATTTAAACAAAGAAAACAAAAAGTTATAGAAATACTTTGGATATCACTATTTAAAATGATTCCAAAATCACCTGTACCAGCGAGAGTACGAGAACTATAATGGTTTAATAATTATCGAAATTGTCTATCAAGAGACGACATTTGCCAAACTATCTAAACTGGCTGATGCAAAACACCCTACCTGGTCAGGTGTTGCTCCAGTCATGGCTCACTCGTAACGGCATAGATCGTAAGCTCTCTTACCTCTATGTGCAGAATGGCTGGCTCAGGCGGATCGCGCACGGCGTATACTGCCGGGCGGGCCGTGAGCCGGACTGGGTGGACGCGGTTTATTGCCTGCAAACGCAGTGGGAAAAACCGGTTCGCGTGGCGGGACTGACCAGCGTTGCGCTACAGGGCTATGCTCACTATACCGAGCCGGGCAGGCAGCAAATCTGGCTCACGCTTCCGGCTTACGTCAAGCTGCCGGGATGGTTTGTCGTCTTTGAACCATCCGCGATGTTTGTCACGCTGTATACCTCTGGCCTCACCGTTGATATACCGTCATTCACGACACAACTTAAAATCGGCGACCGACAGTTAGTGGGCAGCGTACCGGAACTGGCCGCGTATGAGATCGCCTGCGGCGTTCCTTCCTTGATCTCGTTCGAACATGCCGATGCTCTGTTTCAGGGGATGAATCTTCTTAGCCCGCGTAAATTACAGGCGCTGCTCTTCGCCAGTCATTCGGTTAAAACCAACCGCGTGATGCTCTACCTTGCCCGACGCAATGAGCATCCTTACTTTCAGTACCTCGATCAAAGCGGTATAGAAACAGGCTCGGGAAAACGGCAAATCGTTCCCGGCGGTTGGCTGGAGCCGGATTATCAAATCACCGTTCCCCGCGCATTTAAACCGGAAGGAGTCGAAGATGGATCTGCGTGATAGTTATGCCCGACAGGTCAGGCTATTAATGACTGCCCTGCCGCATGTGGCGAAGGAGTCCTGTTTCGCCCTGAAAGGCGGCACGGCAATCAACTTATTTGTACAAGATTTCCCTCGCCTGTCGGTGGATATCGATCTGGCGTATAAGACCTTTACTGATCGCGATACCGATCTGGCGGTCATCAATGACGCCTTGATGCGTATTACTGAATCGCTGAACGGCAGACCGGGGATCACGGCTATCCGACAGGAGAATAAAGCGGATGAAAAGCGCATCATAGTTAACACCGCTGATGCGAAGATAAAGATTGAAGTTTGTCACGCGGTTAAATGCGGACCTCGAATCATTATGTGTGGAGTTCCATCCGCTATATGTGAACCTCAGACCGTTATGTGTGGACCTGACTCCACACATAACGAAGCCTCTCTCCTTAAACACCGATTTTTCGTGATACCTCTCACCAAACCAAAGCGATTTATGTAGTGGCCTTCGTGGGGGTACTGTTTTCGAGAAATACCAACAAAACCAATAACAAACAGCACGTTAATCGTAGGTATGATTCCGAGTCCGGGCACCACTATTTAAAGAACCCGCCCAAAAGGCGGGTTTTTGCTTTTCTGCGACCGGACTCTCCATCGAACTCCGTTCGATTATTCGCCGCACAGCAGTCTTAATTTGCAAGATATTGGGTGGAAACTCGCTTATCAGAAGTTATACCCAAAACAACATACTAAATCCGGTCAAAACGACGATACAAGCGACATTCAAAAACAGGCCGGCGCGCATCATCTCCTGCTGCTTGATATGGCCGGTGGCGAAAACGATAGCGTTTGGCGGCGTCGCCACGGGCAGCATAAAAGCGCATGAAGCCGCAATGGCAATCAATACCGACAGAATCACAGGCGACATGCCGAACGCTTCGGCCACTGAGGCAAATACGGGAATAAGCAAAGCGGCGCTGGCCGTATTACTGGCAAACTCGGTCAGAAACACCACGAATGTTGCAATCACCAGGATAATAATAAATATCCCCATATGAGCCACCATCCCGCTAATCTGGTTTGCCAGGAACAAGCTGGTGCCGGTCTCTTTCAACACATTACTTAAGCAGATACCGCCGCCGAATAATAACAGCACGCCCCAGTCAGCCGTTTTCTCTATATCCTTCCAGTGAACCACCCGGGCGAAATTGACTAATATAATGGCGCCTAAAGCCACGATGGTATCGAAGGATTTAAAACCGCCCAGTAGGTCGTTAATGGGGCCGCTGAAAATCCAGAAGAATACGGTAAGCGCAAAAATAGCCAGGGTGACTATTTTGCCTTTATCCCAATCGACCTGTTCACTATTCGTTTCGAAGGTCCCCTTAAGTTCCGGCCTGAACACGAGGTAAAGAATCGCAATAGCGACAGGCAGTAAGACGATCATTGCCGGGAAACCGAACTTCATCCAGTCAAAGAAGGAGAGCCCCACCTCGGCGGCGGCAATCGCATTCGGTGGACTGCCGACGATGGTCGCCATTCCGCCAATACTGGCGCTATAGGCAATACCGAGGAGCACAAACACATAGGTCGAATGGCGGTTTTTGCCATCGACTTTACTCAGGATCCCCAATACCAGCGGCATCATCATTGCGGCCGTCGCCGTATTACTGATCCACATTGACAGCAGCGCCGTCACGCCAAATAGCATAAAGACCGCGAGGCGCATTTTGCCCCTCGCCATCGCTAATACCTTATCGGCAATGACTTTATCCAGCCCCTGTACATGCATCGCCGCCGCCAGAGCAAAACCGCCGAGGAAAAGGAATATCGTTGAGTTGGCGAAACTGTTTAGCGCCGCCTGGGTATTAAATACCCCCAGCAGCACGGCCATGACGGGAACCATTATTGCCGTAACGGTCACGTGCAGCGCTTCCGTTAACCATAATACGGCGATAAAAGCGAGCATACTCAGCCCCATGACCACCTTCGGCTCATAGGGTAGCGTGTTGTAGAGAACGATAAACAGAACAATATCGAGCAAAATGATGATGCTGTTACGATTAAAAAACCACTCGTGGGTATTGGTGGGTAAAGGACTCATGTCGTTTTTATTCATAGTAGCTTCCTTGTAACTGGTTACGACTGAATCATTACATGTATATGTCTTTCAGGTATAAATTATGTTCCTGTTCTGTTAACTGGATCGTACCAGACAATTTCCCGCCTGAATGACACCCAGGTCAGGATATTTCCGGAAAGAGGTTCCTGATATAGACGATTTATTGAAGCGAGCAGGCCGACTTTATTAGCTTTAATTTCCTTCGTCTGAATTACTGTCTTTGGCTGCCGCGCCGGTATACGCGGCGTTGATAGTTTCACCAACATCTAAAATAGCCCCAGAGATCCATCGATTATTTTCGGCAATCCATTTCTGAAATAGAGATAAAGCAGCGCGTAAAAACGGATAATTCGGTGAAAAACCGGGCAAAAGCGCGCTATTCTGGAAATCAACACGCCCAGGCGGCTAACTACCTTTCCCTCCGGACGGCTAAAAAGCATCTTATATTCCTTTTTGCTCTTAGCGGCAGACAAAAGTTCTTTAAAATGCCAATTTTGCAGCCCTACCATTCAAATCATCTCGATACGAATGGGCAAAATGTTATGTCAGTTTTTCATTCCGTAAGCGACCTGATTGGTCATACTCCCCTGCTGCAGCTCCATAAGCTTGATACCGGCCCCTGCAGCCTGTTTCTAAAACTGGAAAATCAAAATCCCGGCGGCTCGATAAAAGACCGCGTCGCGCTATCCATGATTACGCAGGCAGAGCGCGAAGGGAAATTAAAACCCGGCGGCACGATTATCGAAGCCACCGCCGGCAATACCGGCCTCGGTCTGGCGCTGATCGCCGCGCAGAAAAATTATCGCCTGATTCTGGTGGTGCCGGACAAAATGAGCCGCGAGAAGATTTTCCATCTGCGCGCGCTGGGAGCGCAGGTACAGCTTACCCGATCGGACGTTAACAAAGGCCATCCCGCCTACTATCAGGACTACGCCCGGCGCCTTGCCGACGAAACGCCAGGCGCCTTTTATATCGACCAGTTTAATAACGAGGCTAACCCGCTGGCGCATGCCACCACCACTGCCCCGGAAATCTTCCAGCAGCTGGATGGCGATATCGACGCGATCGTCGTCGGCGTCGGCTCCGGGGGAACGCTCGGCGGGCTTCAGGCCTGGTTTGCTGAGCACTCCCCTGAAACGGAATTTATCCTCGCCGATCCGGCGGGCTCCATTCTGGCGGACCAGGTCGAAACCGGGCGCTACGGCGAAACCGGCTCCTGGCTGGTGGAAGGGATCGGCGAAGACTTTATTCCGCCGCTGGCCCATCTTGAAGGCGTCCGCAGCGCATACCGCGTCACCGATAGCGAAGCTTTCGCCACCGCCCGCCAGCTGCTGCAGGTTGAAGGCATTCTGGCAGGCTCCTCTACCGGAACGCTGCTCACCGCCGCCCTGCGCTACTGCCGGGCGCAGACATCACCTAAACGCGTGGTGACCTTCGCCTGCGACAGCGGCAATAAATATTTATCAAAGATGTTTAACGATGACTGGATGCGCCAGCAGGGCTTTTTAAGCCGTCCATCGTGCGGCGATCTCAGCGATTTTATCGCTCTGCGCCACGACGAAGGAGCAACCGTCACCGCCGCGCCGGACGATACCCTGGCGGCCATCCTCGCGCGTATGCGCCTCTACGACATCTCGCAGCTGCCGGTGCTGGAAAACGGCCGCGTCGTCGGCATCGTCGACGAATGGGATCTGATTAGCCACGTCCAGGGCGACAGTCAGCGCTTTTCTCTGCCGGTCAGGGAAGCGATGACCCGTAACGTGGAGACCCTGGATAAGCACGCGCCGGAAAGCGCGCTGAAGGCCATTTTCGATCGCGGCCTGGTGGCCGTTATCGCCGACAACGATCGTTTTCTTGGCCTCATTACCCGCAGCGATGTGCTGACCACCTGGCGTAACCGACTCGAACAGTAAGGACTTCTCAATGACAAATTTGCATACCCTGAGCGTACATAGTGGCACATTTACCGATGAACACGGCGCGGTGATGCCGCCTATTTATGCCACCTCCACCTTTGCTCAGCCCGCGCCGGGGCAGCATACCGGGTACGAATATTCGCGCAGCGGCAACCCGACCCGTCACGCGCTGGAGACGGCGATTGCCGACCTGGAAAGCGGCACGCGCGGCTACGCCTTTGCTTCCGGCCTTGCGGCCATCTCAACCGTGCTGGAGCTGCTGGATAAAGACAGCCACCTGGTCGCCGTCGACGACGTCTACGGCGGCACATACCGGCTGATTGAAAACGTTCGCCGCCGAAGCGCCGGCCTGCGGGTGAGCTGGGTGAAGCCCGACGATCTGGCGGCCATCGAAGCGGCCATTCGGCCCGACACGCGCATGATCTGGGTTGAAACGCCGACCAACCCGCTGCTTAAGCTGGCCGACCTCAGCGCCATCGCCGCCATTGCGCGGCGGCACAATATTATCAGCGTCACCGACAACACCTTCGCCTCGCCGGCTATCCATCGTCCGCTGGAGCTGGGCTTTGATATCGTGGTGCATTCGGCGACCAAATACCTTAACGGCCACTCCGATGTGGTCGCCGGGCTGGCGGTGGTCGGCGACAACGCCGCGCTGGCGGAAAAGCTGGGCTACCTGCAAAACGCGGTCGGCGGCGTCCTCGACCCGTTCAGCAGCTTCCTGACGCTGCGCGGTATTCGTACCCTGGCGCTACGTATGGAGCGCCACAGCAGCAATGCGCTGCTGCTTGCCGAGTGGCTGGAGCAGCAGCCGCAGGTCGAAAGGGTCTGGTTCCCGTGGCTGGCCTCGCATCCGCATCATCAGCTGGCGCGCAGGCAGATGGCGCTTCCCGGCGGAATGATCTCCGTGGTGGTCAAAGGCGACGATGGCTACGCCGAGCGGATCATCCGCAAGCTGAAGCTGTTTACCCTCGCGGAGAGCCTCGGCGGCGTGGAAAGCCTGGTGAGCCAGCCGTTTAGCATGACTCACGCGTCGATCCCGCTGGAGCAGCGTTTAGCCAACGGCATTACTCCGCAGCTGATTCGTCTGTCGGTAGGGATTGAGGATCCGCAGGATCTGATCGCCGACTGGCGCCACGCGCTGCGCGACTAAGCAGATTGCCCGGCGGCGGCTAACGCCTTGCCGGGCGACAAGATCCCCCATCACATCAGGCCCGCCGCCCGGCAGAGAATTAAGCAGTCTACCCGTTCTGGCCCTGCCCCTGCAGAAGATGCTCAACAAATCGCGTCAGCTTCGGCAGCGGCCGCAGATCCTGCCGCCAGAGCAGGTGAATCGGCCTCGGCTGCGGGGTATACGCCTCGAGCACGCGCACCAGTTTGCCGCACTCGAGCGCATCCGCCAGCAGCACTTCCGGCTGCAGCAGCAGCCCGGCGCCGGCGATCGCCGCCGTTCGCAGCGCGTAGCCATCATTACAGCGCAGAACAGCGTCGCGCTTCCAGCGTACGCCCTCCTCCGCGCCCGGCAGCTTCCACTCATTGCGCGCGGTCCACACCGTATGCGACAAACAGAGATGATCGACCAGGTCCGCAGGCGTTGTCGGCGTACCGTGGCGGGCTAAATACCCGGGCGCGGCGCAGATCGTCATCCGGTAGGGCGCGAGATACTTTGCCACCAGATCGTTATTGCGGATCTCGCCGATGCGGATCGCCAGATCGATGCCCTCATCCACCAGATCGACCATCCGGTTGGTCAGATCCAGCTCCACGCGCACGTCGGGCCAGGCCTGTAGAAACGTGGCGGTCAGCGGGGCAATCACGCAGGCGCCAAACGACGTCGGCGCGCTTATCCGCAGCGTGCCCGCGGGCGCGACCCGTAGTCTCTCCACTGAACTTTCGGCGATGGAGACCTGCTCCAGGACGCGTTTCGCCTCGTCAAAATAGACCCGCCCGGCGTCGGTCAGGCTCTGGCGGCGGGTATTGCGCTCAAGAAGACGGGTATTAAGCTGCCGCTCGATCAGCGCGATATATTTCCCGACCATCACCGCCGACATCTCGAGCCGCGCTGCGGCGCCGGTAAAGCTTCCGCACTCCACGACCGCAATAAAGGTCTCCATCGCCCGCAGCTTATCCATATTACAAACCCCTGGTTAGCAATCATTTAACTTTTAGCCAGTTTATCCGATATTTGTTTTATTAAAGAATAGCCTCTCACCCGAGAGAGGAACCTGCTATGAAAATCATCATTATTGGCGCCAGCGGTACCGTTGGCCGCGCGGTTGCGCAAGAATTAAACCAGCGTCATGAAGTCATTCGCGTCGGCCGCACTCAGGGCGACTATCAGGTCGATATCACCTCACAGCAGAGCGTGCAGAACCTGTTTGCGAAAACCGGTCGGGTAGACGCGATTGTTTCCGCCACTGGCAATCTCTTCTTTGGCCCGCTGGCGACCATGACCGACGGCGATTTCAACCAGGGCCTACAGGATAAACTCCTGGGGCAGATTCGCCTGGCGCTGACCGGCCAGCATTATCTGAACGACGGCGGTTCTATTACGCTGATTAGCGGGATCGTCGCCCATGAGCCCATCGCTCAGGGCGTCAATGCCACCACCGTCAACGCCGGGCTGGAAGGATTCGTTCGCGCCGCCGCCTGCGAACTGCCGCGCGGAATACGTATTAACCTGATTAGCCCCACCGTATTAACGGAATCGGCGGCAGCCTACGACGGTTTCTTCCCCGGTTTTACCAGCGTCCCCGCCGCCAGCGTGGCTCAGGCCTACCGCCGCAGCGTAGAAGGCGTTCAGAGCGGACGGATCTATAAGGTCGGCTACTGACCGGCGCCGCTGCGGGCCGGAATGACGCTGCCGGCCCGCGACGGCGCTTACATCCTGTTTCATCAACGGCTACACTGATCCTTCAATTTGCCTTTTTGAATGACTCATGTTGAAGAAACTCGTTTTTATTGCCCCGCTTTTGGCGCTTATCGCTCTACTTATCTGGTGGTTCACGCCCCGCTACGCCGAAGAGGACGTCGCGTACTACCGCTCCGTCTTCTGCGTTATTGACCATCAGGACAGCCGTGCGTTTCTCCGCGATATGGAAAATATGATTGAAGGCGGCAATTCGGATTATGCGCTGCATAAGACCCACTACGTGCCCGCTCTGGGCCAACGGATGCTGGACACCTGGCAGCAGTTGACGCCGGAAGAGCAGAAAAGTATCAGCCAGGACCAGCAGCGCTGTCGCCAGCTGATGAGCGAAAAGCAGCGCCCGGATTAAGGCGTATTACTGCGCAAAATGACTCGCTGATAATAATAGAAAATAACATTCTGCTGCGACGAGCGGAATGTTAAACATATACATGGCGAATGAATAACAGTATTTAGCGCGCGCAAAAGTTATATTTAATCGATATCCTGACGTTATTATCACCCTATTTATTTAAAAAATCGTTCTGGAAATAATTCCGTCACAATCTCCTCTTATATTTCCAAGCCTTAATAAACAGTAAATTATAACCAATAATTATCGAGGCTTATTTTGATTCGTTATATTCCCGTTTCGCTCTCTCTGGTCGCCGCCGCCGTTTCCGGCGTGCTCTACGCTGCGCCGATAAATACGCCCGTACTCGCTACGATGGATAATTTCCGCGATATCGCTGGCACGACGTCTGTTTATACCACCAGCCACGACGGCACCCTGCGCACCGGCGTTTTTTATCGTTCTAATGCCCTGGCATTATCCTCCGCGGACCAGGCGACGCTGAGCACGCTCGGTATCAGCGATGTTTATGATTTGCGCACGGCCAGCGAAATCGCCAGCAGCCCGGACGTGATGCCCGACGGGGCGCGATATACCCATATTGATATCATCGGCAACACCGCTTCGGGCAGCAACATCACCTCAATAACGTTCAGTAGCGCCGCTGAAGCCAAAGCGATGATGCAGCAGACCAACGTCTCCTTCGTCAGCGATGCCGGGATGCGCGCCCGGTTCACCACGCTATTTAACGATCTGGCCAGCGCCGACGGCGCAGCGCTGTTCCATTGTACCGCGGGCAAGGACCGCACCGGCTGGACCGCCGCGATGCTGCTGAGCATTGCCGGCGTCGATGAGGGGACCATTATGGAAAACTACCTCGCCACCAACGACTATACCCGCCAGCGCGTCGAAGCGACCCTGGCGATGATTCCCCCCGCCATGGCGGCGATTTACGAGCCGCTGCTGGGCGTCGATGCCAGCTATCTTCAGGCCGGGCTGGATGAAATCAGCCGCGAGTACGGATCGGTAGATAACTATCTGAAGCAGGGCCTGGGGCTGTCGCAGGAGACGCTCTACGTCCTGCGCGGCAAAATGGTGCAGTACGGCCAGCTGCCGGGACAAAGCGAACTGCGGGGGAATGCGGCGCAGGGCGCTGCGCTGCTTAACGCCCTGCAAAACAGCGAGCTATCGGGCCGCTACACCGACTATAACTATTATCTGCAATCGGCCATTGATGCCGGAACCCTCGGCGGCGTGGAGACTCAGGTCGGCGGGCAGATTTACGCGGACGCCGCCAGCTACCTGCTGCGCAGCGGATCGCGATTAGACAGGGCGTTAACGCCGAATATTGATAGCCGTCAGCTGCGGGATGGGGAAGGAAAGCTGTGGCTGACCGGGCTTAGCGGCTATCTTGGCACCGATGGTTCCGCCCGCGCCGCCAGCAGTAATGAGCATACCGCCGGCTCGCTGCTGGGCTATACCTGGCGGTTTAACGCGCAGCTTAGCGGCTACGGCACTCTGGGATATAGCTGGGGCTCGCTGGGCAGCGCCAGCGCCGATGCGGATGCCAACGCCACTCTGCTGGGGTTCGGCGGTCGCTATGCTTTTGAGGATTTAAATCATGGCCTCTTTGCCGCCGCCGATCTTAACGCAGGCTGGATCGATTATAGCAGTACGCGCCGGCTGAATGGCGGGCTGGGTACGGCCACCGGCGATACCCATGGCCAGCTGGTTGGCGGCACGCTGCGCCTCGGCTACGTCAGTCCGCTCGATTTTGCCAGCGTTGAGTACGCCGTCGGGACCCGCCTGACCCACCTGCGGATGGACGCTTTCCGCGAAAGCGGCAGCGAGCTGGCGCTCAACGTCGACCGCGTCAGTGAAAATAACGCCAGCGGTATTGCCAATGTGAGTATCGCATTTCATTCGCAAAACGGCGGCGGCTGGCGCTTCACGCCGGCGATAAATATCGGCTATGAACACAGTTTCAGCGGCCCTTCGGTACGCACTCAGGGACAGGTTTATCACTATGAGGTCGTACAGAACGCGGCCTTCGATAGCCGTGACATGGTCAACGCTGGCGCCAGTTTGAGCATCACGCGCGGTGCGCTGAGCCTGAACCTTGGCGGCCAGGCTGACGTCGCCAGCGGCGGCGACAGCCACGGCTACAGCGGCAGCCTTAGCGTGGGCTACGCCTTTTAAACATCCCCAGCAGGCCGCCGCCGCGGGCGGCTTGCTCTTAGCCACGAAATTGCAAAGCGGTTAAACATACACCGCCGAGGATCGGCGCATTTTTCGCCGCCATGGGCAAAACGAAACGCTGGCAGGAAAGGTAAAACAGAAATTATGTTTCAATCCGCTACTGGCAGCGGCAATCATCAATCTGATGCATGATTGTCCTTACCATAAAAAGTAGTTGATCTGGTATCGACAAGCTCTTATTTTGCTTCTCAGTTTTTAAACGAGATGAAACTGATGCCTACTATTACAGCCAGTAGTATGAAAGAAGCAAAAGAGTTAATGAATTGTGGGAAGTACAAAGAAATCGTTCTCAATTTCGATATTGATGCTGACGATTTTTTCACCCTCGCAACATCCCAGTCAGGAACAAAAGTCACCATCACAGACAGAAATAATCGCTCATCGGTCAAAGCAGAAAAATAATAAAAACCCCTGAGGCTCTTCTTATGCTGTTAGCTATTGGTACCGTCGCTGTTGCTTTTCTTTCCACGTTGATGCTGATCTGGCTTGACGATCGCATTACCGACCAGGATTAACGACCCGGGCCGGCGATAAGCCGCAAAACCGCCCGCCTCTGTGTTTCTCTCGCCCGTAGCCATCGGCTGCGGGCGATTCAAAAAACCCGCCAATCCCGTTTTCACATTACGCACTGATGATTTTCGCCCGCCGGGCAGGTCATGCATTCGCATAAAAACAGGGGCTTAAAGAAGAAAACGAGAAGGGAGCCCCGCGCCGCCGACGGCGCGGAGCACGGCGATTACAGCGACTTCGCCAGGCGCTCGACGGCGGTCATCAGACCCTCTGTCGACACCGTCGAGTAGGACAGGCGCAGCGTGCGGGTATCCGGGTTATCGTTATAGAACGCTTCTCCTGGTACGTAGACCACGCCATTTTCCAGCGTTTTCTTCATCCATTCCATGGTATCGAACGGATAACGGAAGCGAGCCCACAGGAACATACCGCCTTTAGGACGGCTGAACGCCAGATGCTCGCCAAGCTGCGATTCCAGCGCGTCGGCCAGCGCCACGCACTTCTTGCGGTAATCTTCGCGGATCAGGGCAATCTGGCTTTCCAGGCGGTTCATGCTCAGGTATTCCGCGGTGATGACCTGCGAGAGCATATTAGTGTGCAGATCCGCCGCCTGTTTAACGATCACCGTCTGCTGCGCCAGCCAGTCCGGCATCACGATCCAGCCAATACGCATCCCCGGCGCGAGGATCTTGGAGAAGGTGGAGGTATAAACCACCTGATCTTCACAGCCCAGCTCAACCGCATACTGATACAGCGGACGGCGTACTTCATCAGTGAAGCTGATTTCACCGTACGGATCGTCTTCGATAATGACGAAGTCGTGCTTTTTCGCCAGCTCAACCAGGCGGCGGCGACGCGCTTCGCTCAGGGTTTTCCCGCCGGGGTTGCCAAACGTCGGTACCAGGTAAACGGCTTTCACACGCGTGGTTTCCAGCAGATCGGCCAGCTGTTCCACCAGCATGCCGTCATCGTCGGTATCCACGCTGAGAATATTGGCCTGCGCCAGCTGGAAGACCTGCAGCGCCGCCAGATAGGTCGGACGCTCAACGACAATCGCATCACCCGGATCGAGCAGAGTGCGGGCGACGATATCCAGCGACTGCTGCGAACCGGAAGTGATATAGACATGGCTTGCCGAACAGGCCACGCCGCGCGCCTGACACAGTTCGCTAACGGCCTGACGCAGCGGCGGATAACCTTCGGTCAAACCGTACTGGAACGCATCGTTAAAGCGCCCGTTCATCACCTGCTGCACCGCCAGGTTCAGGCCTTCGGTATCAAAAAGCTCCGGGGCCGGAATACCGCCGCCCAGAGAGATAACGCCGGGCAGCTTACTGTGCTTGAGGAGTTCGCGGACGGCGGAGGGCTTAAGTTCACCCGCGCGGGCGGCGAGTCGCCGATCGTGCATACTATTTTCCTTTTCTGTCTTGTTGTTGTGATGTTTTATCTGTTTTTTACCGTTCATTCCCCCGGTCGCACTATGCTCACTGGGGCTACGGGTTCGTATGTTCGGTAGCCCGGACAGATGCGCAGCATCGCCTCCGGGATATTCTTCAGCATCCTGCGGCCTTCCCCCGGGGGCGGCGCGATGCGCCTTGCCCGGGCTACAAATGCCGCAGGTGACGAGAACCGCAGCCCGGATAAGGCGCTCACCGCCGCAATCCGGGGCCAAACTTAACGGCTATCTGTGTCTTTTAGCACGATTAACGGCTCAATATCGCTCTCTTTTTTAACCACCAGAGAATCATCTCCGCGCAGGCAGGTACCGCCATAGTTACCGCCAACCGTAAAGGTGCAAACCTGGATGTATTTGCCATCCACTTTTGGCAGGCACCACAGCTGCTGGTAGATATTTTTGCGATCGAAAAACTGGCCGCTGGTTTTATCCAGCACTTCATCCTGCGGGCCAATCAGGTCGATATTGTTGCCGCAGCGGCCCGAGATAGGCTTAACCGCATAGCCGCTTTCCGCCAGCTGCTCGTTGACCACAAAATCCGTATCCAGAAGATAGCGATGATTGGGGAACAGCGACCACAGCACCGGCAAAATCGCCTTGTTGCCGGGGATAACCGTCCACAGCGGCTCGAAGACTAATACTTCCGGGCGCAGCAGGACGTCTATCAGGCGCACTTCATTATTCGGGTGTCCGGTACGTATCGGCACCGCTGCGTACTCATCGGCGCTGACTTCCCGCACCTGCTCAATGGCGGTCTCCCATGCCCAGGTTTTCCAGACGCAGTTGACCAGACGCCCGTCGGCATCAATCAGCTGCCCGGCGGCATCCCAGCGCAGCTCATCCAGGCCAAACAGAATTTTGCTCTCGAAGCCGGCCTGAGTCAGCGAACGCTGGATAAACTGCGCGTGGTAGTTCTCCTCCAGATCCTTATCCTGCATGATGTGCACGAAAGGACGCGCCCGGCTGTGCTTCCACGCTCCGGCCAGCTCATCCAGCAGATTTTCCGCCGGGTTGTGACCGGTGCCGTAGTAGCCCTGCTTCAGCCACTGCTCGAGGATCAGCCCGCCTTCGGTATGGCAGGACGCGGAATCGGCGTTGTACTCATACACCTTGAGCCCGCGCTCATCCATACAGAAATCCATGCGGCCGGTAATCATATGATGGCGACGGCGCTGCCACGAGAGGCGCAGACGCGGCCAGAGAATTTTCGGAATATCGAACAGCGCCAGCAGGCTGTCATCCTTCATCACCTTGTCGGTAGCGTGCAGGTACATCAAATGCAGCTCATTGGTGGCTTTGATAAGCTCCTGCTCGGCGCTTTCGGTGATGGTGAAATACTGGTAAGGGTCTTTATTGATGACGTGGCCGTTGGCTTCCACGTAGGCTTTTTGCAGTGAATCTTTCTCGTTGAGCCAGTTGCCGCGGTATTGGCCTTTATTCGGCAGACGCGCGCCTTTGATGGCCATCGCCTCACCCGGCAGCACCGGCTGCGGCAGGCTGTGCTCGGTATCGGCGGTTTGAATCATCCAGCCGAGGATTTCGGTATCGGCAAAGGTGTCTTTAATCGTGTAGAGGCCGTTTTTCACTTCCAGCGTCAGCTCGCGGGTCCACTGCTGGCCCTGCGGCAGCGGCGAGTGAATGACGTTCTGTTCGGCGATCCTGACCTTATTCCCTATCAGTTGCGTAATCACCGCCACGTGGCCCGTGTGCTTAAACTCGCCGCCTTTCTGCCAGATCAGCAGTGAGCCGGCGAGAGGCGGACGGCGGGAGCCGTTGGCGAACGCCTGCAGCGGCAGAATATTGTCGTTGACCACCTCGCGGAGAAAACGCAGGGAGAAGATTTCGTAGGCCATGCCGACGTCGGTGAAAACAAAACCGTAGGTGAGGAACAGAAAGCGGCGCGCGAACTCCACGCACTGCCATTTGTGCCCCATATACTCATTACCGATATAGCTGCGGAACGTGGCGTCATCCGGATAATCTTGCGGATTTAAGCTACTGTAATTAGAAGAATAAATCGCCACGCCGCCCGGTGCGTAGCCTAATAGTGTACCAAACGGGGCATCACTGCTTGTGGAACCTTTGCTCATTTAGCCTGACCTCAAATTAATGCAGCCCGGGCAGTTGGCGAAACAAAACTCCCTCTTCTTATCCTGCCGCAGGCACTTACCAGACAGAGGTGGAATGATGATACCACTCATTCGATTCGCTAATCGTGCCCTTAAGGAAAATAAGCCTGCGCCCCCGGGCAAAAGTGATATCGTTATTTGAGATAAAAAAACAATCAGGAGTCGACAATGAGCATACCATCGCATCTGACCGCCCAACCGCTGGTCTGGGGGCATGGCCCCCGCACCTTTGAGGTGTTCCTCGAACCCACCTGTCCTTTCTCCGTGCGGGCATTTAATAAGCTTGATGACCTGCTGGATGAAGTTGGCGCGGATAACGTGACGATCAAAATTCGTCTGCAGTCTCAACCGTGGCATCTGTTTTCCGGCGTCATCGTCCGCTGCGTTCTCGCAGCCTCCACCCTGCCGCACGGCCGCGAGCAGGCGCATAAGGTGCTTAAAGCCGTCGCCGACCACCGCGAAGAGTTTGAGTTTACCGACCACTGCAGCGGGCCGAACATGAACGCCACGCCGCAGCAGATTATCGAGCGTATCGAACGCTATAGCCACGTCTCGCTGGCCGCGGCGTTTGCCCGCCCGGAGCTGCAAAACGAGATCAAATGGCATAGCAAGTACGCGCGCCAGAACGGCATCCACGTGTCGCCGACCTTTATGGTTAACGGCCTGGTGCAGGCGGATCTCGGCAGCGGCGACGACGTCAGCGTATGGGCCGCGCGGATTCTGGCTTAGTACGACTCTCCCGCGCCGGCGCGGTAACGCCAGCGACACGACATCAACACCTCACTAAAAAGGCAGATCAGCATGTCAGAGAATAACTACCAGCCACCTAAAGTGTGGGAATGGAAGCAAAACAACGGCGGCGCATTCGCCAATATCAACCGTCCCGTCTCCGGCGCAACGCACGATCGGGAGCTGCCGGTGGGCGCACATCCGCTTCAGCTCTATTCGCTGGGGACGCCCAACGGCCAGAAAGTGACCATTATGCTGGAAGAGCTGCTGGCGTTAGGCGTCAGCGGCGCGGAGTACGACGCCTGGCTGATTCGCATCGGCGAAGGCGATCAGTTCTCCAGCGGCTTTGTCGAGGTTAATCCGAACTCAAAAATCCCCGCGCTCCGCGACCACTCCACCACTCCGCCGACCCGCGTTTTTGAATCCGGCAGCATCCTGCTCTATCTGGCGGAAAAGTTCGGCTTCTTCCTGCCCAAAGATCCGGCAGGCCGCGCCGAAACCCTCAACTGGCTGTTCTGGCTGCAGGGCTCGGCTCCGTTCCTCGGCGGCGGCTTTGGCCACTTCTTCAGCTATGCGCCGGTGAAAATCGAATACGCGATCGACCGCTTTACGATGGAAGCCAAGCGCCAGCTTGACGTGCTGGACAAGCAGCTTGCCCGCGGCCGTTTTGTGGCAGGAGAGGAGTACACCATCGCCGACATGGCCATCTGGCCGTGGTACGGCAACGTGGTGCTGGGGAATGTTTACAACGCCGCCGAGTTCCTGGATGCCGGTAGCTATAAAAACGTGCTGCGCTGGGCGCAGGATGTGGGTAAGCGCCCCGCCGTTCAGCGCGGGAGGATGGTTAACCGCACCTCAGGCCCGCTCAACGAGCAGCTTCACGAGCGCCATGACGCCAGCGACTTCGACACGCAAACCGAAGATAAACGCCAGGCGTAGCGCCCATGCCCGCCGGAGGCTTCCGCCTCCGGTTTTTAGCGCAAATACTTCTCAAACCACGCCAGCGTGCGTTGCCAGGCCAGGTCAGCCGCGGCCCGGTCGTAGCGCGGCGTGGAGTCATTATGAAAGCCGTGGTTAACACCCTGATAAATATAGGCCTCGTAGACTTTATTGTGTGCCTTCAGCGCTTTTTCATAGGCGGGCCAGCCTTCATTAATGCCGCTATCGAGTCCGGCATAATGCAGCAGCAGCGGCGCTTTAATTTTATCGACCTCATTTAGCGGCGGCTGGCGGCCGTAAAACGGCACCGCGCAGGCCAGCTCAGGGATCGCCACCGCCGCCGCGTTGCTGACGCCGCCGCCGTAGCAGAACCCGGTGATACCGACCTTCCCCGTCGCCTGCGGATGCTTCGCCATAAACGCGACCGCCGCAAAGAAATCATTCATCAGCTTCACGGGATCGACTTTCTGCTGTAGCGCGCGGCCTTCATCATCATTACCGGGATAGCCGCCGACGGAACTCAGGCCATCCGGCGCCAGCGCGATATAGCCCGCTTTCGCCACCCGCCGGGCAACGTCTTCAATATAGGGATTCAGGCCGCGATTCTCATGAACCACCACCACGGCGGGCGCTTTGTCGGCTATTTTCACCGGCGTCACCTGATAAGCCCGCACTTCGCCGTGGCCGTCAGGAGAAGGGTAATGAATATACTCCGGACGGATATCCGGGTCGGTAAACGCCACCTGCTCCGCCAGAGCATAGTCGGGCTTCAGCAGGTTAAACAGCGCCAGCGCGGTCATCCCGCCGACGGTATACTTCCCCGCCAGTTGGAGAAACTCGCGTTTGCTGATTTTGCCGTGGGCGTAGTAGTCATAGTATTCGAGCAGCTGCTGCGGAAAATCTTTGGCCGTTAGTCGCGTCATCACCCTGCCTCCGTTATTAAGCGCCCTTTAAGCAAAGCAGAAGCCCGGACATACGCCAGCGGAGAAAAGCAGAAACGGGGAGTAAAAAGCCCAGCGGCCAACACCGCCGGGAGAGGAGGGATCAGTGTTTCACTTTGGTCAGACGATCGAGGTAGCCCATCACAAAGGCCGACAGCACAAAGGTCAGGTGGATGATGACGTACCACATCAGCTTATTGTCCGGGACGTTTTTCGCATCCATAAACACCCGCAGCAGATGAATGGAAGAGATCGCCACGATGGAGGCGGCAACCTTATTTTTCAGCGAAGTGGCGTCCATTTTGCCCAGCCAGCTGAGCTTCTCCTTGCCCTCGTTGATATCCAGCTGGGAAACAAAATTTTCATAGCCGGAGAACATCACCATCACCAGCAGACCGCCCACCAGGGTCATATCCACCAGCGACAGCAGGGTCAGAATCATATCCGACTCACTGACGCTGAAAATATGCGGCAGTATGTGGAAGATCTCCTGAAAAAATTTGATCGTCAGCGCAATCAAACCGAGCGAAAGGCCAAAATAAACCGGCGCCAGCAGCCAGCGCGAGGCGTACATAGCATTTTCCAGAAAGCGTTCCATAAGATCCTGTCAGTTAACATAAACGGCCGCCATTATACCGCAACAGGGCAACGTTATAGCAACAGGCGTCCAACAAGAGAGCGATTCGAGGAGATAAAAAAAGGCTGGCGCAAGGCCAGCCTGAGAAGATGCGTGGAGAGAGATTACTTCGCTTTGACGGTTTCTTCGCCCACCAGGCCAATCTTCAGATAGCCCGCCTGATGCAGGGTATCCATGACCTTCATCATCGTCTCGTAGTCCACGGTTTTATCCGCGCGGAAGAAGACGGTGGTGTCTTTCTTGCCTTCGGTCAGCGCATCCAGCGAGGCGATCATGCTCTCGTCGGTAATGGGGTCATTGCCGAGGAACATGGTTTTATCCGCCTTCACCGACAGATAGATCGGCTTTTCCGGACGCGGCTGCGGCTGGCTGGAGGAAGCAGGCAGATTCACCTTCACGTCGACGGTAGCCAGCGGCGCCGCCACCATAAAGATGATTAACAGCACCAGCATGACGTCGATAAACGGCGTCACGTTGATGTCGTGCATTTCGCCGTTATCATCGAGGTTTTCGTTAAAATGCATCGCCATAAAGCATTAACCTACGCGTAGTTTCTGGGCGGTACGTACCGGCTTAACGCCGCTGGCGCTCAGGTCCAGGTCGCGGCTTTGCAGCAGCAGAACCTGGGCGGCGACATCGCCAAGGGACGCTTTGTAGCTGGCGATCATGCGGGCAAAAATGTTGTAGATGACCACCGCCGGAATCGCAGCGAACAGGCCAATTGCCGTGGCCAGCAGCGCTTCCGCGATACCCGGAGCAACCACCGCCAGGTTAGTGGTCTGGGTCTGGGCAATCCCGATAAAGCTGTTCATGATGCCCCAGACGGTACCAAACAGGCCGACGAACGGGGAAATCGCGCCGATGGTCGCCAGATAACCGTTGCCGCGTCCCATGTAACGACCTACCGCCGCCACGCGACGCTCCAGTCGGAAACCGGTACGTTCTTTAATGCCTTCGTTATCTTCAGAACCTGCGGAAAGCTCCAGCTCGTTCTGCGCCTCGTTGATCAAGCGCGAGGTCAGGCTTTTCGCATCGAAACCGTTAGCGATATCGCTGGCCTGGTCGAGAGAGCGTGCTTCAGCAACCAGCAGCTGTTCGCGCTTGAGGCGACGCTTGCTGGCCAGGATCTCTGCGCCTTTGCCGAAAAAGATAGCCCATGTGACTACCGACGCCAGAATCAGGCCGATCATCACAACCTTAACGACAATATCGGCATGATGATACATACCCCAAACGGAGAGATCCGCCTGCATCAAATTATTACCCACACTGTATCTCCAGGACGTAAATCACAAAATCTGCGCACAATAATATCAAAACGACATCGAATTGATAGTGGTTCTCATTAGTATTTACACTGTGCAGCAAATCACGTTTATTTTCCTTGCGCTTACGCAGTAAAAAAGTTGCTGACCCCGCCGTTGATAAAATTTTTACCTGTATCCGCCGCGACCCGGTACATCAACGGGTATTCATGTTAGTTTAGACGTCCAGACGTATAAAAACAGGTTATCTGAACATGGCTGATAAACATCTTGATACTGCGCTGGTTCACGCCGGGCGCAGCAAAAAATACACCCTGGGCTCGGTAAACAGCGTCATTCAGCGCGCCTCATCGCTGGTTTTCGACACCGTCGAAGCGAAAAAGCACGCGACGCGCAACCGCGCCAAAGGCGAGCTGTTCTACGGGCGTCGCGGGACGCTGACCCATTTCTCCCTGCAGGAAGCGATGTGCGAGCTGGAAGGCGGCGCCGGCTGCGCCCTCTTCCCCTGCGGCGCGGCGGCGGTCGCGAATACCATTCTGGCGTTCGTCGAGCAGGGCGACCATATTCTGGTGACCAACACCGCCTATGAGCCTACCCAGGATTTCTGTACGAAAATTCTCGCCAAACTCGGCGTCACCACCGGCTGGTTCGACCCGCTCATCGGCGGCGATATCGCCCGTCTGGTGCAGCCGAACACCCGCGTGGTGTTCCTCGAATCCCCCGGCTCCATCACCATGGAAGTCCATGATGTTCCGGCGATCGTCGCGGCGGTACGTCGCGTCGCTCCCGAAGCCATCATTATGATCGACAACACCTGGGCGGCGGGCGTGCTGTTTAAAGCGCTGGAGTTTGGTATCGATATCTCCATTCAGGCCGGCACCAAATATCTGATCGGCCATTCCGACGCGATGGTGGGTACCGCCGTGTCCAATGAGCGCTGCTGGGCGCAGCTGCGCGAAAACGCCTATCTGATGGGGCAAATGGTGGATGCCGATACCGCCTATATGACCAGCCGCGGTCTGCGCACCTTAGCGGTACGCCTGCGTCAGCACCATGAAAGCAGCCTGCAGATTGCCGAATGGCTGGCGCAGCATCCGCAGGTGGCGCGCGTGAATCATCCCGCCCTGCCCGGCAGCAAAGGCCATGAGTACTGGAAGCGCGACTTCACCGGCAGCAGCGGTCTGTTCTCTTTCGTGCTCAATAAACGCCTGACCGACGCCGAACTCTCCGCTTATCTGGACCACTTCAGCTTGTTCAGCATGGCCTACTCCTGGGGCGGCTTTGAATCGCTGATTTTAGCCAACCAGCCGGAACACATTGCCGCAATCCGTCCTGATGCTGAAGTTGATTTCAGCGGCACGCTGATTCGCCTTCATATCGGGTTAGAAAATGTTACCGATCTGCTGGATGATTTAGCGGCGGGCTTCGCGCGTATCGTGTAAAGTGACGGTCAGTGGCAACAATAGCGGACGTTTTTTAGAAAAACGGCCGCTTTAGTTGCGCCCGGGATCAAGGTGCCCGAGCCTCTTCAGGAGTACACTAGACAAAAAACACGGTACCACTTAGGAAAGTCCATGGTTGTCATTCAAGAAATTGTCGCCGCGCTGTGGCAGCATGATTTTGCCGCGTTGGCAAACCCCCACGTTGTGGGCGTTGTATATCTGGTCATGTTCGCAACCCTGTTTCTGGAAAACGGTCTGCTGCCCGCCTCATTTTTACCGGGCGATAGCCTGCTGCTGCTCGCCGGGGCGCTCATCGCCAAAGGCGTAATGGACTTTGTACCTACGGTCGCCATTTTAACCGCCGCGGCCAGCCTCGGCTGCTGGCTGAGCTATATCCAGGGGCGCTGGCTGGGTAACACCGTTACGGTTAAGCGCTGGCTTGGGCATCTGCCGCATAAGTACCATCAGCGGGCAACCTGCATGTTTGACAAACACGGCCTGCTGGCGCTGCTGGCCGGGCGTTTCCTGGCGTTTGTTCGCACCCTTCTGCCTACCATGGCGGGCATTTCCGGGCTGCCAAACCGCCGCTTCCAGTTCTTCAACTGGCTGAGCGCGCTGCTGTGGGTTGGCGTAGTCACCGGTCTGGGCTATGCGCTGAGCATGATTCCCTTCGTTAAGCGCCATGAAGATCAGGTTATGACCTGCCTGATGATTCTGCCTATCGCGCTGCTGATCGCCGGGCTGCTCGGTACGGTTATCGTGGTGATTAAAAAGAAATACTGTAACGCCTGATCGTTTACCGGGGCGGCGCGAATTCGCCGCCCTTACATCGTTCGTCACATCCCCTGAATCGTTCTGATACGCGCCGCATCCTCCCCCGGCGTCATGCCGAAATAACGCTTAAACTCGCGGCTGAACTGCGACGCGCTTTCATACCCCACCCGCATCGCCGCCGCGCTGGCCTTCATACCATCGTGGATCATCAGCATGCGCGCTTTATGCAGGCGATAGGTTTTCAGGTACTGCAGCGGAGAGGTGCTGGTGACTGACTTAAAGTTATGGTGGAACGCCGAGACGCTCATATTCGCTTCCGCCGCCAGCTGATCGACGCTGAGGTTCTCTGTGTACTGGCTTTCAATACGCTTCAATACGCGGCTAATCAGGCTGAAGTGGGTCTGACGACTGACCAGCGCCAGCAGCGCCCCCCCGCACGGCCCGGTCAGCACGTGATAGAGAATTTCGCGGATAATCTGTTTGCCAAGAATGCGCGCGTCCAGCGGGCGCTCCATGACATCCAGCAGGCGCTCCGCCGCGCACAATATCTCTTCGGACAGCACCGCAGAGTTGATCCCGCTCGACGCCATGGACGGCTGAAACTGCTCATCTTCCCCGATATCCATCAGCAGTTCTTGCAGCTGAAGAATATCGACGTTCAGCCGAATCCCCGCCAGCGGGACTTCCGGAGTGGCGAAGGTTTCGCATTCAAACGGCAGTGGTACCGTCAGCAGCAGATACTCATTGGTGTCATAGCGAAAGGTACGCTCGTTAATGTAGCCAATTTTATGCCCGGAAAAGAGAAAAACGATCCCCGGCTGATACATAACCGGCGTGCGCGTCCCCGGCTGGGTACCGTACAGCAGGCGAATATCCGGCAGCAGAGCATTAAGCATTTCTTCTTTATCTTTCAGCTGATTAACCTTATGCGTTAATAGCTGGCATATCTCAGCGCGGTTCATTTATCGTGCTTCTCCGAACGTTTTTATACCTTCGCATTGTGCGCACTTCCGGCGAATTTCTCCAGCCCCAAGGAGAAATGGGCAAGACAACGGCAGGAATGTGCATTGAGGGGAACGGCCCGCGGGAACACAATGTCCGTCATCTGGCAGAGGTATTGTCTCTGTTGGCGGTTTTATCTATTTGAGGGCACCAGCCATGAATAATTTCGACCTACATACCCCAACCCGTATTCTGTTCGGTAAAGGCGCGATTGAAAATCTGCGCGATCAAATCCCGGCGGATGCACGCGTGCTTGTCACCTACGGCGGCGGTAGCGTGAAGAAAACCGGCGTGCTTGATCAGGTTCTGAGCGCGCTGAACGGCATTGACGTTCGGGAATTTGGCGGCATCGAGCCAAACCCGGCCTACGAAACGCTGATGAACGCGGTGAAAATCGCGCGTGATGAAAAGATCACTTTCCTGTTGGCGGTGGGCGGCGGCTCCGTTCTCGACGGCACCAAATTCATCGCCGCGGCGGCCCACTATGCAGCCGATAGCGATCCGTGGGAAATCCTCGAAACCTACGGCAGCAAAGTGGCCAGCGCTATCCCGATGGGCTCCGTGCTGACGCTGCCGGCGACCGGTTCCGAATCCAATAAAGGCGCGGTGATCTCGCGTAAAACCACCGGCGACAAACGCGCGTTTATGTCCACCCACGTCCAGCCGGTGTTCGCTATTCTGGATCCGGTTTACACCTACACCCTGCCGCCGCGCCAGGTGGCTAACGGCGTCGTTGACGCATTTGTCCATACCGTTGAGCAGTACGTTACCTATCCGGTCGACGGCAAAATCCAGGACCGCTTTGCCGAAGGTATTCTGCTGACCCTGGTGGAAGACGGCCCGAAAGCGCTGAAAGAGCCGGAAAACTACGACGTTCGCGCCAATATTATGTGGGCGGCCACCCAGGCGCTGAACGGCCTGATTGGCGCAGGCGTGCCGCAGGACTGGGCGACCCATATGCTCGGCCACGAGCTGACCGCCATGCACGGTCTCGATCACGCCCAGACGCTGGCTATCGTTCTGCCGGCCCTGTGGAATGAAAAACGCGATGCTAAACGCGCCAAGCTGCTGCAGTACGGCGCCCGCGTCTGGAACATCACCGAAGGTTCCGAGGAAGAGCGCATTGACGCCGCCATCGCCGCAACGCGTGATTTCTTCGAACAGATGGGCGTCCCGACGCGCCTTTCCGCCTACGGTCTGGATGGCAGCTCCATCCCGGCGCTGCTGGCGAAACTGGAAGAGCACGGCATGACCCAGCTCGGTGAAAATCAGGATATTACGCTGGACGTCAGCCGCCGTATTTACGAGGCTGCGCGCTAATCAACGCCCTCTCCGACGCGTAAACTCGCGCAAAGGAGAGGAGTTTAACTACCGTTTTTAGCTATTTCGTCCAGACTTAATGCTACCCCTCAGCGGAATTTATTCCGCTGAGTTCATTAACAGGAGGAAGGCATGACACATCCAACCGTTATAAAACTACACGACGGCAACCTGATGCCGCAGCTGGGGCTCGGCGTGTGGAAAGCAGGCAACGAGGAAGTCGTCTCCGCCATTCATAAGGCGCTGGAAGTCGGTTATCGCTCGTTTGACACCGCCGCCGTGTACCAGAATGAAACCGGCGTCGGCAATGCGTTAAGCAGCGCAGGCGTCGCCCGCGATGAGCTGTTCGTCACCACGAAACTGTGGAATGACGATCAAAAACAGCCCAAAGAAGCGCTGCAGGAAAGCCTTAAAAAACTGAAGCTCGACTACGTCGACTTATACCTCATTCACTGGCCGGTTCCGGCAACTAACCATTACGTCGACGCCTGGAAAAGCTTAATTGAGCTGCAGCAGCAGGGACTGGCAAAAAGCATCGGCGTCTGTAATTTCCAGGTTCATCATCTGCAAAAAATCATCGATGAAACCGGCGTCGCTCCGGTGATAAACCAGATTGAACTTCACCCGCTGATGCAGCAGCGCCAGCTTCACGCCTGGAATGCGACGCATAAGATCCAGACCGAGTCCTGGAGCCCGCTTGCGCAGGGCGGCGAAGGGGTATTCGATCAGAAAATTATTCGTCAACTGGCGGATAAATACGGTAAAACCCCGGCGCAGATCGTTATCCGCTGGCATCTCGACAGCGGCCTGGTGGTGATCCCGAAATCGGTGACGCCATCGCGCATTGCCGAGAATTTTAACGTCTGGGACTTCCGTCTTGATAAAGATGAATTGAGTGAAATCACTAAACTGGACCAGAACAAACGCCTGGGGCCAGACCCGGATCAGTTCGGCGGTTAACCTTTCCTGCTCCGTCGGCTTCCGGCGGAGCATCGCTTTGCTATCTGGCTAAAACCACGTACATTCAGGGTTTATTGCAATCAAATGGATGCGTGCTGATGAGCTGTATTTTCTGCCAAATTGTTGAGGGGAAAGCCCCCTGCCATAAGGTGTGGGAAGATGAACACCACCTCGCCTTTCTCTCTATTTTCCCTAATACCGACGGTTTTACGGTCGTGATCCCGAAGAAGCACTACCCCAGCTATGCGTTTGATATGCCGCCGCAGGCATTGGCCGATCTGGTGCTGGCGACGCAGAAGGTGGCGAAGCTTCTGGATAAAGCCTTTGATGACGTGGGCCGTACGGGGATGTTTTTTGAAGGCTATGGCGTTGACCATGTCCACAGCAAACTCAGCCCGATGCACGGCACCAGCGATATGACCCAGTGGCGGCCTATCGAGTCGCGTCAGACTAAGTTTTTTGCGCAATATGAAGGCTATCTCTCTTCCCACGATCATGAGCGGGCGGATGATGAAAAGCTGGCGGCGCTGGCGGCCAGAATCAGAGAGGCATAGCCATAGAATTTGCTTTGCCGTTTGGCAAGCGGCTGACCGGGCCCGGAATTATCAGGCCCGGTCATACAGAAGCGCCAGCGGGCAGGCAGCCGAATTAACGACCGGCAACCTTACCGCGTTTTACGGGCTTCTTCGCCGTCGCCCCGCCGTTCGAGCGCTGGTGCACAATCGGCGTATGCTTGGTCAGCGCCGGACGGGTATGGCGGTTCTGGCGACGCGCTTCGCGCATTTCGTCGATCGTCGGCGCCGGTACCAGGCAATCGCGACGGCTGCCGATCAGGTGCTTTTTACCCATGGTTTCCAGCGCCTGGCGGATCAGCGGCCAGTTGGCCGGATCGTGATAGCGCAGCAGCGCCTTGTGCAGGCGGCGCTGTTTGTCACCCTTCGGCACCACCACATCCTCACTCTTATAGCCAATCTTACCCAGCGGGTTCTTGCCAGTGTAATACATGGTGGTCGAGTTCGCCAGCGGCGACGGATAGAAGTTCTGCACCTGATCCAGGCGGAAACGATGCTGTTTAAGCCACAGCGCCAGATTCACCATATCTTCATCCCGCGTGCCGGGGTGGGCAGAAATAAAGTATGGGATCAGATACTGCTCTTTACCGGCCTGCTTCGAATAGGTATCAAACAGCTGCTTAAAGCGATCGTAGCTGCCCATACCCGGCTTCATCATTTTCGACAGCGGTCCCTCTTCCGTATGCTCCGGGGCAATCTTCAGATAGCCGCCAACGTGGTGGGTAGCCAGCTCTTTGATATAGCGCGGGTCTTCAACGGCGATGTCGTAACGTACGCCGGAAGCGATGAGGATCTTTTTGATGCCTTTCAGGTCACGGGCGCGGCGATAGAGATTAATCGTCGGCTCATGGTTAGTGTCCATATGCGGGCAGATATCCGGATAAACGCATGACAGGCGGCGGCAGGTCTGCTCGGCGCGCGGCGACTTGCAGCGCAGCATATACATGTTGGCCGTTGGGCCGCCAAGATCGGAAATAATGCCGGTAAAACCGGGAACAGTGTCGCGAATCGCTTCGATTTCATTGATGATCGAATCTTCGGAACGGCTCTGAATGATACGCCCCTCATGCTCGGTAATTGAGCAGAAGGAACAGCCGCCAAAACAGCCGCGCATAATGTTAATCGAGAAGCGGATCATCTCGTAGGCCGGAATGCGGGCATCGCCGTATGAGGGATGCGGAACGCGCTTATACGGCAGGGCAAACACGCTATCCATCTCTTCGGTGGAGAGCGGGATTGCGGGCGGGTTAACCCAGATATAGCGCTCGCCGTGCTTCTGCATCAGCGCGCGGGCGCAGCCGGGGTTGGTTTCATGGTGCAGAATACGCGACGCGTGCGCGTAGAGAACCTTGTCGCCTTTCACCTTCTCAAAGGAAGGCAGCAGGACGTAGGTCTTCTCCCACGGCTTCGGACGCGGGGGCTGCACGGTAACGCGCTTCGCTTCCTGTTTTGGCGGTGCGACGGTTTTGTTATCCGCGCACGGCAAATCTTCACCGTACGGATGCGGAATCGGGTCGATTTTCCCCGGTGTATCCAGACGCGTGGAATCCACTCCGCTCCAGCCCGGCAGCGCCTCTTTCACCATGATGGCGGTGTTGCGTACGTCACGAATTTGCCCGATGGGCTCGCCGGCGGCCAGACGGTGCGCCACTTCCACCAGCGGACGCTCGCCGTTGCCGAACATCAGCATATCGGCTTTGGAGTCCACCAGAACCGAGCGACGCACGGTATCAGACCAGTAGTCGTAGTGCGCGGTACGGCGCAGGCTGGCTTCGATACCGCCGAGGATCACCGGGACATCTTTCCAGGCTTCTTTACAGCGCTGGGTATAGACCAGCGTGGCGCGATCCGGGCGTTTACCGGCAACGTTACCCGCCGTGTAGGCATCGTCATGACGCAGCTTGCGGTCGGCGGTGTAGCGGTTGATCATCGAATCCATGTTGCCGGCGGTGACGCCGAAGAACAGATTCGGTTTACCCAGGCGCATAAAATCGTTTTTATTATTCCAGTCCGGCTGGGAAATAATCCCCACGCGAAACCCTTGCGCTTCCAGCATGCGTCCGCAAATCGCCATGCCGAAGCTCGGGTGATCGACATAGGCATCGCCGGTAACCAGAATGATGTCGCAGCTATCCCAGCCAAGTTGATCCATCTCTTCTCGCGACATCGGCAAGAACGGCGCGGGGCCAAAGCAGGCGGCCCAGTACTGCGGCCAGGAGAAAAGGTCACGATCCGGTTGGATCAGGGATATTGCGCTCATATTGCTTCCGGGGAAATGATAAAAAAATAATCAAAAAGGGCGGCGATTATAAGCCGGAACGATGGAAGAAATGAAGGAGGTTTTTCCAATCCCGGCCGCATGGAACCGGGACAGAATAAATTACGGCGCCGGATTCACCAGAATCTGGCCAATGGAGCCCCGGTCGGCAAGCTCCAGCGTCTGGCTTAAATACTGGAACGGGAAGTGCGGCCAGGAGGGCTGATTGTAATAGACCAACAGTTCAACCTGGCCGTCGATCCAGACGGTATCCTTCCAGCCGCGATCTTCCGGGAACGGCGCGGAGCCGTTGACGTTACGCACCTGGAATATGACGCCTTCAATATGGAACGACTGCGGCCGATCGGCGCGCACAATCCAGCGCTCCCAGGTGCCCTGCTGCGCCGTAATATCGATACGCTGCGGATCCCACAGCTGACCGTTGATCCCCGGATCGTCGCCAAGGGTGATCTCACGGCTGCGAATCGCCGCGCCGGCCAGAATTTCCGTCGGCAGCAAACGCACGGGCAGACTATCGGTCACCAGCGGCAGCAGGCCCGTCGGGCGCAATGTCAGAATCAGCGTGGAGATCAGAATGCTCGACGGTTCGAAGAAGCCGCGAATACGATCGACGATGCTTGCCGCTTCCCCGCAGGTGATCGACACTTCATCGCCGTTGGTCATATCGACCAGAATTTCTCGACGCTCGCCCGGCGCCAGCGACAGCTGCTTCAGCGAAACCGGCGCGGGCAGGAGCCCCTGGTCACCGGAAATCACGTGCAGCAATCGGCCATCGCTCATCTGCAGCTGATAGCGACGGGAGTTGGACGCATTCAGCAGGCGCAGGCGCACCCAGCCGCGCGACACCTCAACGAAAGGCCCCTGTACGCCGTTCACCAGCAGCGTATCGCCCACGAAACCACCGCTACCGGGCTCGCTGTATTCAGGCGTACCGAAGTTATCCAGACGCTTGTCCTGAATAATCACCGGGAAATCATCCACGCCGTAGTGATTGGGGATCGGCAGATTCTTACTGACATCATCTTCCACCAGCCACATGCCGGCCAGGCCGTTATAGACCTGTTTTGCCATATGGTTTGGGGTGTTGGCCTGATACCATAGGGTCGCCGCGCTTTGGCGGATTGGCAGTACCGGCGCCCAGTCGGCGTTAGCGGACATCATGCGCGCGGCGCCGCCGATCAGCGGACCGGGGACCTGCAGACCACGGATGGTCATCGCCACGTTTTCCGTCAGGCGGTTGCTGTAGATCAGCTTGACATCGTCGCCGTTCCAGACGCGAATGGTTGGCCCCATATAGCGACCGTTAATCCCCCACACCGAGGCGCGGGTACCGGGCGTAAACGACCAGTGCGCGCGCTGTAGCGTCAAGAATAGCGGCTGCCCGCGGCGGGACTCCAGCAGAGGGGGGATCGGCAGCGCAGGCTGCTGGCCAGCGGCCTGTGCCTTCAGCGGCGCGGCGCCCGCGCACAGCGCTACGCCTGAAGCCTTAATGAACTGACGCCGACTGAGTGACATATTAACTCCATGAAATACTGACTAATTAATAAGGGAATTCGTTTCCCGCCAGCAATCCGCGCGCTGTTTGCGGCGTTTCCTGTGTTATTTCTTTGCGGCCGCTTCGCGTTCGGCAACTTCTTTATCCAGCTCAGCGATTTTCGCGGACATCAGCTCGCGGCAGTGCGTGGCCAGCGCGCGAACGCCCTCTTTTCCATACTGGCTGGTATCTACCGGCGGCAGCATTTCTACAATCACCAGACCGTTATTCAGGCGATTGAGATTAATTTTATTCGATGTATTAGACACGCACACCGGAATAATGGGCACGCCAGCCGCGACAGCAGCATGAAAAGCGCCGGTTTTAAAAGGCAGCAAACCGCGGCCGCGGCTGCGGGTCCCTTCCGGAAACATCCAAAAAGAGATATTGCGCTTTTTAAATGCGTTCACGACTTCGGCAATAGTGCCATGCGCCTTTGCCCGGTTATTGCGATCGATCAGCAGGTTCCCCGTCAGCCAGTAGAGCTGGCCGAAAAAGGGGATCCACGCCAGGCTCTTTTTACCTACGGTCACGGTCGGCGGCTGCACGATATTTGATGCCGTCACCATATCATAGTTATTCTGGTGGTTAGCGATATAGATAGCGTTGCCGTAGCTTTCCGCGTCGGCTGGCTTGCGCAGCTCGACTTTCAGGCCGAAGACCGGCGACAGTTTGCCAAACAGGTGGCCGAAGGTGGCGACGTGCTTAGGGTTACGCGGGCTGAACAGACAATAAATACAGCCGAAGATGCAGACCAGAATACAATAGATGACAACGATAATTAGTCGAAAAATAAATAGCATAGCTACCTCTGAAACCCAAACCGCTTAGAATTATACTCGCTGTTTCGCAGATTGCAGGCATCGGGCATCATTGCAAAGCGCGTTGCGCATCTCGAATGACGCTGGCGGATATTGTTCATCGCAATGCCTGAATAAACAACGATTTTGCGGTAAATATTAACCTCCCCCGCCGAACCGCGGGGGAGGATGTTCCTACTCTTCGCTATCGCCCGCGGAGGCGCGACGCGGTGAATCAATCTCCACCCGGTCAATTTTCTGTAATCCGCGCATCAGAGAGCCGCGGCGGCCGCGCTCGCCGGTGACTTTTTGCAGCTCTTCCGGACGTAGTTTGATTTTCCGTTTGCCGACGTGAATCGTCAGCGTACTTTGCGGCGGCAGAACGAACAGGTGCGCCAGGCCATCCTGGCCCGCAGCCGCTTCCGCCGACGGAATACTGATGATCTTGTTGCCTTTGCCTTTCGACAGCTGCGGCAGGTCGCTCACCGGGAACATCAGCATGCGGCCGGCTGCGGTAATGGCCAGCAGCATATCGGACTCATCCTCAATCACCAGCGGCGGCATTACGTGCGCGTTATCCGGAAGGCTAATCAACGTCTTACCGGCACGATTGCGCGCGACCAGATCGTTGAAAGTACAAATAAACCCGTATCCTGCGTCGGAAGCCAGCAGCAGTTTTTGGTCATCGGCCTCCATCAGCATATGTTCTACCGTCGCCCCCGGCGGCAGCGTCAGCTTACCGGTGAGCGGCTCGCCCTGTCCGCGTGCGGACGGCAGGGTGATCGGGTCAATCGCGTAGCTACGCCCGGTGGTGTCAATAAAGACCACCGGCTGATTGCTCTTCCCTTTCACTGCGGCTTTAAAACTGTCGCCCGCTTTATAGTTCAGCCCCGGCGCGTCGATATCGTGGCCTTTGGCGCTGCGCACCCAGCCGCTCTGCGACAGAACGATGGTGACCGGCTCGGACGGCAGCATATCGTGCTCGCTCATCGCTTTCGCTTCTTCACGCTCGCGCAGCGGCGAACGGCGATCGTCGCCAAAGGCGTCGGCGTCGGCCTGCAGCTCTTTCTTCAGCAGGTTATTCATTTTGCGTTCAGACGCCAGAATGGCCTGCAGATGGTCGCGCTCTTTCTCCAGCTCGTTCTGCTCACCGCGAATCTTCATCTCTTCCAGCCGGGCGAGATGGCGCAGTTTTAATTCCAGAATCGCTTCCGCCTGAGTTTCGCTGATGCCAAAGCGCGACATCAGGGCCGGCTTAGGCTCATCTTCGTGACGGATAATTTCGATAACTTCATCGATATTCAGAAACGCCACCAGCAAACCTTCCAGGATATGCAGGCGCTTAAGGACTTTTTCCAGACGGTAGCTGAGACGACGGCGCACGGTATCGCGGCGGAAAGTCAGCCATTCCGAGAGGATTTCCAGCAGGTTTTTTACCGCCGGACGGTTATCGAGCCCGATCATATTCAGGTTGATACGATAGCTCTTTTCCAGATCGGTCGTCGCGAACAGGTGGTTCATCACCTGCTCCATATCCACGCGGTTAGAGCGCGGGACGATCACCAGGCGAGTCGGGTTTTCGTGATCCGATTCGTCGCGCAGGTCATCCACCATCGGCAGCTTTTTGTTGCGCATCTGGGCGGCGATCTGCTCGAGCACGCGGGCGCCGGAAACCTGATGCGGCAGCGCGCTGATCACCACCGCGCCGTCTTCTTTCGCCCACACCGCGCGCATCCGCACCGAACCGCGGCCATTCTGGTAGATTTTGCGGATCTCGGCGCGGGGGGTGATGATTTCCGCTTCGGTCGGGTAATCCGGCCCCTGTACGATATCCAGCAGATCGTCCAGCGAGGTCTGCGGTTTTTCAATCAGGGTAATGGCCGCCTGAGCGACTTCACGCAGGTTGTGCGGCGGAATATCCGTCGCCATGCCGACGGCAATGCCGGTAGTGCCGTTGAGCAGAATATTAGGCAAGCGCGCAGGCAGCATCTTCGGCTCCTGCAAAGTGCCGTCGAAGTTCGGTACCCAGTCAACGGTGCCCTGCCCCAGTTCGCTCAGCAGCAGTTCAGCATACTTCGACAAACGGGATTCGGTATAACGCATCGCGGCGAAGGATTTAGGATCGTCCGGTGCCCCCCAGTTCCCCTGACCGTCAACCAGCGGATAGCGGTAAGAGAAGGGTTGCGCCATCAGCACCATGGCTTCATAGCAGGCGCTATCGCCGTGCGGATGGTATTTACCCAGCACGTCGCCGACGGTGCGGGCGGACTTTTTGAACTTGGCGCTGGCGTTGAGACCCAGCTCAGACATCGCATAGACGATGCGACGCTGGACCGGCTTCAGGCCATCGCCAATAAACGGCAGCGCCCTGTCCATGATGACGTACATGGAGTAGTTCAGGTAGGCGTTTTCCGTAAATTCATGCAGCGCAAGGCGCTCTGCCATATCGCTCATTAATCGTGAATCCTCAATCTGCGTACCGGCCGTTCGGACGGCAAAACTACCGGCGATAATACCCTATCTGACGCCCTGAGTCACAGGGCGTTAGGCTGGTTGAGGAATTCAGTGGACATCCTTCATTTCAGCGGAAGATAAACGTCCGTCTGCAGCTCATGCTCACCGACTTCATGCACGAAAGTGAGGTAGCGAAAGAAAACAGGGAAATCGCGCAGCGACTCTCCCGATGCGGGCAGCCAGTCGCGATAAAGAAACCAGATGCTCTGCGCGAGCGTGTCCAGAGATCCGTGATGACGCACCACTGCGCAACGTCCGCCGGGGATCTCGCCATTCACCACGCCGAAGCTGTTTTCCGGCACCGGCTGGCTGACCGTACCGCCAATATCGAAACGAAAATCGTCAGCCGGCGTGGCCGCGGGGTCGTCCCAGGAGATTCCCCAGGTTGCGCAGCTGGCGACCGGGGACAGACCGCTCACCTTGCGCCAGGCGATAAACTTCGCGGCGGTCTCATTGACTAAATCAGGGTTGCCGCGATGCCGCAGCCTCGCGATCTGAGTGGTAGGTAGCTGGATTATTTTAACATCCATCGGGTGTTGCTCCTGTAGCGTATGTTTCGGCACGCGTCGATGCCATTCCAGCCAGTCCGGCTGTTGACGGAACTGGCTGGGGCTTTGCGCGAAAGCGCTGCGGAAGGCACGGCTGAACGACTCAGGATTCTGGAACCCCGCATCAAGGGCAATATCGATAATCTTTTCCTGTGGATTAAACGCCAGTCGCCAACAGGCGCGACGCAGACGTAGCCACTGGATATAGCGATAGAGCGGTACCCCGCTATAGGCGCTGAATTGCCGGTGAAAATGATACGGCGAGCTGTGGGCTATCGCACTAAGCGTCTCCAGCGACAGCGGCGTGTCCAGATGGCGTTCAATGTACAAGCACACTTGCTGAAAACGCCCGGCAAAGGCCGGGCTTACCTGAGTATCGTTCATCGCATCCTCCCGGAAACATACTCTGACAGAGCGAGGAGTGCGGTTCCTGACCGATCTTGCTTAAGATGATAAGAAAATTATGGCGTGATTTTACGAATCTGCTTTACGTCGATTTCCACTGAGTTCCAGTCTTTATCCACTTCACCCTGAATCTCTACCGTATCCTGCGGGGTCACGGTCACGCCGTTCCAGCGCTTGTGATCGATATCGACGTTCACGGTGCCGGAGCTGTCCTGGAATTTATACAGGTCGTCGGAAATACGCTCCACGATTTTACCGCGCAGGGTCACCCAGGTATCGTCACGCAGGCTTTTCGCATTCGCAACCGTCGTTACGCTCCCGTTCGGGCCAATGAACCCGCCGTTTTGCGTGGTCGTCTGGCTGGTTTGCGTCGAGCCGGGTCCGGAAAATCCGCCCTGCCCGGCGGCCAGTACCGGCATGGAAACTAAGGCGATGATAGCGGTCATTGCGGCGATTTTCTTCATGATGTGTTCTCCCTTTGTGTTTATATCGTCACTATTACACCGGGCAAAACTTAACGACTTCTTAAGCGGAAAAAATAAATTTTATTCCTGTACAGCGCGCGCCGCAACGCGCTTTACTGCGGGAATATCCGAGGGACACAGGAGCAGAAAATGCGCATTTTACTGGTGGAAGACGACAAACTGATCGGCGACGGCCTTAAAACCGGCCTGACCAAGCTGGGCTTCAGCGTCGACTGGTTTACCCGCGGCGAAGAGGGCAAAGCCGCGCTGTACCACGCCCCTTACGACGCCATTATTCTGGACCTGACCCTGCCCGGCATCGATGGGCTGGATATTCTGCGCGAATGGCGCGACAAAGGCCGCCACGAACCGGTACTGATCCTCACCGCCCGCGACGCGCTCAGCCAGCGCGTTGAAGGGTTACGTCTCGGCGCCGATGACTACCTCTGCAAACCTTTCGCACTGGTTGAAGTCGCCGCGCGTCTGGAAGCGCTGATGCGTCGCGCCCACGGCCACAGCAGCAGCGAGCTGCGGCACGGCAATGTTGTTCTCGATCCAGGCCGACTCACGACCACGCTAAACGGCGAGAGCCTGCCGCTCAAGCCAAAGGAGTTTGCTCTGCTGGAACTCCTGATGCGCAACGCCGGACGCGTGCTGCCGCGTAAGCTGATTGAGGAAAAGCTCTATAGCTGGGATGACGATGTCTCCAGTAACGCGGTAGAAGTGCACGTCCATCATCTGCGCCGTAAGCTCGGCAGCGGCTTCATTCGCACCGTGCACGGCATCGGCTATACCCTGGGGGATGCATGAAACGACTGGGTAGACTGAGCCTGCGCGTCCGCCTGACGCTGCTTTTTCTGCTGCTGACCAGCGCCGCCTGGGGCATTGCCAGCCTTGTGGCCTGGCAACAAACCGCCGACAAACTGGATAAGCTGTTCGATACCCAGCAGCTGCTGTTCGCCCGCCGCCTGAGCGCGATGAATGTTGACGAACTCCATACCCTCGCTCCGCAGGAGCGGGAGCAGAAAAAGGTCAAACATGGCCATCTCGATGACGATGCGCTGGCTTTCGCTATCTTTACCGCCGATGGCAAAATGGTGCTTAACGATGGCGAAAATGGCCAGGATATCCCGTGGGGTAACCATCGGGAGGGGTTCAGCGATGGCTACCTGCGCGGCGACGATGACGAGTGGCGCTTCCTGTGGCTTACCACCCGCGACGGTCGCCATCGTATCGCCGTCGGTCAGGAGTGGGATTATCGCCGCGAGATGGCGCTGGATATCGTCACCTCCCAGCTTACGCCCTGGCTGGTTGCGCTGCCGCTGATGTTTTTGCTGCTCATCGTGCTGTTGAGCCGGGAGCTGGCGCCGCTGAAAAAGCTGGCCACCACGCTGCGCGCCCGGGCGCCGGACTCCGCCGAAACGCTAAATAGCGAGAACGTGCCCAGCGAAGTTCGCCCGCTGGTCGACGCGCTAAATCAGCTCTTTACCCGGACGCATGACACCATGATCCGCGAGCGTCGCTTCACGTCCGATGCCGCCCACGAGCTGCGCAGCCCGCTGGCGGCGCTGAAGGTGCAGACCGAAGTGGCTCAGCTCTCAACGGACGATCCGCAAGGGCTGGATAAAGCGCTGGCGCAGCTTCACCAGGGAATCGATCGCGCCACTCGCCTGGTCGACCAGCTGCTCACCCTGTCGCGTCTGGATTCGCTGGCGCTGCTGGACGATCTCCAGACTATCGCCCTTGATGAACTGCTGCAGTCGGCGGTCATGGAGATGTACCACCCCGCCCAGCAGGCCGGCGTTGAGCTACGCCTGCACCTGAACGCGAAAAACATCACGCGCACCGGCCAGCCGCTGCTGCTGAGCCTGCTGGTGCGCAATCTTCTGGATAACGCCGTGCGCTATAGCGCCGCCGGAAGCCAGGTCGACATCATCCTTGATGCGGGTGAATTTCGCGTACGCGATAACGGCCCGGGCATCAGCGCCGAGGCCCTGACGCGCATCGGCGAGCGCTTTTATCGCCCTCCCGGCCAGGAACAGCCCGGCAGCGGCCTTGGGCTCTCCATCGTCAAACGCATCGCCGCGCTGCACGGGATGACGGCCAGCTTCGACAACGCCCGGGACGGCGGATTCGAGGCGCGCATTCGCTGGTAGCGACATTATTGCTAAAAAAGCAAAAGACTTTGCACATTTTGCTCATTTTACCGCTTTGCCCTGCGGGGTAAAATTAGCCTCAAAATTGAAAAGTTGAGGATAAAAAATGAGCAACATCCTGATTATTAACGGTGCGAAAAAATTCGCCCACTCTAACGGCCAGCTGAACGACACCCTGACCGAGGTCGCGGATGGTTATCTGCGCGACGCCGGGCATGATGTTAAGGTCGTCCGCGCCGAGAGCGACTACGACATAAAAGAAGAAGTGCAGAATTTTCTCTGGGCAGATGTGGTTATCTGGCAGATGCCGGGCTGGTGGATGGGCGCACCGTGGACGGTGAAAAAGTACATTGATGATGTCTTTACCGAAGGTCACGGCGCGCTGTATGCCAGCGATGGCCGCACCCGCTCCGACGCCAGTAAGAAATATGGTTCCGGCGGCCTGATTCAGGGGAAAAAATATATGCTGTCCCTGACCTGGAACGCGCCGATGGAAGCTTTCACCGAGAAAGATCAGTTCTTCCACGGCGTTGGCGTCGACGGCGTGTACCTGCCATTTCATAAGGCCAACCAGTTCCTTGGGATGAGCGCCCTGCCCACCTTCATCGCCAACGATGTGATCAAAATGCCCGATGTTCCGCGTTATACGGCAGAATATCGCAAGCATCTGGCGGAAATTTTTGGTTAACTGTAGTGAGTTATGAAAAGACGACAAGCGCGGCTCATTTTAGCGGCGGCTTGAAGTATGATGAGAATATACAGAAGGAGTTGAGTTAACCATGTTGACAGTGATCGCTGAAATTCGCACTCGTCCGGGCCAACACCATCGTCAGGCGGTGCTGGATCAGTTCGCAAAAATTACCCCGACCGTTCTCCAGGAAGAAGGCTGCCACGGCTATGCGCCGCTGGTGGATCACGCCGCTGGCGTCAGTTTTCAGACTACTTCACCGGATTCCATCGTGATGGTCGAGCAGTGGGAAAGCGTCGCGCATCTTGAAGCGCACCTGCAGACGCCGCACATGAAAGCCTACGGCGAAGCCGTGAAAGGCGACGTGCTGGAAATGAATATTCGTATTCTTGAAGCGGGTATTTAAGCAAGCAAACGACATCGGCCGGTTTCCCGGCCGATTTTTTATTATCCGTCCAGCTCCGCCAGATCGCCCTTCTCCTGCAGCCAGTTACGCCGATCTTCAGAACGCTTCTTCGCTAACAGCATATCCATCATGGCGGTCGTCTGCTGCTCGTCTTCATCGTTGATAATCAGCTGTACCAGACGGCGGGTATTCGGATCCAGCGTGGTCTCGCGCAGCTGCATCGGGTTCATCTCACCCAGCCCTTTAAAGCGCTGCACGTTCGGCTTGCCTTTCTTGCGCTTAAGCTGCTCCAGCACGCCGGTTTTCTCTTCTTCTGTAAGCGCGTAATACACCTCTTTGCCGAGGTCGATACGGTACAGGGGCGGCAGCGCCACATAGACGTGACCCTGCTTAACCAGCGTGCGGAAGTGCCTGACGAACAGCGCGCACAGCAGCGTCGCGATGTGCAGGCCGTCGGAGTCGGCATCCGCCAGAATACAAATCTTGCCGTAGCGCAGCTGGCTCAGGTCGTCGCTATCCGGATCGATACCGATAGCGACGGAAATATCATGCACTTCCTGAGAAGCCAGCACCTCATCGGAAGAGACTTCCCAGGTGTTCAGGATTTTACCTTTCAGCGGCATGATCGCCTGATACTCGCGATCGCGCGCCTGCTTGGCCGATCCGCCCGCCGAATCCCCTTCCACAAGGAACAGTTCGGTTCGGTTCAAATCCTGGGCGGTACAGTCCGCCAGCTTACCGGGCAGCGCCGGACCGCTGGTCAGCTTTTTACGCACCACTTTCTTCGCCGCGCGCAGGCGACGCTGGGCGCTGGAAATCGCCATTTCCGCCAGCAGCTCTGCCGACTGAACGTTCTGGTTCAGCCACAGGCTGAAGGCATCTTTGACCACCCCTGAAACAAACGCGGCGCACTGACGTGAAGAGAGGCGCTCTTTCGTTTGCCCGGCAAACTGCGGGTCCTGCATCTTCACGGACAGGACGTAGGCGCAGCGCTCCCAGATATCTTCCGCCGACAGCTTCACGCCGCGCGGCAGAATATTGCGGTATTCGCAGAACTCGCGCATGGCGTCCAGCAGCCCCTGGCGCAGGCCGTTAACGTGGGTACCGCCCTGCATCGTCGGGATCAGGTTGACGTAGCTTTCGGTCAGCAGTTCACCGCCTTCCGGCAGCCACAGCAGCGCCCAGTCAACCGCTTCGGTATCGCCGGAGAAGGTGCCGACGAACGGTTTTTCCGGCAGCAGCGGCAGGCCGTTAACCGCTTCGCTAAGATAGTCGGTCAGACCATCGGCGTAGCACCAGCGCTGTTCGCTGTCGTTAACCAGATCGCGGAAAACAATCTCTACGCCCGGGCAGAGAACGGCCTTGGCCTTTAATAAATGAGAAAGGCGCGAGACGGAAAAACGCGGGCTATCGAAAAAGCTTTCGTCCGGCCAGAAGTGCACGCTGGTCCCGGTATTGCGCTTACCGCAGGTACCCGTCACGTGGAGATCTTCTACTTTATCGCCGTTTTCAAACGCGATGCTGTAGACCTGGCCGTCGCGGCGCACGTTCACCTCAACGCGTTTCGATAAGGCGTTGACCACCGAAATCCCTACGCCGTGCAGGCCGCCGGAGAACTGGTAGTTCTTATTGGAGAACTTCCCCCCGGCGTGCAGGCGGCAAAGAATCAGTTCAACTGCCGGAACCCCCTCTTCAGGGTGGATATCCACCGGCATTCCGCGTCCATCGTCGATAACTTCCAACGACTGATCGGCATGGAGAATCACCTCCACGCGTTTCGCGTGACCGGCCAGGGCCTCATCCACGCTGTTATCAATAACTTCCTGACCAAGATGGTTTGGACGTGTGGTATCAGTGTACATTCCCGGACGGCGGCGAACCGGCTCTAGCCCGGTGAGTACCTCAATGGCATCAGCGTTATATGAAGATTGCGTCATGGTGTGTATTCGTAGGTCGTTCCGAACCGCTCAGCGCAGGCCCAGAAAATCGATAATCTGAGTGAAATGATCTTCAAAGCCAACAAATGCGTGATTACCGCCCTCCTCTACCGTTTGTCGGCAGGAGGCGAAATAATCCACGGCCTGGCGGTAATCAAGCACTTCATCACCCGTTTGCTGCAATAACCAGATTAAATCCGGCGCTTCCAGCGGGTCAATTTGCATGACCTTGAGATCGTAAATATGGCGAGACTCTAGCACATATTGCTGCCCCGTGTATGGATTCTCATTGGGGCCAAGGAAATTGTTCAACAGCTCAAACGGGCGCACCGCGGGGTTCACTACCACGGCGGGCAGCATAAAGCACTGCGATAGCCAGGTCGCGTAATATCCCCCCAGCGACGACCCGACAACGCCCAGCGGTTCACCGCCATGCTCCAGCACGATAGACTCCAGATGCTCAGCCGCCTGCGCGGGATAAACCGGGAGCTCCGGTATCACCATCGAGATGTCAGGATAGGTCTGCGCCAGCCACGCTTTCAGCGCAGTCGCTTTTGCCGACCGAGGCGAGCTGTTAAAACCATGCAGATAGAGAAGCGTAGACATCAGTATCCTTCTGAAGCGATATCCGGGTGAAATTTCACGCCTTCGAGGCGGCAAACTTCAGTGGTCAATGTGCCGTCAGGATGCAGTTCCAGCCAGCGCCAGCCTGGGGAGACGGTATCGAGCGTGAAGTTCGCGCAGTGCGGCTTAAACTGCACGCAGGTGGATGGCGTGGCCATCATGCGCCGTCCGTTCCAGTCAAGGTCCAGCTCCTGGTGAATATGGCCGCAGAGCAGATGCTTAACGCGAGGAAAAGCGGCCAGCGCGCAATCAAGCGCCCCGGCATTGCGCAGGCTATGCTGATCCAGCCAGCTACAGCCTGACGGCATGGGATGATGGTGCAACAGCAGCAGCGTATAGCGCTGCGGAACTTCGGTCAGCTTCTGCTCAAGCCATTCCAGCTGGAAATCGCTCAGCTCGCCGTGCGGCACGCCGAACACCTGGCTATCCATCAGCAATACTTGCCAGTGGTCGCCCAGCAATACGCGTTTAGCGGGAGAGATGCCGGATTCCTGCAGCGTGCTGTACATTGCCGGTTGAAAATCATGATTACCCGGTAGCCAGACGCAGGGTGCAGTAAAACTCGCGATGCCTTCAGCAAAATGCTGGTAGGCCGCGGCAGAGTGATCTTGCGCCAAATCGCCTGTAGCAACGATCAGGTCGCACTCTCGCTGTGAGGCGTGGATCGCATCCAGTACGGCCTGATAGCTTTCCCAGGTATTGATACCTAACAGCGTTTCATGTTTTTCAGCAAACAGGTGAGTATCGGTAATTTGTAATATCCTGACTCTGGCCTCACCAGCCAAAGGTAGGTTTAACAGGCTTTCCAAATGGTGTCCTTAGGTTTCACGACGCTAACAAACCGGAATCGCCATCGCTCCATGTGCAAAACAGTATCGCAGCCAATCGGCCAGAAACTGATTAATTTGATGCTTTTCGTCGCGTTGATGCAACTTTTTATTAGGATAATCATACCGCGCTTTAAAGCGAAAGATCTGCTGACTTGAACACACTTCAGCGACCATTGCATCGTGATAGAGCCGTACCGTCATTGACGGCAGACTCCAGTAGCTCACCGACGGCGCCGTCTGTTCAATCGCCACTAACGTAGTGTAGCGGGTCGATTCGACGATGGTTAATCGGTATTGCGCGTTGCCCACCTGGTAACTCACCTTTTCTCCCGCTGCATCCGTTCGCGGCAACAGGCGGCGCAGCTGGGCAAAGTTGGTTTCACACAGGCGCATCATTTCAGGAAAGTCAGGCGTATAACGCTTCATTTTGTCCACTCGTTTCGTAAATTGTGATAATGCAGTTGCAGCCATTGCAGCGCGATGACAGAGGCTGCGTTGTCGATTTTCCCCTCTTCCACCCATCTGTAAGCCTGTTCCCGGCTCACCACATGAACGCGAATATCCTCGTTTTCGTCGGCCAGTCCATGAATTCCTTTTGCCGTCGTTGCATCGACTTCACCCACCATAATAGACAGCCTTTCGCTGGTGCCGCCGGGGCTGGCCAGGTAGCTGAGGACCGGTTTAACCCGGCCAACAATAAGCCCGGCCTCTTCCACCGCTTCACGACGGGCGACATCTTCAGGAGACTCGCCTTCTTCTATCATACCGGCGACCATTTCGAGCAGCCACGGGCTCGCGCTGGTATCATACGCCGCAATACGGATCTGCTCGACGAGCACAACTTCATCGCGTACCGGGTCAAAGGGTAGCAAGACTGCGGCGTGGCCGCGCTCAAAAATTTCGCGGGTCACTTCGCCGCTCATCCCACCGTTGAACAGGCGATGGCGAAAACGATATAAATCGAGCGAAAAAAAACCGCGATAAAGCGTTTCGCGTGCAATAATTTCTACATCGTTTTTAGAGAAGGTAATCCCCTGCTGATTGACGTCGCTCATTTCGATATCCTGTAGAACATGAAGTTATGAATTTATAGGCGGTGTGGCTACCGTTTTACGGCTCGTATGCTAGATTGGTGCAAATTACCGCCCCATGGCACATAACGCCAACTTTTTACGGTAACAGACTCTATACAATCAGTGATTATTTTTAGAATTTGAGTAGCGCTAAATGCTTCACAACAAGGAATGCAAATGAAGAAACTCTTTCCCATCCTTATCGGCCTGGGCCTGACTGGCTTCAGCGCCATGAGCCAGGCTGAAAACCTGCTGCAGGTTTATCAGCAGGCGCGTGTCAGCAACCCTGATCTGCGTAAATCAGCAGCCGATCGTGATGCCGCATTCGAGAAGATCAACGAAGCGCGTAGCCCGTTATTGCCACAGCTCGGTCTGGGTGCAGATTATACCTATACCAGCGGCTTCCGTGATGCTAAAGACCAGAATTCCGACGTCACCAGCGGATCGCTGCAGCTCACGCAGGTTCTGTTTGATATGTCGAAATGGCGTGCGCTGACGCTGCAGGAAAAGAACGCCGGCATTCAGGACGTCACCTATCAGACGGATCAGCAAACGCTGATTCTGAACACCGCGACGGCCTATTTTAAAGTGCTGGCCGCGATCGATACGCTCTCCTATACCGAAGCGCAGAAACAGGCTATTTACCGCCAGTTAGATCAGACCACCCAGCGCTTTAACGTTGGCCTGGTGGCGATTACTGACGTACAGAACGCCCGTTCGCAGTACGATGCCGTGCTGGCGAATGAAGTCACCGCGCGCAACGACCTCGATAACGCCGTAGAAGGGCTGCGCCAGGTGACCGGCAACTACTATCCGGAGCTGGCCTCGCTGAACGTTGATGGTTTTAAAACCACTAAACCATCGGCGGTGAACGCGCTGCTGAAAGAAGCGGAAAACCGCAACCTGTCGCTGCTGCAGGCCCGACTCAGCCAGGACCTGGCGCGCGAGCAAATTCGCCAGGCGCAGGATGGGCATCTGCCGACCCTGAATTTAAACGCGTCCAGTAGCGTATCTAATAACAGCTACAGTGGTTCTAAAAACACCACGCAGGACAGAGATATCGGGCAGAACCAAATCGGCCTGAACTTCTCCCTGCCGCTGTATCAGGGCGGGATGGTGAACTCCCAGGTTAAACAGGCGCAGTACAACTTTGTCGGCGCCAGCGAGCAGCTGGAAAGCGCGCATCGTAGCGTGGTGCAGACCGTTCGTTCCTCTTTTAACAACGTGAACGCGTCCATCAGCAGCATCAATGCCTACAAACAGGCCGTGGTGTCTGCCCAAAGTTCACTGGATGCCATGGAAGCCGGTTATTCAGTGGGTACGCGTACCATCGTCGATGTCCTGGACGCGACCACCACGCTGTATAACGCAAAACAGCAGCTGTCCAACGCGCGTTATAACTACCTGATTAACGAGCTGAACATCAAGTCCGCGCTCGGTACGCTGAACGAGCAGGACCTGGTTGCGCTGAACAACACGCTGGGTAAAGCGATTCCGACCTCGCCGGACAGCGTGGCGCCGGAAAATCCGCAGCAGGATGCCAGCGCTGACGGCTACAGCAACACCGCCGCGGCAAAACCGGCTTCCGCACGCAGCACCAGCGGCAGCAATCCGTTCCGCCAGTAATTAAGCTTGCGCACTCCACGCTTCGCTTACCCCGCGGGTAAGCGAAGCGTTAAACGTAAGGCAACGTAAAGATCCCCCGCTTTCCGCCCCTATTCGCTTCATTTTCCACCACTCATCCTCTATCCTGAGCGTTAACAAAACGCATACCACTGGGTCCAGGAAGACAAACATGAAACGGACAAAAAATATTAAACACGCCTCCTTCCGCAAAAGCTGGAGCGCTCGTCATTTAACTCCCGTTGCGCTCGCCGTGACGGCGGTATTTATGCTCGCCGGCTGTGAACAAAGCGATGAAACGGTTTCTCTGTATCAAAACGCCGATGACTGCTCTGCCGCTAACCCGAGCAAATCCGCAGAGTGCACCACCGCTTACAACAACGCACTCAAAGAAGCAGAACGTACCGCGCCGAAATACGCCTCTCGTGAAGATTGCGTCGCCGAATTCGGTGAAGGTCAGTGCCAGCAGGCGCCGGCTCAGGCAGGCATGGCTCCGGAAAACCAGGCCCAGGCGCAAAGCAGCGGCAGCTTCTGGATGCCGCTGATGGCGGGCTACATGATGGGCCGGATGATGGGCGGCGGAATGGGCGCTCAGCAGCCGCTGTTCAGCTCAAAAAACCCGGCCAGCCCGGCCTATGGTAAATACACCGACGCGGGCGGTAAGAGCTACGGCGCAGCGCAGCCGGGCCGTACCATGACCGTGCCGAAAACTGCGATGGCGCCAAAACCAGCCACCACCAGCACCGTGACGCGCGGCGGGTTTGGCGACTCGGTCGCTAAGCAATCAACCATGCAGCGTAGCTCAGCAAGCTCCTCTTCTTCACGCTCGATGGGCGGCTAAGCGACATGGAAAGAATCAGCATTACCGAGCGCCCGGACTGGCGCGAAAAGGCGACAGAATATGGCTTTAACTTTCACACCATGTATGGCGAGCCATACTGGAGCGAAGAAGCCTATTACAAACTGACGCTGGCGCAGGTTGAAAAGCTTGAAGAGGTCACCGCTGAGCTGCATCAGATGTGTCTGCAGGCGGTGGAAAAAGTCATCGCCAGCGATGAGTTAATGGCCAAATTTCGCATCCCCAAACACACCTGGGGCTTCGTACGCCAGTCGTGGAAAACCCATCAGCCCTCGCTGTATTCGCGTCTCGATCTCGCGTGGGACGGCGTGGGTGAACCGAAGCTGCTGGAGAACAACGCCGATACGCCAACGTCCCTCTATGAAGCGGCATTCTTCCAGTGGATCTGGATGGAAGATCAGCTGAACGCCGGTCAGCTGCCGGCGGGCAGCGATCAGTTCAACAGCCTGCAGGAGAAGCTGATCGATCGCTTTGGCGAGCTGCGCGAGCAGTTCGGCTTCCAGCTGCTGCATATGGCCTGCTGTCGCGATACCGTTGAAGACCGTGGTACCGTGCAATATTTACAGGACTGCGCCGCAGAAGCGGGCGTGGCGACCGAGTTCCTCTACATCGAAGATATTGGTCTCGGCGAAAAAGGCCAGTTTACCGACCTGCAGGATCAGGTGATTGGTAATCTGTTCAAGCTCTATCCATGGGAGTACATGCTGCGCGAGGTGTTCTCCACCAAGCTGGAAGATGCGGGCGTGCGCTGGCTGGAGCCGGCGTGGAAGAGCATTATCTCCAACAAAGCGCTGCTGCCGCTGCTGTGGGAGATGTTCCCCAACCATCCGAACCTGCTGGCCGCTTATTTCAGCGAAGATGCGCATCCGGAGCTGGAGAAGTACGTTATCAAACCGATCTTCTCCCGCGAAGGCGCTAACGTCTCTATCGTGGAGAATGGCAAAGTGCTGGAGGCGGTAGAAGGGCCGTACGGTGAAGAGGGCACCATCGTGCAGGCGTTCTATCCGTTGCCGAAGTTTGGCGACAGCTACACGCTCATCGGCAGCTGGCTGATTAACGACCAGCCGGCGGGAATTGGCATTCGCGAAGACCGGGCGCTGATCACTCAGGATCTGTCGCGCTTTTATCCGCACATTTTCGTCGAGTAACAGCAAACCCCGGCGGCATTGTTTACTGCCGGGGTTTATCTATTTTCAGGCGCCAATGACCACCGACAGCATGCTCAGGGAGCCCATTTCCATTCCTTCAACCGGGATCGTAATCGGCTCTTCACCGTCCCAGGCGCCCAGCACGTACAACAGCGGCAGAAAGTGATCGGCCGTCGGGTTCGATAAAGATCCGCCTTCATGCGCCAGGTAATTCACCAGCGGATGTTCCGCTACGGGACCTTTCCAGTCCAGGTTCGCCTTCACGTAGTCATTAAACGACGCCGCCCAGGGATAAGGTGTATTTTCGCCGTGCCAGCGTGCGGTACGCAGGTTATGCACCACGTTGCCGCTTGCCACCAGCATAATGCCCTCATCGCGCAGCTGAGCCAGCTTACGCCCCATTTCGAAATGCCATGCCGCGGGCTTCGTACTATCAATACTCAGCTGTACCATCGGAATATCGGCATCGGGATACATTTTAATCAACACGCCCCAGGAACCATGGTCAAAGCCCCAGGCTTCTTTATCCAGCGTCACCGGCACCGGCGCCAGCAGCTCGACCAGACGCTGGGCCAGCTCAGGCGAACCCGGCGCCGGATAATGCGTATCGTAGAGCGCCTGGGGAAAACCGCCAAAATCATGAATCGTTTTCGGCGCCTCCATCGCGGTCACTCCTGTACCGCGAGTGAACCAGTGCGCGGAGATCACCACAATGGCTTTAGGCCGCGCCAGCGTCTCGCCCAGATGCCGCCAGGCGCGAGTATAGATGTTATCTTCCAGCACGTTCATCGGGCTACCGTGACCTAAAAACAGCGCGGGCATGCGGGTACGGGACATAGTGATATCCTTTATTAAGAAAGTTGATGTATTTACATTACGCTCTTTCTATGGAGGATAAACTCAGATAAGCATGATGATGATCGTCAGAAAATTTGAATGTAAGCGGCGGTAAAGAGTGAATCCGCGCGCTCGCGATCGTCAATGGATCACGATACTCTTAATAAGAATCATTTTCATAAGGAGGTGAATGTTGTCCTCACCCGTCATTTTGACCCTGCTGGCAGGGAGCGCTACCTTTATTGGCGCCATTTTCGGCGTTATCGGGCAGAAACCCTCGAATCGCTTACTGGGGTTCTCGCTGGGATTCGCCGCCGGGATCATGCTGCTGATTTCGTTGATGGAGATGCTGCCCGCCGCGCTGGCTACCGAAGGCATGTCCCCCCTGCTCGGCTACGGCATGTTTATTATCGGCCTTCTGGGCTACTTTGCGCTTGACCGCATGCTGCCTCACGCCCACCCGCAGGATCTGATGTCTCCCGGCATTTCCCGCCCGCGTAACCTGCGCCGTACGGCGATTTTACTGACCTTAGGCATCAGCCTGCATAACTTCCCCGAGGGCATTGCGACCTTCGTGACGGCCAGCAATAATCTCGAGCTGGGCATGGGGGTCGCGTTAGCCGTTGCACTACACAACATCCCGGAAGGACTGGCGGTAGCCGGACCGGTATATGCCGCCACGGGCTCCAGAAGTAAAGCGGTGTTCTGGGCGGGTCTTTCCGGCATGGCGGAAATCTTCGGCGGCGTGCTGGCCTGGCTGGTGCTGGGCAGCGCGATATCCCCGGTGATGATGGGCGCCGTTATGGCCGCGGTTGCCGGTATCATGATTGCGCTGTCGGTTGATGAGCTTATGCCGCTGGCGAAAGAGCTCGATCCACAAAGCAACCCGAGCTATGGCGTGCTGTGCGGGATGTCAGTGATGGGATTAAGCCTGGTGGTTTTGCAAACGGTGGGCATTGGCTGAGTCAATGCCCCCATTATTTCACTTGTCAATTCATTACATGAATTCATCATTAATGATGAATTGAGAACAGGTATTAAATTTAACCTTTAGTCAATTAAGACCATGCGTAAATAGCCTTTTCACAGCATTCGCCCTCATTGCTTTGGCATTAATTTGACGTTAATTCTGCGGGTATCAAACGAAATTTATTCACATCAACAATCAATACAGGTAAAGCCACCGTCAAAAGAGATATTACATTGCGAAATATCCTAAAAAAAGCGCACTAAAATGCATACATTAAGGAAAACTGCGAGTTACCTTTAATTACAATTAACATGCGTAACAGTGAGCAGCATGATAGTTTTTACGCGTTGAATTAATATTAATTCAAGCAAACCCAATCCCATACCAGTTGTCGTAAACCTCATATTTAATATTGATCATCTATAAAGGACTATATTCCATGTTTAAAAAAACGCTGCTCGCTGTTGTCACTACCGCTGTTTTTTCTGCGACTGCTTTTAATGCCAGCGCTGAAGATCAGGGCCACGGTATTGTCACCTTCTCCGGTACCGTTATTACCGCCCCTTGCTCTGTGACACCGGAAAGCTCTCAGATTGATGTCGATCTCGGCCAGGTTGCCGATAGCGTACTGAACGGCGGCCAGTACTCTCAGCCTGCAGATTTCTCTATCAAACTGCGCGACTGTATTCTGAGCACAACGGATGATAAAGGCGTGAAAACGACAACGGATAAAGTGAACGTGACCTTCACTTCTGCCAACGTCGACAGCAATGACGCCAGCCTGATGGTAAATACCAAAGAAAGCAACTACGGCGGCGCTACCGGCGTTGGCGTACGTATTATGGACGCAGGTTACAACACCGTAACCCTGGGATCCGCAGTGCCGGTAGTGTTTACCGATACCAACCCGACTCAGAACCTGGACTTCCACGCCCGCATGGAATCTAAAGGTAAAAATGCAACCGAGGGTGATGTTTACGCTCAGGCAAACTACGTCCTGGCTTATAAATAATTATCGCTTTCGCTTAATTTTTATCGATTCAAGCCGGTGATGGATTCACCGGCTTTCCTGGTCTATTTTATTAAAAGAAACGGATTTTATGCGCACTATTATTCATAGCGGTTTAATGCCAGGAAAGTTATTCCTTTTAATAAAGCATACCCTTTGCTCAGTATGTTTTACCGCATCACTATCAATGCCGCTTTATGCAATAGAATTCAATACCGATATGATTGATGCTGAGGACAGGAAAAACATCGATCTCTCGCAATTTGAAAAAAAAGACTATATTCCTGTCGGCACCTATGTAGCACGCGTACAGATCAACAAAAATACCTTACCAAAAGCCTATCACCTGGAGTGGATAAAAGCTGATAACGAAAGCGGATCTCAGCTTTGCCTCACTAAAGAGCGCCTGGCAGAGTTCGGCTTTGCCGATGCGTTTATTGAACCGCTACAAATGTGGAATCAAAAAGGCTGTCTCGATCTCAGCCATCAGCCAGAGCTGATTATTCGTCTGGATAAAGCGAACATGGTACTGACGTTAACCGTACCCCAGGCATGGATGAAATATCAGGCTAAAAACTGGACGCCGCCGGAGTACTGGGACGACGGTATCGCTGGGCTTATGCTGGATTATAACCTTTACGCCAGCCAGTACACGCCGAGCCACGGCGACAGCAACCAGAGCGTCAACTCATATGGCACACTGGGTTTCAACCTCGGTGCATGGCGCTTACGTAGCGATTATCAGTACGATCAATCGTTTACTGAGCGGAAATCAACGGGTACCAGCAGCAGCCTGCCGCGTACCTATTTATTCCGCCCGATTCCGTCCCTGACGTCAAAATTCACGATGGGCCAGTACGACCTGAGCTCAGGCCTCTACGATACTTTTCACTTTACCGGCGCCTCTCTGGAAAGTGATGAACAAATGCTGCCGCCAGATTTACGCGGCTATGCGCCGCAAATAAGCGGCATCGCGCAGACCAACGCTAAAGTCACCGTTACGCAAAACAGCCGCACGCTCTATCAAACGACCGTCTCCCCCGGGCCATTCACCATCGCCGATCTGGGCACAACCTTGCAGGGGCAGCTGGATGTAACGATCGAGGAAGAAGACGGACGCAAAAGTACGTTCCAGGTTGGTTCCGCCTCTATCCCTTACCTGACGCGTAAAGGGCAGGTACGTTATAAAAGTTCAGTGGGTAAACCCACATCAACGACCCACAATGATGTGAATAACCCCCTTTTCTGGACCGGGGAGGCTTCCTGGGGCTGGTTGAGTGATGTTTCTCTCTACGGCGGCGCTATCGTCACCGCCGATGACTATCAGGCGGCAACCGGTGGGGTTGGCTTTAACCTTAACCGTTTTGGCTCATTCTCCCTTGATATTACCCGCGCCGAGGCTAATCTACGTAATGACGATCAAGGTAAACAGCGCGGCTTCAGCTATCGCGCTAACTATGCCAAACGTTTTGAAGAAACAAACAGTCAGGTAACCTTCGCGGGTTACCGGTTCTCAGATAAAGAGTACGTCACGATGAGCGAATATATCAGCTCGCGCGATGGCTCCGACTCCAGCTCCAATGAGAAAGAGAGCTATGTGCTCTCCTTTAATCAGTTCGTTGCGCCGCTGGAGCTAAATACCTATCTGAGTGTCACACGTAATACCTACTGGAACAGTGAAACCAATACGAACTACTCGTTTTCTCTGAGCCGGAGCTTTGATATTGGTGCGTTTAAAAATATTTCAGCTTCATTGGCGATGAGCCGCGTGCGCTGGAATGATGATGAAGAGAATCAATATTACTTTTCACTCACCCTGCCGCTGGAAAATAATCGCAATATTATGTACAGCCTGCAGCGCTATGGCGACGACGCAACGACGCAAACGGCAACCTGGTACGATGGTTCAGATCGTAATAACCCGTGGAATATGTCCGTTTCAGGCACAGATAAAGAGTTTGGCGATGGCGAAGCGGCCATGCGCGGATACTATCAGCACTATTCACCCTATGGCCGGTTGAATGTAAACGGTAGCGTGAAGCCAAGCAGCTATCGCTCGCTCAGCGCTGGCTGGAACGGCTCGTTCACGGCAACCCGTTACGGTGCGGCATTACATGATTACAACACTGGCAACAGTTCTCGCGTCATGGTGGATGCGGATGGAATAGCCGGTGTTGAGGTAAACAATCATCGTAGTATGACCAATATGTTTGGTATTTCCGTGGTTCCGTCAGTGGGTAACTACACAACGGCGATGGTGATGGTGAACAACAACAACCTGCCGGATGGCGTGGATGTAACCAACTCGGTAATCCGCACCACGCTGACCGAAGGCGCTATTGGCTATATGCCCCTGAGCGCGACCAAAGGCTATCAGATCATCGGCGTCATCCGCCAGGAAGACGGACGCTATCCACCGCTGGGCGTGACCGTAACCGACAAAGCAACCGGTCGCGATATAGGTTTAGTCGCTGATGACGGCTTTGTATACCTGAGCGGAATACAGGAAAACAGCATCCTGACGCTAAAATGGAACGACAACGTGTGTGATTTGACACCGCCTAACCATAGCAATCTCGATGGTCAGGCCATTATTTTACCATGTAAGCCCGCACATTAATTCAGGATGAATGATGATGAAAATTAAGACATTTGCGAAAGGACTATTCTGTTTGTTGAGTACCAGCTTTGCGGTAAATGCCGCCGTGTCGCCCGACAGAACCCGCATTATTCTTAACCAGTCGGATAAGAGCGTCTCCGTGCGCTTGACCAACCAGAGCACAACGGCCCCTTTCCTTGCCCAATCATGGATTGAGGATAAGGATAATAAAAAATCCCGAAACTATATTACTGCTGTTCCGCCAATGGTGCGCCTCGAGGCGGGTGAGCAAGTACAGGTTCGCCTGATTCCTCAGCCAACGTTGACGCAGCTTCCGGCGGACAGGGAATCGCTGTTTTATTTCAACGTGCGCGAAATTCCGCCGCGCTCGGAACAGAAAAACGTCATGCAAATTGCCATGCAGAGCCGCATTAAAATTTTCTGGCGACCAAAGGCAGTCGAAGTGAAGAACGGGCAGGTGAATCTGACCGGTAAATTCGATATTAGCCGAACGGCCAGCGGGTTAACGTTAAAGAACAACTCCCCCTACTTTATCACCGTGGGTTATATCGGCACGAATGGCAAAACGCTGCTGCCAAAAACATCCAGCATGATGGCTGAACCGTTTGGCCTGGCGTCGCAGGAGATTAAAGACCTGCCGGCTAATTTCCAGGTAGGCTTTATTGGCGATTACGGCGGCCTGAATATGTTTAAAGTCAGCTGTAATTCTGTACAAGTGGTCTGTCAGTCTGAACCGGTGAAAAAGGGATAATAATGAAAAGACTACTAAGTTTTTTAACGTTATTAATCAGCCTGTTTTCTGTGCCATCATGGGCAGTAAATTGCTATCAAAATAACGAAGGAGGAGCGCTTTCTTACATTGCTACACTTCCTTCCTTTACCATTCCTAACGACATTACGCCTGGCAAGAAAATTTGGGAAAGTTCCGACATTAATATTACCGTGTACTGCGATAAAGCCTCCCACTGGAGTCGCGCTGCCCCAACGGAAGAGCTTTATGCCTGGATAAAACTCTCGGCGTTTAATAGCAGTGAGGTACTCAATAATCCTTATTTTACTTTTGGCGTAACATACGATGGTGTCGATTACGAAGGCATTAATCAAGGCATCAAGACAGGCGCCTGTCTGGATAGAATAGATCAGAAACCGCTGCCAAATATCTATCATGACCCGGTATGTAATGGTTCGGTACTGCAAAAAAATGTATCCTTTAACGCCCGCTTCCGCCTGTATATTAAAGTTAAAGCGATTCCTCCCGATAGCTCAACAGTCTATAATTTTGGTGACATTAACGTACTGCAATTTGATGGCGAAGGGGGAGCAAACCTGCTCAGTGATGCCAAAAATTTACGTTATTATATTACTGGATTAGATAACGTGCGGTTTTTGACCTGTACAGCTTCCGTTAAGCTTTTCCCTGAAAGTCAGACAGTGGATTTTGGCGTCATTCATGCTTATAAAACCGACATGCCAGCGCTGAAAAAAACGTTCAGCCTCTCCACCATCCGGGATCAGGCGGCAGGCTGTACTGAACAATTCGATATCACGACCAGCTTCTATACTAATGATACCCTATACGATATTACTCATTTGGATATGAATAATGGCTTTCTATTGAATATCTATGATAGCACGGCTAGTACTAACGTTATATTCAACCAATATATGCCATTCGCTACCTATATTCCGGGACGACCATCAACCGTCACGCATAACTATATTGCTGAGCTGACCCAAAATCCCTCCGTCTCAGTCAAGGATGGCCCTTTTAGCAAAGATGTGATTATAAAGATTAACTATCAGTAGCTTTCTTTTGGAGCTATTCAACAATAAAGCCGGGATATCCCGGCTTTCTCATTTTTTAGCGCAACTTTTAGCGCAACGACTGCAATCAGCTGGCTTTACGCTCGTGTTCGCGACGGTAGGCCACTAAATCTTCAATCGTGACCACTTCCATATTGTGCTGCTGAGCAAACTCGATGCACTGCGGCGCACGCGCCATAGAGCCGTCGTCGTTGGTCAGTTCACACAGTACGCCCGCCGGTTTGAGGCCAGCCAGCGTGACCAGATCGATGGTTGCTTCAGTATGGCCGCCGCGGGTCAGAACCCCGCCCGGCTGCGCGCGCAGCGGGAAAACGTGTCCAGGGCGGTTCAGGTCGGACGGCTTCGCGCCATCGGCAATTGCCGCGCGCACGGTGGTCACGCGGTCAGCGGCGGAAACGCCGGTGGTCACGCCTTCAGCGGCTTCGATGGTCACGGTAAAACCGGTACCGTAGGCGCTGGTGTTGTTCTCAACCATCATTGGCAGGTCGAGCTGTTTACGGCGATCTTCCGTCAGGCACAGGCAGACAATGCCGCTGCCATGGCGAATGGTCAGCGCCATCTGCTCAACGGTCATGGTTTCAGCGGCGAAAATCATATCGCCTTCGTTTTCACGGTCTTCATCGTCAAGCACCATCACACCGCGGCCTTCGCGCAGTGCATCCAGAGCACGTTCTACACGTTCAAAAGCGGTACCAAAAGAGGAAAGTAGCGTCTGATTCATGGTAAAAAAAACCTCATTAATTGTATGGTTACCAGAATCAGGGCAGTCTTAGGAGCGCCGGTTTAGCGGCAAAAGTCAACGCAAGCGGGTACAAACCCGGCTGAGCCGTTACTCTCTCCCATCCGGACTCTAACCGTCGGCCCCGGAATTACACCGGATCTGCTGACCTTTCTGCATTCGCAGAAAGCGCTCGCGGGCTTTCAACGCTATGGTTGATTTACCGCCGGTGGGGAATTTCGCCCCGCCCTGAGAATAAGCAAAGCAACTATAACGCTATTGACTATCGTCGGCAATGCATAAGCTTCAAACATTTATGGTTTATAGGCGCCGACGATCGCACTACAATGAGCGGATAACCGACCAGAGCAGGAAACCACCATGATTGACCCGAAAAAAATTGAACAAATCGCCCGTCAGGTTCATGAATCAATGCCGAAGGGGCTCCGCGATCTGGGGGAAGACGTGGAGAAAAAAATCCGTCAGGTGCTCCAGTCGCAGTTAACTCGCCTGGACCTGGTAAGCCGCGAAGAGTTCGACGTGCAGACGCAGGTGCTGTTGCGCACGCGTGAAAAGCTGGCGCTTCTGGAGCAGCGTCTTAACGATCTGGAAAACCGTTCGCCGAGCGCGCCGGCAGCGCCGGACGTCGAAGAGAAGCCGTAAAACAAGCAACGGGCCGTCAGGCCCGTTGTCGTATCTGTACTGCGGTAAGTAGATTAGTGCTCCAGCTCCGCTTCTGGCGTCATGGTTTTATTCGCCTGGCGGCAGTAAAGTTCATAGCGTTGACAAAACCATTCGCGATGCGCTTCATCCATATTACCAACAATGGCCTGAAGATCGACGGGCTGACCTTGTGCGTTCATTCTGGCGAAGCTCTGGGCCAGAAAATCAAAATTCTTCATTAAATACATATCGTTTTTCTTCATACGCATACTCCTTCAGCCGTTGGTGTTCTGATTGGTCATATGCTTTTTACTGACTTCAGTATTTATCCTTACCTTAGCTTTTTTTGTACGAAAAATGCGCCTCAAATGGCGATTTGTTGAGCCAAATCATTTATGCCGTCATTAAATAAAAAGAGGCCCGCGATTAGGCGATCGCGGGCCTCTTTTGTCCTGTTTTGCAGCGTTATCGCCGGTTACGCCTCGGTTAGCGCGATAATTCCGGACATACCGCCGCTACGGTGCGAAGAGAAAACATTACTGTTTGTTATCTTTCTGGATCTTCTTGATGATGTTGGTCGTCGAGCAGCCATCTTCAAAGTTGAGCACCAGCACCTCGCCGCCGTTTGCCCAGACTTCTTCGCTACCGGCGATCTGTTCCGGCTTATAGTCGCCGCCTTTTACCAGCAGGTCCGGCAGAATTCCGGCAATCAGACGCTGCGGGGTATCCTCTTCAAAAGAGACCACCCAATCGACGGCTTCCAGCGCGCCCAGCACGATCATCCGCTGATCCAGCGGGTTGACCGGGCGAGAGTCGCCTTTCAGACGCCGGGTTGACGCGTCGCTGTTCACCGCAACGATCAGCCGATCGCCCAGCTTGCGCGCGTTAGCCAGGTAGGAAACATGGCCCGCGTGTAAAATGTCGAACACGCCGTTGGTCATCACCACTTTCTCGCCGCGCTTGCGCGCCGCGGCAACCGCCAGCTTCAGCTCTTCTTCGCTCATCACGCCAAAACCGGTCTCGGAGCGCCCGCGCACCGCGTTCTCCAGTTCGATAGGCGAAACGGTAGAGGTACCGAGTTTACCGACCACGACGCCCGCCGCCGCGTTGGCAAAGTAGCAGGCCTCTTCCAGAGTATTGCCGGAGGCCAGCGTCGCCGCCAGCACGCCGATGACCGTATCACCCGCACCGGTAACATCATAGACTTCCTGGGCCTGAGTGGGCATATGCAGCGGCGGTCGCCCCGGCTGCAGCAGCGTCATCCCCTGCTCGGAACGGGTCACCAGCAGCGCCGAGAGGTCAAAATCGGCGATGATTTTCATCCCGCGCTCAACGATCTCTTCTTCATCCTTACATTTACCCGCGACCGCCTCAAACTCTGAGAGGTTAGGCGTCAGCAGGGTGGCGCCGCGATAGCGTTCAAAATCCGTACCCTTCGGGTCGATAAGCACCGGGACGCCCGCGTCGCGAGCCAGCTTAATCATGGTCTGGACGCTGGTCAGCGCGCCTTTGGCGTAATCAGACAGCACCAGCGCGCCAATGGAGCTCAGCGCCTGCTGAATACGCTCGTGCATCGGCTGCGGATCGACGCCGGAGAAACCCTCTTCAAAATCGAGACGAATCAGCTGCTGGTTGCGCGACAGCACGCGCAGTTTGGTAATCGTCGGATGGGTCGGGACGGACACAAAGTCGCACTTCACGTTGACGTCGGCCAGCGCCTTGCTTAACGCGCGGGCGGCATCGTCAATCCCGGTCAGGCCAACCAGACGAGAGGTCGCGCCGAGCGACGCAATGTTCATCGCCACGTTTGCCGCGCCGCCAGGACGTTCTTCGATATTTTCCACCTTCACCACCGGCACCGGCGCTTCCGGCGAAATACGGCTGGTGGGACCATACCAGTAGCGGTCCAGCATCACATCGCCAACCACCAACACTCCTGCACGTTCAAACTCTGGCAGCGTTACTTTCATTCCTCTCTCCTGCGAGACGCAAACTTTGCGCGCGATAATAGCACACCCGGTTTTTTAGTTAAGCCATCAACCACTTCTGCCAGCTGGCGCTGACCTGTTCACGCTCCTGGCTAAACGCTTCTGGCGCCACGTTCCCCGGCTGCTCCTGCAGCGCCAGGTGATGGAGCGCATCGCGCAGCGTGGTGTAAGCGTGAGTTAACGCCCTCGCCTCTGCTTCGTCCATAATGTCGTTCTGCGCCAGCAGTTCCAGAATACGGACGTTATCGGACCAGCGCGTGAGCTTCGGTTTATCACTGGCATAGCGTAGGACCAGATACTGGGTAATAAATTCAATATCCGTGATACCCCCGGCATCGGCTTTAATATCAAAGCGATCGTGATGCTTATTCCCCAGGTGAGCGCGCATTTTTTCGCGCATTTCCCGCACTTCGGTCTGCAGTTTTTCGCCTTCTCGCGGGGTCGTAAGAATATCACGACGAATGGCGTCAAAGCGCGCCTGTAGCTCAGGATCGCCATACACTACGCGGGCGCGAACCAGCGCCTGATGCTCCCAGGTCCATGCCTCATTTTGTTGATAATCAGCAAAGGCATCGGCGGTGGTCACCAGCATGCCCGCCGCACCAGAAGGACGTAAGCGAGCGTCCACTTCGTACAGAATGCCCGACGAGGTGCGAGTGCTGAAAAGATGCATGATGCGCTGCGCCAGCCGCAGATAAAACTGACGACCGTCGATTTCGCGCTCGCCGTCGGTCATCACCTCCATCGGACAATCGTGGAGGAACACCAGATCGAGATCGGAACTGTAGCCCAGCTCCCAGCCCCCCAGCTTACCGTAGCCAACCACCGCAAAACCGCGCCCCTGGCGATCGTGCAGGTGCGTCGGCTGCCCGTAGCGGGCCACCATCTGCAGCCAGGCCTGCTGGACCACCGCGTCAATCATCGCCTCCGCCAGCCAGGTTAAGTGATCGCTCACTTTCATCACCGGCAGAGTTCCGGCGATATCGGCCGCGGCGATATGCAGCAGCTGCGCCTGCTTAAACTGGCGTAGCGCCTCCAGCTGCTGCTCTTCATCATCTTCCGGTACGCGCAGCAGATACTGGCGCAGTTCATCGCGATAGGCATCGGTGGCCGTTGGCTGATAAAGCGTATTCGGGTCCAGCAGCTCGTCCAGCAGCAGCGGATGGCGAGCCAGCTGGCTGGCGACCATCGGCGATGCCGCGCACAGGCTAATCAGGTGCTTTAACGCGCCGGGGAATTCGCTCAGCAGCTCCAGGTAAGTGGTGCGGGTGACAATCCCGGTGAGCAGCGGCGTAATGCGCGCCAGCGGCACCGGGGCATCCGCGCGCGAGCAGATTTCGCTGAGCAGATGCGGCATGAGCTGGTCGAGCACCTGACGGCCGCGCGGGCCAATCGTGCGCCGGTCCAGCTCTTTACGAAAATCGGCGATCAGCGCCAGCACGCTGCGGCGATCGCTGTCGGCGAGATGCGCCAGCGCCGGGCTGGTATCATCCTCCTGCAGCGCGTCCTGCCACAGTTCGCGCCAGTACTCTTCAAGCTGTTCATCCGGCGACTGGGTTTCATCGTCGCCGATCAATTCATTAAACACGCGCCGCACGTTGGCCATCTGCTCCGCCAGCCGCGCGCTGAGCGTATCCCAGTCGGCAGCCCCCATCCCCCAGGCCAGCCGGGCGCGATTAAGTTCATCCTGCGGCAGGGTTTGCGTCTGCTCGTCGTTGATGCTTTGCAGCAGGTTTTCCAGGCGACGCAAAAACAGATAGGCTTCGCGCAGCCTCTGCGCATCCCCTTCCGGCAGCAGGTGCAGCTCTTCGATAGCGGCCAGCGTCGGCAGCAAAGCCCGCTGTTGCAGCATCGGTTCGCGTCCGCCGCGAATCAGCTGGAAGACCTGGACGATAAACTCCACTTCGCGGATGCCGCCCGCGCCGAGCTTGATATTGTCCTTCAGTCCCCGACGGCGCACCTCACGGGCGATCATTCCCTTCATGTTGCGCAGAGACTGAATCACGCTGAAATCAATATAGCGGCGGAAGACAAACGGCCGCAGCATGGCGCGCAGTTCGCTGGCGTAAACGCCATCGTTATCGCCCATGATTCGCGCTTTCACCATCGCGTAGCGCTCCCAGTCGCGCCCCTGCTCCTGGTAATAATCCTCCAGCGCGGCAAAGCTCAGCACCAGCGGGCCGCTGTCGCCAAACGGGCGCAGGCGCATATCCACGCGGTAGACAAAGCCATCCTGGGTGGGCTGATCCAGCACCTTAATCAGGCGCTGCCCGAGGCGGGTAAAAAACTGGGCGTTGTCCAGCTCGCGACGGCCGCCGCGCGTGGCGCCATGCTCCGGCCAGGCGAAAATCAGATCGATGTCGGAGGAGAAATTCAGCTCGCCGCCGCCGAGCTTGCCCATCCCGAGGATCAGCAGCGGCTGCGGCGTACCTTCAGCATTACACGGAGTGCCCCATTCACGGCAGCAGGCGGCGTATAGCCAGTCGCGCGCGGCGACGATTAAGGTCTCCGCCAGCGCGCTTAGCTGCTGCAGGCTGCTCTCTTCGCTGACCAGCGATAGCGCCTGGGCCCAGGCGATACGCACCATGATCCGACGGCGAAACTGGCGCAGCTCGCGCATCAGCGCGGCTTCATCATTGACCTCGGCCAGGCGAACCTGCAGCGAGTCGGCATAGTGATGCCACTCCTGCGCCTCGGGAGGCGCACTTTCAAGCTCTGCCAGCCACTGCGGCTGCGCGATCAGACTCTGTTCGACGAAATCGCTAAAGGCCATGACCGATTGCGCCCGATCGCTCAACGTCGATACGGGAAAATCCGCTGGTAGCCGGCCTACGACCGTCTGCCAGTGCTGCTGTAATTGCGAAGAAAGCGGCATCTTAGGGGCTCCCTGGCCTGAAATTATCGTTTTCCACTATGCAGCCAGAACGGCTCCGCGGCCAGCGCCTGGCGACGAAAATATTCGATAACGCTGCTGTCGTTATGCGCAATCGCCCGGCGGGTTTCTTGCCAGTTTTCCAGCCACGGCGCGGCAGCGTCGATATAAGCGCCGGATAGCAGCTGAACGGTGTCAATTTCACGGGTCAGGCGCGGAAGCTGATCGACATAACCGTCAGCGGACGGCTGGCGGAAGGCGTTTTTCAGCTCCGCCGCCGCTCTGGAGAGCTGAATATCCGCGAAGCGTTTAAACGAACCGGCAATTTTCTGCTCTCCGGCTGCGTTCAGGAAGGGACGCCAGCCGCGGTTTATCAACAGATCGGTGAGCGTCAGCTTGGCTCTGACGGTCGCCACGCTGAAAAGCGCCGCCTGGGCGGTTTCGGCCTCCGCCAGCGCCGCCTCAGCTTCGCTCAGACGCTCACGCAGCAGCGTGGTGGCCTTGCGCGGGACAATACCGCCAAACAGCACCAGCGCGTGCCGCACGCGGGCGATAGCGTGCAAAATCTCCGCTTTCGCTTTTGCATTGCCGCGATTGAGGAGTTCATCATGATACAGCCAGTGCGCCAGCGCGCTTTCCAGCGCCGCTTCCAGACCCTGCTCGACGCTGGCCTTCGGCGCGACGCGAAGGATCGTTAACGCGGTCAGCGGACGTTCTTCATTGCCCTGCGCCAGATGATAACCGCGCGCCGCCTTGCTCAGGCTGCCCTGACGCAGTACGCCGGTATCCAGCAGGCGACGGGCAAGGGTCAGAATGTCCTGGGTAGTACCGGACAGCAGTTCCAGCTCCAGTTCACAAATCGGTTCCTGATGCTCGCCGGCTTTAACTTCGCCGCGGTCAAGCGCGATTTCAATTTCGCTGTCGCCTTCTTTGACCACCCATCTTTCACGCTCAAAATCGGTGCTGAAAAGCGGCTGTACGTTCTGTGCGAGCGCCGCCGGCAGTTCCCCCTGCGGCCAGACCTCAGCCGGCAGTTTCTCCAGCGCCAGCTCCGGGGTGTCCAGCGGAATGTTGTATTCCGGACGCTGATGCAGGCCGCCGACGACGCGCCCGGCGATTTTCAGCGTCATTTCATAGCGCCCCTGGTCGCCGCGAATGCGCAGCCCCATGTCGTGGCGGCGCAGCCAGTTATCCGCCGTTTCATAGTAAATATTCAGCAATTGACCCGCTGGCGTATGCTTTGCCTCCAGCGCGTTGAGGTGCTGACGCAGCGCGTCAACGCCATCCTGAGCGACGATAAACTTTAATTCGATTTCTTGAGCCATGACTGAATTCTTCCGCTTATATGCTGTGCCGGGAAATTGCGGCGAACTAACAACGATATTTCTTGTCAGTAAATAGTATTTTGCGGCGAATCGCCATGCAATGCGCATTTTGCCGGGCCACCTCCTGGATGATTCCGATTGTGGCGGAAAACTTTGCGTCGCTTCGGCGATGCCACTACTATCGTTCAACTTTTTATGACCAAACGATGACCTGATGCCAAAATTACGCCTTATTACATTGACTTTGCTGGCGCTGAGCGCCGCCACGGCGGTCCACGCGGAAGAAAAACGTTACGTTTCAGATGAACTGAATACCTGGGTGCGCAGCGGTCCGGGCGATAACTATCGTCTCGTGGGCACCATCAACGCCGGTGAAGAAGTCGCGGTGCTGCAAACCAACGACAGCACGAACTATGCTCAGGTACGCGACAACAGCGGCCGTACCGCCTGGATCCCCTTAAAAGAGCTGAGCAACGAGCCCAGCCTGCGCACCCGCGTGCCGGATCTGGAAAACCAGGTCAAAACCCTGACCGACAAACTCAACAACATCGACACCACCTGGAATCAGCGCACGGCGGACATGCAGAAGAAAGTCGCCGGTAGCGACGCCGTGATAAACGGTCTGAAAGAAGAGAACCAAAAGCTGAAAAATGAGCTGGTTGTCGCGCAGAAAAAGGTAAACGCCGCAAATCTGCAGCTTGATGACAAACAGCGCACCATTATCATGCAGTGGTTTATGTACGGCGGCGGCGTGCTGGGCGTCGGCCTGATCCTCGGACTGGTGTTGCCGCACCTGGTACCGAGCCGCAAACGCAAAGACCGCTGGATGAACTAATTCGTCTTCTCTGCCAGACTTACGTATCATCGTAAGAAAATAAAGACGGGAGAGTGAGGCGTGAAGGTTTATCTGGTCGGTGGTGCAGTACGAGATGCGTTATTAAGGCTACCGGTTAAAGACAAAGATTGGGTCGTGGTTGGCGCCACGCCTCAGCAACTTCTCGACGCGGGCTACCAGCAGGTAGGCCGTGATTTTCCCGTGTTCCTGCATCCGCAAAGCCGCGAAGAGTATGCGCTGGCGCGCACCGAGCGCAAGTCCGGCTCCGGCTACACCGGCTTTACCTGCTATGCCGCCGCTGACGTCACCCTTGAGCAAGACCTGCTGCGCCGCGATCTGACGATCAACGCGCTGGCCCAGGACGCCGACGGCCAGATTATCGATCCCTACGGCGGCCAGGCTGATTTACGCCAGCGCCTGCTGCGCCACGTCTCGCCCGCCTTTAGCGAGGACCCGCTACGCGTCCTGCGCGTGGCGCGTTTTGCCGCCCGCTACGCTCATCTGGGGTTCCGCATCGCCGATGAAACCATGGCGCTGATGCGGGCGATGGCCGATGCCGGCGAGCTGGCGCACCTCACGCCCGAGCGGGTGTGGAAAGAGACGGAAAGCGCCCTCTCCACCCGCAATCCGCAGGTCTTCTTCCAGACATTACGCGACTGCCGCGCGCTCAAGGTGCTGTTCCCGGAAGTCGACGCTCTTTATGGCGTACCGGCCCCGGCTAAATGGCACCCGGAAATCGACACTGGCCTGCACACGCTGATGACCGTCACCATGGCGGCGATGCTCTCGCCCGAAGTGGATGTCCGTTTTGCCACCCTATGCCACGACCTCGGGAAAGGGCTGACGCCGAAAGCGCTCTGGCCGCGCCATCATGGTCACGGTCCGGCTGGCGTTAAGCTGGTCGAGCAGCTCTGCGCCCGTTTGCGGGTGCCAAACGAGCTGCGCGACCTGGCAAAACTGGTCGCCGAATTTCACGATCTGATTCATACGCTGCCCATCCTGCAGCCGAAAACGCTGGTCAAGCTGTTCGATAATATCGACGCCTGGCGCAAGCCGCATCGTGTCAGGCAAATCGCGTTAACCAGCGAGGCCGACGTGCGCGGGCGCACCGGCTTTGAAGCCTGCGATTATCCGCAGGGTCGCCTGCTGCTGGAAGCCTGGGATGTTGCCCGGTCGGTTTCAACAAAAGAGGTGGTGGCGGAAGGTTTTCAGGGCGTTGAAATTCGTGAAGAGCTGACGCGTCGGCGGATTCAGGCCGTCGCCCGCTGGAAAGAAAAGCGTTGCCCTCAGCCGCGGGACTGAGGGCGGGCGCTTAGAAGAAGACCACGTAGACCGCTGCCGCAACGATAAAACGGTAGATGGCGAACGGGATAAACGAAATACGTTTAATCAGCTGCAGGAAGGTTTTAATCGCAATCAGCGCGACGATAAATGCCGTGATAAAACCGACGGCAAACATCGGAATATCGCCGGCGTTCAGGAAGCCAATGCTCTTGTACATATCCAGTACGGTTGCGCCCATCATCATCGGCACTGCCAGCAGGAACGAGAACTCAGAGGCCGCATAGCGGCTGACGCCCATCAGCATCCCGCCGGAAATCGTCGCCCCGGAACGCGAGAAGCCCGGCCACAGCGCCAGACACTGGAAGCAGCCGATGACGAACGCCTGACGATAGGTCATATCATCAATGCCCACCGCGCGCGGCTGTTTCGGCTTCAGCACTTCCGCCGCGATCAGCAGCACGCCGCCCACAATCAGCGCATACATCACGTTTATCGGGTTAAACAGCGACTTGATGGTATCGTGGAAAATCAGCCCCAGCACCACCGCCGGGATCATCCCCAAAAGAATATGGATAAGCGACAGGCGACCGCTGCCCTGGCCTTCATGCTCGGGCTTTTTGCCAAAATGAATGCCGATAAGACCAAACAGGCGGCGCCAGAACATCACCACAACGGCCAGAATGGAACCAAGCTGAATGACGACTTCAAACGTATTCGCGGTATCGCCTTCAAAACCCAGCAGATGACCGACAATAATCATATGACCAGTACTGGAGACAGGTAAAAATTCTGTCAAACCCTCAACCACACCCAATATTGCCGCTATCAGCAGCGAGTGTATATCGCTCATCCAATTAAACCCTTTAAAAAGTAAAATGAAAAAACCAGGAACGAAGAACCGAGCTATCAGGCGTGCTTATTTGGCCACAGACAGCGCGCAGAAAAGTGAGCGTACAGGTTGTACGCAAGGATTTCGAGCGCTATCACAGGGCAAAACGGCAAAGAAAATAGCCTGATGGCCGGATTCTATGACCGGTATAAACGCAATTTGTTTAACGAGTATGACCTGAAAAGTTTTGTTTCAGATTAAGGCCACGTTCAATAATGACGCCGACGTTAGCCGCCCGGGCTACCGCCCCAGGTTTGCTGACTTTAATACGTACCCATGGAGATTGAAACTTTTCCAGCAGCAGGTCGGCAATTTCTTCCGCCACGCGTTCCACCAGCGCAAAACGCCCGCCTTCGACGTGGCTGATTACCAGCTCGCTGATATCAGCATAGCTGAGACAATCGCTGACATCATCGCTGGCCGCCGCTTTGCGGTTATCCCACGCCATTTCGATATCGAACACCAGCTTCTGTTCGATGGTCTGTTCCCAGTCGTAAACACCAATTGTGGTGATTACCGAAAGTTGCTCTATAAATACAATATCCATCACGACCTGCCTGCTTTTTGGCTAAACCGGATACCACTTCCGGCCAATTATGCGTATTATCCACAGATGCAAAGACATCCCCTAAATAATTTGCGTTGCAGGAAGACAGCGACGCGGCAAGGCTCCAGGAGCATAGCGTCGCTATGGGTCCCGGCGAGCCAATGCGCGGACAACGCGCAGTGCGCAGGGGATAAAACGACACTTTCAAAATGGAACAGCTGATGAGTGCAATCGCGCCTGGACTGGTTATCCTCGCCTACCTCTGCGGCTCAATCTCCAGCGCCATTCTCGTTTGCCGCCTCGCTGGCCTTCCCGACCCTCGCGACAGCGGCTCCGGCAATCCAGGGGCGACGAACGTCCTGCGAATTGGCGGCAAGGGCGCAGCCGTAGCGGTGCTTATTTTTGACGTACTGAAAGGCATGCTGCCGGTCTGGGGCGCGTGGGCATTAGGCCTGACGCCGTTCTGGCTCGGCCTGGTGGCGATCGCCGCCTGCGTGGGCCATATCTGGCCGGTATTTTTTAACTTTCGCGGCGGTAAAGGCGTGGCCACCGCTTTCGGCGCCATTGCTCCTATCGGCTGGGATCTCACCGGCGTGATGGCCGGAACCTGGCTGCTGACGATTCTGCTCAGCGGCTACTCCTCGCTGGGGGCTATCGTGAGCGCGCTGATTGCGCCGTTCTATGTCTGGTGGTTCAAACCGCAGTACACTTTCCCGGTTTCGATGCTGTCATGCCTGATTCTGCTGCGCCATCACGACAACATACAGCGTCTGTGGCGTCGTCAGGAAACCCGCATCTGGACCCGGCTCAAAAAGAAGAAAAAAACGCCGGAGCAGAAATAAACGTTGCTGCGCCGCAACTCACGGCAAGTGAGTCCCAGGTGATTAAAGTAAACCAACGCGGCTGCGGCTCGAAGTATGACGGGCATAAGCTTTTCATATGACCGGGATGGTTGGCCCCCGATCAATACTCTTCGCTGCTGTTTTATCTTGATTTTGCAGGGGCGCGACATTGCACGGCACCGTGTTACCACAGAATAAAAAAGGCTGGCAGGCCTCGCTGGACCTCCAGTTTCAATTTCTCGGCGGGAAAACCACGCTCGCCTCCCGTCGTCATGTTGGTCCCCTCACCGTTCAGCGCCCGTTTTATCCCGAAGAAGAGACCTGCCACCTCTATCTGCTTCATCCGCCCGGCGGTATCGTCGGCGGCGATGAGCTCACCATTAGCGCGACGATGGATCCCGGGTGCCACACGCTGATCACCATGCCCGGCGCCAGCAAGTTCTATCGCAGCAGCGGCGCGCAGGCGCGTCTTCAGCAAACCCTGACGCTGGCCGAAAACTCAACGCTCGAGTGGCTGCCGCAGGACGCGATCTTCTTTCCCGGCGCCAACGCCGCTTTGTCTACCGCCTTTCATCTCGCCGCCTCCAGCACGCTGCTGGCGTGGGACCTGCTGTGCCTTGGCCGGCCGGTCATCGGCGAAGCCTTTAGCCACGGCGCGCTCGCCAATCGCCTGGAGGTGTGGGTCGGCGGCTCTCCGCTGCTGATTGAGCGCCTGAGCCTGGCCGATGGACAGCTGGCCTGCGTCGCGCAGCAGCCGTGGGTGGGAACGATGCTGTTCTACCCGGCGAACGAAACGCTGCTCGAAGGCGTACGCGAAAAACTTACGCCGCTGGCAAACTACGCCGGCGCGACGCTCACCGACGGTCTGCTGACGGTACGCTTTCTAAGTGACGATAATCTGCTTTGCCAGCGGGCGATGCGCGATATCTGGCAATTTATGCGCCCGCACCTGACCGGCAAATCTCCGGTACTCCCCCGAATCTGGCTGACTTAAGAGAACGCTATGGAACTGACACCCAGAGAAAAAGACAAGCTGTTGCTGTTTACCGCCGCGCTGGTGGCGGAGCGTCGCCTGGCCCGCGGTCTGAAGCTCAACTATCCCGAATCCGTGGCCCTGATTAGCGCCTTTATTATGGAGGGCGCGCGCGATGGCAGAAGCGTCGCGGCGCTGATGGAAGAAGGACGCCACGTCCTGAGCCGCGACCAGGTCATGGAAGGCGTGCCGGAAATGATCCCCGATATCCAGGTCGAAGCCACCTTCCCGGACGGCTCGAAGCTGGTTACCGTCCATAACCCGATAATCTGAGGTAGCGCGATGATCCCAGGAGAATATCAGGTAAAACCCGGCCAGATAGCGATTAACGTCGGCCGCGCCACCTGCTGCATTATCGTTGAAAATCACGGCGACCGGCCGATTCAGGTCGGCTCGCATTACCACTTCGCCGAGGTCAACCCGGCGCTGAAGTTCGATCGCCAGCAGGCGACCGGCTATCGCCTGAATATCGCCGCCGGCACCGCAGTGCGCTTCGAACCGGGCCAAAAGCGCGAGGTGGAGCTGGTGGCGCTGGCTGGAACCCGCGCGGTGTACGGTTTCCGCGGAGACGTTATGGGCGCGCTGGAGGCAAACGATGAGTGACATTTCACGTCAGGCCTATGCCGACATGTTCGGCCCCACCACCGGCGATAAAGTTCGCCTGGCGGACACCGAGCTGTGGATCGAGGTCGAAGATGATTTGACCACCTACGGCGAAGAGGTCAAATTCGGCGGTGGCAAAGTGATCCGCGACGGTATGGGCCAGGGACAGATGCTTTCCGCCGGGTGTGTGGATCTGGTGCTGACCAATGCCCTGATCGTCGATTACTGGGGGATCGTCAAAGCCGATATTGGCGTCAAAGACGGGCGGATCTTCGCGATCGGCAAAGCCGGCAACCCGGATATTCAGCCCAACGTCACGATCCCGATCGGCGCGGCCACGGAAATTATTGCGGCGGAAGGCAAGATCGTCACCGCCGGCGGCGTCGATACGCATATTCACTGGATCTGTCCGCAGCAGGCGGAAGAGGCGCTGGTCTCCGGCGTCACCACCATGATCGGCGGCGGGACCGGCCCGGCGGCGGGCACCAACGCCACGACCTGCACGCCCGGGCCGTGGTACATCTCGCGGATGCTGCAGGCCGCGGACAGCCTGCCGGTCAATATTGGCCTGCTGGGTAAAGGCAATGGTTCGAATCCGGATGCGCTGCGTGAGCAGGTTGCGGCCGGGGTTATCGGCCTGAAGATTCACGAAGACTGGGGCGCGACCCCGGCGGCAATCGACTGCGCGCTGACGGTGGCCGACGAAATGGACGTGCAGGTCGCGCTGCACAGCGACACCCTCAATGAGTCCGGATTCGTTGAGGATACCCTGGCGGCCATCGGCGGGCGCACTATCCATACTTTCCATACCGAAGGCGCGGGCGGCGGCCATGCGCCGGATATTATTACCGCCTGCGCGCACCCCAATATTCTGCCCTCGTCAACCAACCCGACGCTGCCCTATACCGTCAACACCATTGACGAACATCTGGATATGCTGATGGTTTGCCATCATCTCGACCCGGATATCGCCGAGGACGTGGCGTTTGCCGAATCGCGCATTCGGCGGGAAACCATTGCCGCGGAAGACGTCCTGCACGATCTGGGCGCCTTCTCCCTCACCTCGTCTGATTCACAGGCGATGGGCCGCGTCGGCGAAGTGGTGTTGCGCACCTGGCAGGTGGCGCACCGGATGAAGGTCCAGCGCGGCCCGCTGGCGGAAGAGAGCGGCGATAACGACAACTTCCGCGTGAAGCGCTATATCGCCAAGTACACCATTAATCCGGCGTTAACCCACGGTATCGCCCATGAAGTCGGTTCGATTGAAGTGGGGAAACTGGCGGATCTGGTGCTGTGGTCCCCGGCGTTCTTCGGCGTGAAGCCGGCGACGATCGTCAAAGGCGGCATGATCGCGATGGCGCCGATGGGCGACATCAACGCCTCTATCCCGACGCCGCAGCCGGTGCACTATCGCCCGATGTTCGGCGCGCTGGGCAGCGCTCGCCACCGCTGCCGTTTGACCTTTCTGTCGCAGGCGGCGGCGGAAAACGGCGTCGCTGAACGGCTGAACCTGCACAGCGCGACGGCGGTGGTTAAAGGCTGCCGCACGGTACAAAAAGGCGATATGCACCACAACGGCCTGCTGCCCACTATTACCGTGGATTCGCAAACCTACGAGGTGCGCATCGACGGCGAACTGATAACCAGCGAACCGGCGGACGTGTTACCGATGGCGCAACGTTATTTCCTGTTTTAAGGAGCGCAAATGCTTTATTTGACCCAACGGGTGGAGACCCCGGCGCAGGCCACGGCCAGCGTTACCCTGCCGATTGACGTGCGGGTAAAAAGCCGCATTAAAGTCACGCTTAACGATGGCCGTCAGGCGGGCCTGCTGCTGCCGCGCGGTCTGCTGCTGCGCGGCGGCGACATTCTCAGTAACGAAAACGGCAGCGAATTCGTTGAAGTGATCGCCGCTGATGAAGCCGTTTCGGTCGTACGCTGCGCCGATCCTTTTATGCTGGCGAAGGCCTGCTATCACCTTGGCAATCGCCACGTGCCGCTACAGATTATGCCCGGCGAGCTGCGCTATCATCACGATCACGTCCTGGACGATATGCTGCGCCAGTTTGGCCTGGCCGTGGATTTCGCGCATCTGCCGTTTGAACCGGAAGCCGGCGCCTACGCCAGCGAATCGCACGGCCATCACCACCACCATCACGATCGTGAGCACAGCCACTAAATGCCGACGCCGGAAAAACGTCTGCGCTTGATGCAGCTTGCCAGCAGCAGCCTCCCGGTTGGCGGCTACAGCTGGTCCCAGGGGCTGGAGTGGGCGGTGGAAGCGGGCTGGGTAGCGGATACCGCCGCCTTTGAGCGCTGGCAGCTGCGCCAAATGGAGCAGAGCTTTTTTACCGTCGACCTGCCGCTGTTTGCCCGCCTCTACCGGGCCTGCGAAGCGGGCGATCTGGCCTGCGCCCGGCGCTGGACCGCTTATCTGCTCGCCTGCCGGGAAACCCGTGAGCTGCGCGATGAAGAGCGCAACCGCGGCGCGGCCTTCACCCGGCTGCTGGCCGACTGGCAGCCGGACTGCCCGCCCGAGTGGCGCAAGCTGTGCCAGCAAAGTCAGCTAACCGGCATGGCGTGGCTCGGCGTACGCTGGCAAATCGCCATTCCTGACCTGGCCCTGAGCCTTGGCTATAGCTGGATTGAAAGCGCGGTGATGGCGGGCGTCAAGCTGGTGCCCTTTGGCCAGCAGGCGGCCCAGCAGTTGATTCTTCGCCTGTGCGACCGCTACGCGGCGGACATGGACAGCGCCCTGGCGACCCCGGACGACGCCATCGGTTCGGCGACGCCGCTTGCGGCTATCGCTTCCGCCCGGCACGAAACCCAGTATTCCCGATTATTCCGTTCTTAGGAGAAGGTATGAACATGATTAAGCAACCGCTGCGCGTCGGCGTCGGCGGCCCGGTCGGCTCCGGAAAAACCGCGCTTCTGGAAGCCCTCTGCAAAGCCATGCGCGACACCTGGCAGCTGGCGGTGGTGACCAACGATATCTACACCAAAGAAGATCAGCGCATTCTCACCGAGGCTGGCGCCCTGGAGCCTGAACGAATTGTCGGCGTCGAAACCGGCGGCTGCCCGCATACCGCTATTCGGGAAGATGCGTCGATGAACCTTGCCGCGGTGGAAGCGCTGAGCGAGAAATTCGGCAATCTCGATCTCATCTTTGTAGAAAGCGGCGGCGATAATCTGAGCGCCACCTTCAGCCCGGAGCTGGCGGATCTCACCATCTACGTCATCGACGTGGCGGAAGGGGAAAAAATCCCGCGCAAAGGCGGACCGGGGATCACCAAATCCGACTTCCTGGTGATCAACAAAACCGATCTTGCACCGTACGTGGGCGCGTCTCTGGAAGTGATGGAGCGCGATACCCTGCGCATGCGCGGCGAACGCCCGTGGAGCTTCACCAACCTGAAAAGCGGCGACGGCCTGCAAAATATCATCGCCTTTATCGAAGACAAAGGCATGCTCGGCAAGTAACCCCTGCACCATCCCGGCGCAGAGGTGTCGGGATGGTGCATACCCTGCCCTCTCTTTAACCATCCCCTTCATGAAGCCCTGATAGCGCCTGCCCTGCGATGTGGCATAAGGTTTGCTAATTCCAGTCATGCCTAACCATTAAGGAATGACTATGTCATCACTGGATATAAAAACTGATTTACCTGCGCAAACCAGTGCCTCCGGCTCCAAAGAAACGCTGGAAGATTATACCCTTCGCTATGCTCCGCTGAGCTTTCGCCGCTGGGGACCGGGGGTTGTCGCGGTGACCGCATTGGGCGGCATCGCCTATCTGGCTGACTTTTCTATCGGCGCCAGCATCGGCATGGCCTGGGGCACCACCAATGCGATTTACGCGATCCTGCTGGCGGCACTGGTTATTTTTCTTACCGGTATTCCGCTGGCGATTACCGCCGCGCGCTATAACATCGACCTCGACCTGATCACCCGCAGCGCCGGTTTCGGCTACTTTGGTTCGGTGATCACCAGCATTATCTTCGCCGGATTTACCTTTATCTTCTTCGCGCTTGAAGGCTCGATCATGGCGCAGGGGCTGCTGGTGGGCCTGGGGATCCCGCTGTGGATGGGCTACCTCATCGCCACGCTGATGGTCTTGCCGCTGGTGGTCTACGGCATGAAGGCGCTGACTCGCCTTCAGGTCTGGACGACACCGCTGTGGCTGGTCCTGATGGTGGTTCCGGTGGCGTGGCTTATCGCCAAAGATCCGGATCTGGTGGACGGCTTTATGAACTTCGCCGGTAAAAACAACGCCTCAACGGTAGATTTAACCGCCATTATGCTCGGCGCGGGGGTCTGCCTGTCGCTGATCATGCAGATTGGCGAGCAGATCGACTATCTGCGCTTTATGCCGCCGAAGACCGCGGAAAACAGCAAAAGCTGGTGGCTGGCGGTGTTCTCCGCCGGCCCGGGCTGGGTCGTATTAGGCGCGATTAAACAGATTATCGGCGCTTTCCTCGGCTTCTATCTGCTGACCCGCTTCCCGGCGGTGCACAACACCGAACCGGTGCAACAGTTCGTCAGCGTCTTCGATAACCTGGTCCCCGGCTGGCTGGCGCTCACCCTCGCGGTGGTGCTGGTGGTTATCTCGCAGATTAAAATTAACGTCACCAACGCCTATTCCGGCTCTCTGGCGTGGACCAGCGCCTGGACGCGCACCACCAAACGTTATCCGGGGCGGATTATTTTCGTCATCGTCAACCTGACGATTGCCCTTGCCCTGATGGAAGGCGACATGTTTAGCGCTCTGGCGTGGATCCTCGGCTTCTATTCTAACTTTGCCATCGCCTGGGTGGTGGTGGTCGCCACCGACATCACCGTCAACAAAGGGGTGCTGAAGCTGGCGCCGGCGCAGCCGGAGTATCGCCGCGGGATGATCTACAACGTCAACCCGGTAGGCGTGGTCTCTTTTGCCCTCGCGGCAGGACTTTCGATTAGCGCCTTCTTCGGCCTGTTGGGCGAAACGCTGGCGCCGTTCTCGCCGCTGATTGCGCTGGCGGTGGCTTTCGTGATGACGCCGGTCATGGGGATCGCCACCCGCGGGCGCTATTACATTAAACAGCACGATGATGGTATCGCCGAGCCGCGCTACGATGCGCAGGGTAACGCGTCGATCACCGTTTACCGCTGCCTGAGCTGCCGGGAAGAGTACGAACGTCCTGACGTGATGCATTCGCACAAGCACCAGGGGGCGATTTGCTCGCTGTGTAAGAGTATGGAATAAGTCGCGAAGGCAGGCCGACAGGACGTCGGCCAGTGAAATATCAGACGTTATGCCGCCGGAAGCTCGGCCAGCGGCCAGCGCGGACGAACGGTGACGCCGAGCTCCGCTTTAGCGCCGGAGCGCAGACGGACCATCCCCGCATAGGCAATCATCGCGCCGTTATCGGTACAGAATTCAGGACGAGCGTAGAAGACTTCACCACCGCGCTTTTTCATCATTTCCGCCAGCTTTGCGCGCAGCGTACGGTTCGCGCTGACGCCCCCCGCCATCACCAGCCGTTTAAAGCCGGTTTGATCCAGCGCGCGGCGGCACTTAATCATCAGCGTATCCACGACCGCATCTTCGAAAGCGCGGGCGATATCGGCGCGGGTTTGATCGTCATCGCCGTTGCTGCGAATGGTGTTCGCGGCAAAGGTCTTGAGGCCAGAAAAGCTGAAATCCAGCCCGGGGCGGTCGGTCATCGGGCGCGGGAAGACAAAGCGCCCTTCGGTGCCCTGGGAGGCCATCTTCGACAGCATCGGGCCGCCGGGATAATCCAGCCCCAGCAGTTTCGCTGTCTTATCGAAGGCTTCGCCCGCCGCGTCGTCAATCGATTCGCCCAGCAGTTCATACTGGCCAATGCCGGTGACGCTGATCAGCTGGGTATGGCCGCCGGAAACCAGCAGGGCGACAAAAGGATACTGCGGCGGATTATCTTCCAGCATCGGCGCCAGCAGATGCCCTTCCATATGGTGTACCGGGATCGCCGGCACGTTCCAGGCGAACGCCAGCGAACGGCCAACCGTTGCGCCGACCAGCAGCGCGCCCACCAGGCCGGGGCCCGCCGTATACGCAACGGCATCGATATCCTTTGCCGTCAGCCCGGCTTCCTTGAGCGCCGCCTGAATCAGGGGGACGGTTTTACGTACGTGGTCGCGCGAGGCCAGTTCGGGCACCACGCCGCCGTAGTCAGCGTGCAATTTCACCTGACTATACAGCTGGTTGGCTAACAGACCTTTTTCGTCGTCATAAATGGCGATGCCGGTTTCATCGCAGGATGTTTCAATTCCCAGTACACGCATGGCTAGTTTTACCTCGTTTCAATACCGCGCAGTGTAGGACCAATGCGGGTTGATGTAAAACTTTCCTCACCCCTGGCGTTCACTTCGTGTATACTCCCTGTCCTTATAAAAGTCCCTTTCAAAAATCGCGTCGGTGCTTTACAAAGCAGCAGCAATTGCAGTAAAATTCCGCACCATTTTGAAATAAGCTGGCGCTGATGCCAGCGGCAAACCGAATTTATCAAAGGTGAGAGTTACATGCCGGTAATTAAAGTACGTGAAAACGAGCCGTTCGACGTAGCGCTGCGTCGCTTCAAACGTTCATGCGAAAAAGCAGGTGTTCTGGCGGAAGTTCGTCGTCGTGAGTTCTATGAAAAACCGACTACCGAACGTAAACGCGCTAAAGCTTCCGCAGTGAAACGTCACGCGAAGAAACTGGCTCGCGAAAACGCACGCCGCACTCGTCTGTACTAATCTGTTGGGAGCCAGGCTCTCAATTCAGACCGAGTTGTAGTTGTAAGGCCGTGCTTCCGAAAGGAATGCGCGGCTTATTTTCGTTTATGCATTAGCATATACACTCAATCATTCAAGATGCATCAAGGCGGCAAGGGAGTGAGTCCCCGGAGCTTACCGAAGTAAGTGACAGGGTGAACGAGCGAAGCCAACGCAGAGGCAGCTTGAAGGGTAACGTGTATAAAACGGGGCATATGGCTGGACGAATTCCACGAGTATTTATCAATGACCTGCTGGCGCGCACCGATATCGTCGATCTGATCGATGCCCGGGTAAAGCTGAAAAAGCAGGGCAAAAATTTTCACGCGTGCTGTCCGTTCCATAACGAAAAAACCCCCTCTTTCACCGTCAACGGTGAAAAACAGTTTTACCACTGCTTCGGCTGCGGTGCGCACGGCAACGCTATCGACTTCCTGATGAACTACGACAAGCTCGAGTTCGTGGAAACCGTCGAAGAGCTGGCTGCCATGCATAATCTAGACGTGCCGTATGAAGCAGGTAGCGGACCCAGCCAGATTGAGCGCCATCAGCGGCAAAATCTCTATCAGCTGATGGATGGTCTGAACACGTTTTATCAACAGTCTCTGATGCAACCCGCCGCCGGCCCCGCGCGCCAGTATCTGGAAAAACGCGGCTTAAGCAGCGAGGTGATTACGCGCTTCGCGATTGGCTACGCCCCTCCCGGTTGGGACAACGTTTTAAAACGTTTTGGCGGTAATCAAGAAAACCGCCAGTCGCTGATTGATGCGGGCATGCTGGTCACTAACGATCAGGGACGCAGTTACGACCGCTTCCGCGAACGGGTGATGTTCCCCATCCGCGATAAGCGAGGCCGGGTGATTGGTTTTGGTGGTCGCGTGCTGGGTGACGCCATGCCGAAGTATCTGAACTCCCCGGAGACCGATATTTTCCATAAAGGCCGCCAGCTGTACGGTCTTTATGAAGCGCAGCAGGATAACGCTGAACCGCCCCGCCTGCTGGTGGTCGAAGGTTATATGGACGTGGTGGCTCTGGCGCAGTTCGGCATTAACTATGCCGTTGCATCGCTGGGGACGTCGACGACCGCTGACCATATTCAGCTGTTGTTCCGGGTCACTAATCAGGTGGTTTGCTGCTACGACGGCGACCGGGCCGGCCGCGATGCCGCCTGGCGCGCGCTGGAAACGGCGCTGCCGTATATGACCGACGGGCGCCAGCTGCGCTTTATGTTTCTGCCGGATGGCGAAGACCCGGATACGCTGGTGCGCAAAGAAGGGAAAGCCGCATTTGAAGCGCGGATGGAGCAGGCTCAGCCGCTCTCCACGTTTTTGTTCAACAGCCTGCTACCGCAGGTGGATTTGAGCACCCCGGACGGACGCGCGCAGCTGAGTACCTTAGCGCTGCCGCTGATAACGCAGGTGCCGGGTGAAACGCTGCGCATTTACCTGCGCCAGGAGTTAGGCAATAAGCTGGGGATTTTAGATGATGCGCAGCTTGAACGTTTAATGCCAAAACAGTCTGAAAATGGCATCCAGCGCCCTGCTCCGCAGCTAAAACGCACGACCATGCGTATACTGATAGGGTTACTGGTACAAAACCCGGATCTGGCGCCGCTGGTACCGCCCCTGGAAGGGCTGGACCCGCGTAAAATGCCGGGGCTTGGGTTGTTCAACGAACTGGTTAAAACCTGTTTGGCACAGCCGGGCCTGACCACCGGGCTGCTGTTAGAGCAGTATCGCGGCACAAATGAGGCCGCAACCCTTGAAAAACTGTCGATGTGGGACGATATAGCAGATAAGGATATTGCTGAAAAAACCTTCACCGACTCGCTCAACCATATGTTTGATTCACTGCTGGAGCTGCGGCAAGAAGAGTTGATAGCTCGCGACCGCACGCACGGCTTAAGCAGTGAAGAGCGCCGGGAACTCTGGACCATCAGCCAGGAACTGGCCAAAAAATAAACGAAAGACAAACTCATTCAAGTTGTATCAAGGCAGCAAGAGAACGAATCCCCGGGAGTGCGCACAAGCACATGACCAGGATGAGAGAACGTAGCTAACGCAGAGACAACTTGAAAGATAACGCATTGAACGGCTTAAGTGCCGAATATCGTTCGGGAAGACCCCGACAGCCGCTCGAGGCGCAGCGGCAATAATATAAGTACGCCCTCGCTTTAAATGTTGGCAGTTCGCCTGCTTACACCAATCAAACGAATTAAGTGTGGATACCGTCTTATGGAGCAAAACCCGCAGTCACAGCTGAAGCTTCTTGTCCAACGTGGTAAGGAGCAAGGCTATCTGACCTATGCCGAGGTCAATGACCATCTGCCGGAAGATATCGTCGACTCCGACCAGATCGAAGACATCATCCAAATGATCAACGACATGGGTATTCAGGTGATGGAAGAAGCACCGGATGCCGATGATCTTTTGCTTGCTGAAACGAACAACAATACTGACGAAGATGCGGAAGAAGCTGCGGCGCAGGTTCTCTCCAGCGTTGAGTCTGAAATCGGACGCACAACCGACCCGGTGCGCATGTACATGCGTGAAATGGGTACCGTCGAACTGCTGACGCGCGAAGGCGAAATCGACATCGCTAAACGTATCGAAGACGGCATTAACCAGGTTCAGTGCTCGGTGGCTGAATACCCTGAAGCGATCACCTATCTGCTGGAGCAGTACGATCGCGTTGAAGCGGAAGAAGCGCGTCTGTCCGATCTGATCACCGGTTTTGTCGACCCGAACGCCGAAGAAGATATGGCGCCAACGGCGACGCACGTCGGTTCTGAACTCTCTCAGGAAGAGATGGATGACGACGAAGACGAAGATGAAGAAGAAGACGACGACAGCAGCGATGACGACAACAGCATCGACCCCGAGCTGGCGCGCGAGAAATTCGCCGAGCTGCGTACGCAGTACGAACTGACCCGCGACACCATCAAAGCGAAAGGTCGTAGCCACGCCGCAGCGCAGGAAGAGATCCTCAAGCTGTCCGAAGTGTTCAAACAGTTCCGTCTGGTACCGAAGCAGTTCGATTACCTGGTTAACAGCATGCGTATCATGATGGATCGCGTTCGTACTCAAGAACGTATCATCATGAAGCTGTGCGTTGAGCAGTGCAAAATGCCGAAGAAAAACTTCATCACTCTGTTCACCGGCAACGAAACCAGCGAAACCTGGTTCAATGCGGCCATCGCCATGAACAAGCCGTGGTCAGAGAAGCTGCTTGACGTGAAAGAAGACGTTCAGCGCGGCCTGATGAAACTGCAGCAGATTGAACAAGAGACCGGCCTGACCATCGAGCAGGTAAAAGATATCAACCGTCGTATGTCCATCGGTGAAGCGAAAGCGCGCCGTGCGAAGAAAGAGATGGTTGAAGCGAACCTGCGTCTGGTTATCTCGATCGCCAAGAAATACACCAACCGCGGTCTGCAGTTCCTCGATCTGATCCAGGAAGGCAACATCGGTCTGATGAAGGCGGTTGATAAGTTTGAATACCGCCGCGGCTACAAGTTCTCCACCTACGCAACCTGGTGGATCCGTCAGGCGATCACCCGCTCTATCGCAGACCAGGCGCGCACCATCCGTATTCCGGTGCATATGATTGAGACTATCAACAAGCTCAACCGTATTTCCCGCCAGATGCTGCAGGAGATGGGCCGCGAGCCGACGCCGGAAGAACTGGCAGAACGCATGCTGATGCCGGAAGACAAAATTCGTAAGGTGCTGAAAATCGCCAAAGAGCCTATCTCCATGGAAACGCCGATTGGCGACGATGAAGATTCGCATCTGGGAGATTTTATCGAGGATAACACCCTCGAGCTGCCGCTGGACTCTGCCACCACCGAGAGCCTGCGCGCCGCCACCCACGACGTTCTGGCTGGCCTGACCGCCCGTGAAGCGAAAGTCCTGCGTATGCGCTTTGGTATCGACATGAATACCGATCACACGCTGGAAGAAGTGGGTAAACAGTTTGACGTAACCCGCGAACGTATTCGTCAGATCGAAGCGAAGGCGCTGCGTAAACTGCGCCATCCGAGCCGTTCTGAAGTGCTGCGTAGCTTCCTCGACGATTAATTATCGCCGCGTCCCCTGAAAAGCCAGTCACATGACTGGCTTTTTTTATGTCTAAGCAGAAACCATTTATTTAATAAATATTAAAACCCCAATATAAAATCCATCAATATATATCCAGGTCTTATTCTTATTATTTATTTATGTACCATTAAACCGCTGGACTCATAGTTTTACGATTGTACTATTGGTTGGTTGATGGGGCGTATTTACGCCTAAAACTGCAGGCAAATCATAGGGAAATGAAATGAATAGCAAGCGTAAAATTCAGCTAGCTGATTTTAATAGAACGGTTATTTTAACCACCGCTAATACATTATTTCTAAGCCGTGGAATAGAAAGTACCACCATGGATGAGATCGCACATGAAGCCGGTTTTAGTAAAACCACGCTTTATACCTATTTCGACAATAAAAAGGATATTCTGGATCATCTTATCCTGGAGGTAATGGCGCGTTTCTATCAGGAGCTCATACCAATCGCTAATCGGCAAAATTCATTTCGCGAATTTTATCGCGAGCTGTGCCATGCGCTGATGGCTCTCCACGAAACAAGCCTTGCCTACTTTTCCGCGATAGCCGGGAAGATCGCCTGTTCTGAAAAAATCACTAAAAACAATAAGGCGTTGAAAAATATCGCTATGACTGGAGAACAGATCCACCAGATTATCGCAAAGCGAATCACAGACGCCGCCGAAAAAAAAGAGATTGGATTAAATGCTCCCGTCGCGGACGTCATGATGCTGTTCTGGCTCTGCCTGACCGGGCTAGTGGAAAAGTCCTCGTACAGAGAAGAATGTCTTTTACGTCACCTTGAGAAAGACCGTAAAGCCTTTCTCGACTTCGCTTTTGACGCCCTCTTATTCATGATAGAAAAAGGGAATATTAGCGATTGCGAAAAAGCTGACTAAAGCCTCAGGCTTAAGCCAGCCGCCGGCGACCGGGGTGAAAGCCGTAACCCTTTTGTCGTCGGAAATGCATTAAAGCCCTCGCGTGGCCAGCGCCTCGTCAAGCTCCCGGTAGGCCTCCACCAGTTTATCCAGCGTCGCCCGGTTGAGGCCGCTGGGATTCGGCAGCACCCAAACTTCCGTCGCCCCAATGGTCACCTGCTGCTTGCCCCATTTTACGCCGCGCACCTGAAACGCTTTCTCGAAGGCCTGTTTACCCAGGATCGCCAGCGCGCGCGGCTGATACTCTTCCATTTTTCTGACCAGTTCACGACCACCGTCGCGGAGCTCCAGCAGCTCAACCTCGCTGGCCTGCACCGTCGGGCGTTCGACTAGCATCGTGATCCCGCAGCGGGTATCCAGCAGCTGGAGTTCCTCCTCGGGTTTCAGAAGACGGTCGGTAAAGCCGGCCTGGTGAATCACTTTCCAGAAGCGATTGCCCGGATGGGCGAAATGAAAACCGGTATGGGCGGAAGACTTCCCCGGATTGATACCGCAAAAGACCACCCGCAGGTCCGGCGCCAGAATATCGTTAATCATGTTTTCCCCAGCTCAATGCCTAAAAGGTAATTATAAAGGATTGAAAATGCGTTGTTTATAAAAACAGCAGGCGTGATTTTTAGGCTGGATTGCGGGGAACAGTTACTTTATAATCCCTCGCCACGGCCCCTTAGCTCAGTGGTTAGAGCAGGCGACTCATAATCGCTTGGTCGCTGGTTCAAGTCCAGCAGGGGCCACCAGATACAGCAAGGGCCGGAGAGAAATCTCCGGCCCTTTTGCATTGTGCGGCCCCCTCGGGGCGCCGCAGCTTAACGTGAGGTTCGCGACAGGCGGCTTACACCAGCGCCTGCAGCTGTTCGCGCATATAGACGGTGAAGAATTCCGGGTTTTTAATGACGATCCGGTTACCGGAGGCAATTTTTTCCGCCCAGCCGGCCACTTTTTCCGTGAACCCGGCATCCCATCCCTCCTTTTCCCCCCGGGCCATGACGTCGGCAGGATTTGCCGGTACGCCTAGTTCATGCAAATACTTCAAAATTCCCTTAGCGGTACTTTCATCCATAGTATTCGGCACCGACAACGATGTGTTCATACCACCAATAAAATCCAGGGCTTTATCGATTGCTGTTGGCATACTCTTATCCTTAAAATTAACCACGTAATGAACATGATGACACTATGGACCCATCTTCGCCGGGATATCAAAGAGATCGTTGCCTTTCTTTGATTCAGACCGCAGCTAAACGCTTGCGTGGTGCTTTTCTGCTCGACTATTCCGTACTACTCCCCACAGGAAACTACTCCATACGTCCGCGCTTAAACTGGCCGGCATCGATATCGTACTGTTTCATTTTTCGCCACAGCGTGGTGCGGCCAATATTCAGCAGCTGCGCCATCTCCTGCACACGCCCGCTGGTCACGCGGGCGGCATGGATAATCGCTTCTTTCTCAATGGCGCTAAAGGTCAGGCTGGCGGGCAGCAGCGAGGAGCCCGCGTCGGCGCCGGGCCGCTCGGCAAACAGATATTCCGGCAAATTACTCAGCCGGATATGGCCGTTATCGCTGCTAATGGCGATATTTTCAATCACGCTGTTCAGCTCAAAATCGTTGCCCGGCCAGGAGTAGGCCACCAGCTGCGCCAGCGCATCTTCATCCATTTTCAGTCGCGAGGAAAAGCGCTTTTCCAGGCTCTTAAGGCGATTGTGCACCAGCGAAGGAATACTGTTACGCCGCGCGCGCAGCGGTGGGATAACGATTTCAAAGGAGTGCAGCGCGTAGTAAAGCTGGCGGCTAAAGCGGTTTTGCTCCACCAGATTGGCCAGATCGACGGTGGTGGTGGCGATCACTTTAACGTCTACCGGAATCAAGCGGCGGGCATCCAGACGGGTTAAAACCCCCTGCTTGATCACCTGCAGCAGCGCGGACTGCAGCTCCGGCGCCAGGTATTCGATTTTTTCCAGAAACAGCGTCCCGCCGTTGGCCAGCTCAAGACGGCTAAGGCGGCCGTTTTCATCGTCCGTCGGCGCGCTGCCCATAAAATCCTGGCCCAGGACGCTGTCGGCATACAGCTGACAGTTGACCGCGATATACGGCCCGCCGCCCCGCTCGCTCTCATTGTGAATCGCCTGGCTGAGCAGCTCCTTACCCACCCCCTCTTCACCACACAGCAGCACCGGGAAAGCGCCGCGCGCCGCCTGGCGGCCAAAGTGAATCAGCCGCCGGGTTTCCGGGTCGTCCGCCGACATCTGTTCAAAGGTATGGCTCACTTTGCCAAGCTGGCTGGTCATCAGCTGGCGCATCTGCTCGACCGGATGCAGCAGCAGAATGAAACTGTTGCCCTGCTCTTCAACGATTGGCTTGAGCGTAATCACGGCGTCGACAAACTGATGCTGGCTTTCGAAGGTGACCTCCACATGGTTCAGCCCGCGCGCGTGCTTAATGGCCCGACGCAGCAGGGCCGGCAGCGTCACCAGCTCATTAATATTTTTCCCCTGGCTGGCCTGGACATCAAGATGAAGCAGCGTCGCGGCCTGCACGTTAAGAAACTGCAAAATCCCCTGCTCGTTCCACGCCATCACCCCGTCATCCATACTCTCCAGCAGACCGTACATCTGGTTAAGATGGCGATTCGACTCGGCCAGCAGGCTATCAGTGAGCAGCGAGTTGCCGACTTCCCGGGCGATAGCCAGGGTCAGGGAGAGGTCAGACGAAGCCTGTTCTTCCGTCAGGCAGCACAGGGAAATGGAACCGAACAGACGCCCGTGGTTATCAAACACCGGCGTGGAGCTAAACGACCATCCGTGCAGCGCATGTTTAAAATGCTCCTCGCCCGTCGTTTTGACCGGCTGCCCGAGCATGGAGGCCAGCGAAAGCGCGCAGCTGCCGATAATGCTTTCCGCGCAGTAGCTGCCGTCACGAAATCCCAGCGCCGCCAGCTGGTCGAGGGTCTGCGGATCGCCGCAGCGGCTAAGAATACAGGCGGACTCATCGAGGATGAACAGCGCGCAGGGGCGGTTATCCATAAACTCCCAGGCATCCTCCAGCGCCGCCTGACCAATCGTCAACAGCGCGGTCTTGCGCCGGCAAATCGATTCAAACGTCAGCCCCTGCGCCTGATGCGGCGTCTGCCAGGTTTCCCGCTGCATAAACTTGCTGCAGCGATGCCACGACTGGGTTATCACCAAAGGAAAGCTCTGAGTCTGCACAGTCATATCCCTATCCGCTGTTTCATAAACGACAACCCCTCCGGCGGCTACCGCCAGAGGGGGAGAAAACGTCTCATCGCTTAAATGAGACGGGGCAGGTCGACGCTAAATTAGCGCGCCAGCCACTGCTGTCCGAGCAGGTCGGCGGTCAGAATCGCCGCATGCACGCTCTGCGCGCTGACCGGGAACGGCATGTTATGAATGGTTTCACCTTCCGCGCAGGTCGCTTTGGCGACTGCCTGAATTTTCTCATCGATGCCCTCTTTAACGCCCATTTGCGCCAGCGTAACCGGCAGCCCGACGGTATGGCAGAAGTTCAGCACCGTTTCGATCTCTTCCATCGGGCTATTTTGCAGCACCAGCTGCGCCAGGGTACCAAACGCCACTTTCTCGCCATGGTACAGATGGTGGCACTCTTCGAGGATGGTGAAACCGTTGTGAATGGCGTGCGCGGCGGCCAGACCGCTACTTTCAAAGCCGATACCGCTGAGGTAGGTATTCGCTTCAACGATGCGTTCCAGCGCATCGGTCACCACGCCGGCCTGGGCGGCGAGGCGGGCTTTTTCGCCTTCCGCCAGCAGCGTATCATAGCACAGGCGCGCCAGGCTCAGCGCCGCTGCCGTCGACTGACCGCCCGCCATGCTGGTGGCTCTGGCGTCATAGCAGGCCCTGGCTTCAAACCAGGTTGAAAGCGCATCCCCCATCCCGGCCACCAGCAGGCGCACCGGCGCTTTAGCGATAATCGCCGTATCCATCACCACCATGTCCGGATTTTTCGGGTAGATCAGATACTCTTCAAACTCGCCGGCTTCGGTGTAGATAACCGACAGCGCGCTGGTTGGCGCATCGGTGGAGGCGATCGTCGGGATCACCACCACCGGTAGCTTCTGGTAGTAGCCAATGGCTTTCGCCGTATCGAGCGTCTTGCCGCCGCCGATGCCCACCACGCCGCGGCAGCCGTGCTGTTTCAGAATGGCGATCAGGCGATTGATCTCAACGTGGCTGCATTCGCCGTTGAAGCGCTCCGCATGGCAGCTGATGTTGTGGCTGTGCAAACCTTCCAGCACTTTCTCTCCCGCCAGCTTCATCACGAAGTCATCGGCAATCACGAAAAAGCTGTCCGCCAGGTTTTTGGCGTATTGCCCAAACAGCGTGGATGCATCTGGTCCCTGGAGATATTTGGCTGGAGATTGAATAACTTTTAGCATTCCGTTCACCCTCAAATAAGTGCATGTTTTGACATGATGAGCCCCGGTGTTTCTCCGTCCGGCCTTACATCAAAGGCGGGGACGAAAGCGCTACCTGAGCGATGCCATCACTGTAGGGCGAGCCGCGGGCAAAAAAATCTTTCCCCTTTTTGTCCCGATATGAAACAGGACATAAATTATATTGTTTCATATTGAAACATGAATTCATGTGAAACGATGGGATTGCGATCTCGATCCGCCCCTTTGGCGCAAAAGAAGGTCACCAGCCGGACGATCGTCGACGTTTTTCACCACCACGGGCGGCAAGAAGGGGCAAAATTATTTCTCTGAGCGGGCTTTCCACGCTGATGAAGCGAGGTGAAAGAGGCGCCTTACTTCGCATTTTTCCCTTTCCTTGCGCAAAAATGTTTCATTAAGGAACAACAATTAATAATTACGTTTCGTAATGAAACTCATTTTATGGCGATTTTTTTTCCCGCCAACTCAGCCAGAATCAATACATCGCCCGATATCGCATATCGTCAGGCGGTACCCCTACACGATGATCGCCTCCGTCAGCAGAGAGGCCGCATCGAAACTCCGACGGAGCATAAACAATGAAAAAACTGATTAACCGTGTCGAAGATGTCCTGAGTGAACAACTGGCTGGCCTTGCAAAAGCCCACCCTGAACTGACGCTGCACCAGGATCCGGTCTACGTCACCCGCGCCGATGCGCCGGTGGCCGGGAAAGTGGCGCTGCTCTCCGGCGGCGGCAGCGGCCACGAGCCGATGCACTGCGGCTATATTGGCCAGGGCATGCTTTCCGGGGCCTGCCCGGGAGAAATTTTCACCTCCCCGACGCCGGATAAAATGTTTGAGTGCGCCATGACCATCGACGGCGGCGAAGGCGTGCTGCTGATTATCAAAAACTACACCGGCGATATTCTTAACTTCGAAACCGCCACCGAGCTGCTGCACGAAAGCGGCGTCAAGGTTACCACCGTGGTAGTCGATGACGACGTGGCGGTGAAAGACAGCCTCTATACCGCCGGGCGGCGCGGCGTGGCGAATACCGTGCTGATTGAAAAACTGGTGGGCGCGGCCGCCGAACGCGGCGACTCGCTGGAAGCCTGCGCCAAACTGGGGCGCAAGCTCAACAACCTCGGCCACTCTATCGGCATCGCGCTCGGCGCCTGCACCGTTCCGGCCGCCGGGCAACCCTCATTCGAACTGCAGGACGATGAGATGGAGTTCGGCGTCGGCATTCACGGCGAACCGGGCATCGACCGCCGCCGCTTCACCTCTCTCGATCGCACCGTTGACGAAATGTTCGATACCCTGCTGGAAAACGGCGCCTATAGCCGCACGCTGCGCCACTGGGACAACGTGAAAGGCGCGTGGCAGGAGGTCACGCAGACCAAGCAGGCGCTGCAAAAAGGCGATCGGGTTATCGCGCTGGTCAACAACCTCGGCGCCACGCCGCTGTCCGAACTCTACGGCGTCTATAACCGTCTGACGCAGCGCTGCGAGGAGGCCGGTATCGTTATCGCGCGCAACCTTATCGGCAGCTACTGTACCTCTCTGGATATGGTGGGCTTTTCCATCACCCTGCTAAAGGCCGATGAAGAGACGCTGGCATTATGGGACGCCCCGGTCCACACCCCGGCGCTGAACTGGGGCAAATAAGGAGCAACGACATGTCATTAAGCAGAACGCAAATCGTAGACTGGCTCTATCGCTGCGGCGATATCTTCACCAAAGAGAGCGATTTTTTGACCGGTCTGGACCGGGAAATCGGCGATGCCGACCACGGACTGAATATGCATCGCGGTTTTAGCAAGGTGGTGGAAAAGCTGCCGTCGATTGCCGATAAAGACATTGGTTTTATTCTTAAAAATACCGGTATGACGCTGCTCTCCAACGTCGGCGGGGCCAGCGGCCCGCTGTTCGGCACCTTCTTTATTCGCGCCGCTCAGGTGACCCAGGCCCACCAGAGCCTGACCCTGGAGGAGCTCTATCAGACCTTTCGCGAAGGCGCGGAAGGGGTGGTGAATCGCGGCAAAGCAGAGCCGGGCGATAAAACCATGTGCGACGTCTGGCTGCCGGTGGTGGAATCGTTGCGCCAGTCCAGCGAACAGCACCTGTCGATACCAGGCGCCCTTGATGCTGCCTGCGAACAGGCGCAAGCCGCCGTCCACGCCACGATCGCCATGCAGGCTCGCAAAGGGCGGGCCAGCTACCTGGGCGAACGCAGCATCGGGCACCAGGATCCGGGCGCGACCTCGGTGATGTTGATGGTTCAGATGCTGGCCGCAGCGGCCAAAGAGTAAGGAAAACGCGATGGTAAACCTGGTTATTGTTTCTCATAGCGCCCGTCTGGGCGAAGGTGTCGGAGAACTGGCCCGGCAGATGTTAATGAACGATGGCTGTAAGCTGGCGATCGCCGCCGGAATTGACGATCCCGCCAGTCCGATCGGCACCGATCCCATTAAGGTAATGGAAGCCATCGAGTCCGTCGCCGACGCCGATCATATCCTGGTGATGATGGATATCGGCAGCGCCCTGCTGAGCGCCGAAACCGCGCTGGATCTCCTCGATCCGGCCATTGCGGCGAAGGTTCGCCTGTGCGCGGCGCCGCTGGTGGAAGGGACTCTGGCGGCGACGGTGAGCGCCGCCGCCGGAGCCGGCATCGACAAGGTGATCGAAGACGCCATGAACGCGCTGGAGGCAAAACGCGTACAGCTGGGGTTACCATCGCAACCGCAACACGCTTCGCTGACCGCCGCGCCGGTCGACGACCGCGACGCGCGCTCGGTTTCCGTGGTGATTCAAAACCACAACGGCCTGCACGTTCGTCCGGCGTCAAAGCTGGTCGCCGCGCTGGCGGGATTCAATGCCGACCTGGTGCTGGAGAAAGGGGGTAAATGCGTCACGCCGGACAGCCTCAACCAAATCGCCCTGCTTCAGGTGCGCCGGAACGATACCTTAAGGCTGCTTGCCCGCGGCCCGGACGCCGACGCCGCGCTGGCGGCGTTCCAGGCGCTGGCGGCGGAGAACTTCGGCGAGCCAACCGAGGCGGCGCCCGCGCGTCGGCCCGCCAGCGCCGACCGCGTTGAGGGTAAGGTCGTGCTTTATCCCCAGCCGCAGGACAGGATCTCGCGGGAAACGAGCGCCGCCATCGGCCAGCAGCAGCTGCGGCTGAAACGGGCCATCGACCGGACGCTGGAAGACCTTAGCGCGCTGACGACTCTGGCAGAGGCGACGTTTTCCGCCGACATCGCGGCGATCTTCTCCGGGCATCATACCCTGCTCGATGACCCTGATTTATACGCAGCGGCGTGCGACATCATACGCGACGAGCAGTGCAGCGCGGCGTGGGCCTGGCAACAGGTGCTGAGCGATTTAAGCCAACAATATCGCCATCTCGACGATGCTTACCTGCAGGCGCGCTATATTGATATTGAAGATATTTTGCACCGCACGCTGCGTCACCTTAACGAGCGCGATGAAGCGCTGCCGCAGTTTAGCGCGCCTTCGATCCTCGTTGCCGACGATATCTTCCCTTCAACCGTCCTGCAGCTTAACGCAGAGCAGGTGAAGGGGATCTGCCTGCAGGCCGGCAGCGAGCTCTCTCACGGCGCCATTATCGCCCGCCAGGCGGGTATCGCGATGCTGTGCCAGCAGAGCGGTGCCCTGACGCTGCAAGATGGCGAGAACGTCATCCTTGATATTCCCGGCAAACGCGTGATTCGCGGCTAACCTGCCCTAACCTTTCCGCCCCGGAGGCTGTCCCCTCCGGGAACTCGCTTAACTTTCAGGATCCGTTATGTCTCAATTCTTTTTTAATCAGCGCGCCAACCTCGTCAACGAAGTGATTGAAGGGACCATTATCGCCAGCCCGTGGAATAACCTGGCGCGGCTGGAGAGCGATCCCGCCATTCGCATGGTGGTGCGTCGCGATCTCGACAAAAACAACGTGGCGGTAATCTCCGGCGGCGGTTCCGGTCACGAACCGGCCCACGCGGGCTTTGTCGGTAAAGGCATGCTGACCGCCGCCGTCTGCGGCGATCTGTTTGCCTCGCCAAGCGTCGATGCGGTGCTGACCGCCATCCAGGCCGTGACCGGCGATGCCGGATGCCTGCTGATCGTCAAGAACTACACCGGCGATCGTCTGAACTTCGGCCTCGCCGCGGAGAAAGCGCGCCGTATGGGCTATAACGTCGAAATGCTGATCGTCGGCGATGATATTTCGCTGCCGGATAACAAACACCCGCGCGGCATTGCCGGGACGATTCTGGTGCATAAAGTGGCCGGCTACTTCGCCGAACGCGGCCACAATCTGGCAACCGTGCTGCGCGAGGCGCAGTATGCCGCCAGACACACCTTCAGCCTTGGCCTGGCCCTTTCCAGCTGTCATCTGCCGCAGGATGCGGAAACGACTCCGCGCCATCATCCGGATCAGGCCGAGCTGGGGATGGGGATCCACGGCGAACCGGGCGCTTCGGTTATCGCCACGCAGAACAGCGCGGAAATCGTTACGCTGATGGTAGAGAAGCTCAGCGCCGCCCTGCCGGAAACCGGCCGCCTGGCGGTGATGATCAATAATCTCGGCGGCGTGTCGATTGCCGAAATGGCGATTTTGACCCGCGAGCTGGCCAATACTCCGCTGCATCAGCGTATCGACTGGCTGATAGGCCCGGCGTCGCTGGTCACCGCGCTGGATATGAAAGGCTTCTCCCTCACTGCCATCGTGCTGGAAGAGAGCATTGAGAAGGCGCTGCTTTCCGCGGTAGAAACCGCCGGCTGGCAGACGCCGGTACAGCCGCGCGCGGTCAGCGTGATGCCATCATCGCTGCGCAGTACGCGGGTGGAGTTTGCGCCCTCGGAGAACGGCGAAGTTGCGGGCTACGTGGAACGTGTGACCGGCACGCTGTCCGGGCTGGAAGCAGACCTTAACGCGCTGGATGCGAAAGTCGGCGACGGCGATACCGGCTCCACCTTCGCCGCCGGCGCGCGCGACATCGCCGACTTACTTCAGCGTCGTCAGCTGCCGCTGGCTAACCTCGCCACGCTGTTTGCCCTGATTGGCGAGCGTCTGACGGTTGTGATGGGCGGCTCCAGCGGCGTGCTGATGTCGATTTTCTTTACCGCCGCCGGGCAGAAGCTGGAACAGGGGGCAAGCGTCGCCGAAGCATTAAACGCCGGTCTGGCGCAGATGAAGTTTTACGGCGGTGCGGATGAAGGCGACCGGACCATGATTGACGCCCTGCAGCCGGCGCTAACGGCGCTGCTGGCCGAACCGGATAACCTGCAGGCGGCTTTCGCCGCGGCGCAGGCGGGCGCGGATCGTACGCTTCACGCCAGCAAAGCGGGCGCCGGGCGCGCATCGTACCTGAACAGCGATAGCCTGCGCGGCAATATGGACCCCGGCGCCCACGCGGTGGCCATGGTATTTAAAGCGCTGGCGCAGAAATAGTCTCCCCTGCTCGCGCTGCGCTTAGCAGGGCTACGGGTTCGCAGCCGTCTGCGGGCCGGTAGCCCGGACAGATGCGTAAGCATCGCCTCCGGGAAATTCTGCCACTCTGCGCTCTGCTCCCGGGGGCGGCGCT
>NZ_JBEAID010000068.1:0-1229 GCF_040064585.1 Klebsiella sp. CN_Kp113 | reverse complement strand
TGAATCGCCACGGGTTTAACAGACACCTCAGAGTCATTTAAGATGGCTTAAAGAGAGGTGCCCATGAGCGGTAAGCGTTATCCCGAAGAGTTTAAAATTGAAGCAGTCAAACAGGTTGTTGATCGCGGTTATTCTGTTGCCAGCGTTGCAACACGTCTCGATATCACCACCCACAGCCTTTACGCCTGGATAAAGAAGTACGGTCCGGATTCTTCCACTAATAAAGAAGAGTCAGATGCTCAGGCCGAGATCCGCCGTCTCCAGAAAGAGCTGAAGCGGGTTACCGACGAACGGGACATATTAAAAAAAGCCGCGGCGTACTTCGCAAAGCTGTCCGACTGAGGTACGCCTTTATCCGTGACAACACCTGTTGCTGGCCTGTTCGCCTGCTCTGTCGGGTGCTGGATGTTCATCCCAGTGGTTTTTACGCCTGGCTTCAGCAGCCGCATTCACAACGCCATCAGGCAGACCTGAGACTGACAGGACAGATTAAACAGTTCTGGCTGGAATCGGGATGCGTCTATGGTTATCGCAAAATCCATCTGGATCTGCGGGACAGCGGGCAACAGTGCGGAGTGAACAGAGTCTGGCGACTGATGAAACGTGTCGGGATAAAGGCTCAGGTCGGATACCGGAGCCCGCGGGCACGTAAAGGCGAGGCCAGTATCGTGTCGCCCAACAGGCTCCAGCGACAGTTCAACCCGGATGCTCCGGATGAGCGTTGGGTAACGGACATAACCTACATCAGGACCCACGAAGGCTGGCTGTATCTTGCCGTGGTTGTTGATCTGTTCTCACGCAAAATTATCGGCTGGTCCATGCAATCCCGGATGACAAAGGACATTGTCCTGAACGCACTGCTGATGGCTGTATGGCGGCGTAATCCCCAAAAACAGGTGCTGGTTCATTCGGATCAGGGCAGTCAGTACACAAGCCATGAGTGGCAGTCGTTCCTGAAATCACACGGCCTGGAGGGCAGCATGAGCCGTCGCGGTAACTGCCATGATAATGCGGTTGCAGAAAGCTTTTTCCAGTTGTTGAAACGCGAACGGATAAAGAAAAAGATCTACGGAACGCGGGAAGAAGCCCGCAGCGATATTTTTGATTACATCGAAATGTTTTATAACAGTAAGCGTCGGCATGGTTCTAGCGATCAGATGTCACCGACAGAATATGAAAACCAGTATTATCAACGGCTCGGAAGTGTCTAGATTATCCGTGGCGATTCA
>NZ_JBEAID010000067.1:0-1305 GCF_040064585.1 Klebsiella sp. CN_Kp113 | reverse complement strand
GTAGATACTGTGAACGCCTGCAACCATTTTTAGTTGCCGATACTTTCTCCGGCTCCCGGATGACAGGCACACCAACGACAGCACTCTCTGGTGCTGTCGTTTTTTCTCAGGGAACGTTGTTACGCTATCAACAGCTCATGCTGTGAGGCATCGAACGTCTTTCCTGACTTCAGTACTCCATAAGCCACCTGCGCCAGCTTTCGCATCATCGCCCCTATGATGACTTTTGCCCGCTTTCCGCTCTCTTCCAGCCTTTTCCTGAACGCTTTTCCCCACGCCGTATGGTACAGCGCCGATAACGCTGGCATGTATAACGCCTTGCGCAGTTGAACCGGCCCCGCTTTGCTCATCCGGCTCGCCCGCATCACGCTGCTTCCCGACTCATGCTGCACCGGCGTCAGTCCTGCATACGCCGCGAACTGCCGCGCTGTACCGAACTTCAGCCTCAGGCCCGTATACGCCAGCAGAACAGCCGCTGTTTTCTCCCCGATGCCCGGGATACTGTTCAGCAGCTTCCGCCGTCGTTTCATATCCGGGTCGTTATCCGTCAGGTCTTTTATCTGTTTTTCGATACGTGCCAGCTCCGCGCTCAGACATCCCAGCAGGATGTCAATGCTGGCCAGCTGAACCTCCGGCGCGGTTTCTCGCCGGTTTTTCTCCTGCGTCTGCATCTCTGTCAGCGCCTGATGCCTTAACACCAGGGCTTTCAGTGCCCGCTCTGTCGGATGAGGGGCCTCCCAGGCTGACGGGCGTTTTTCCCGGCAGAAGTGAGCCAGCATACGGGCGTCCACTTTGTCAGTTTTACTGCGCAACCCCTCACTCTGTGCGAAAGCTTTACTGAGGGCGGGGTTGATGATGGACACGGTATACCCGGCATCACTCAGATGCGCGGCCGCGTCTTCCATGTAGGTGCTGGTGGACTCCATGCAGACATGGGCACGGTTCACGTCATGGCCGCGAAGCCAGCGGACCAGCGCTTCGTGTCCGGAGAGAGTATTATCAAATTTTTTACAACGATGCCGGCCATCAGGGCGAAGAATATCGACATCCAGTTTGGCTTTGGCGACATCAATACCGATGAAGTGGAGTTCATTTTCCATAGTGAAACCAACCTTGCAAATACGGGTTACCGGTGAAAGCCGGTCCATGATACTGTCCGGTTTATCACATGAGAAAGAACGGCGGTCCGGTGCAAAGGATCTACGGAACAGGCGCGAAAGCCTAAGCCCGGACACGGCATCCGGACCGCCATCAGAGAGAACTGGCCGGTTCTTTCTGACGGAGTAATCATACAAGCCCGGACAG
>NZ_JBEAID010000066.1:0-1663 GCF_040064585.1 Klebsiella sp. CN_Kp113 | reverse complement strand
GGGTGACTGCGTACCTTTTGTATAATGGGTCAGCGACTTATATTCTGTAGCAAGGTTAACCGTATAGGGGAGCCGCAGGGAAACCGAGTCTTAACTGGGCGTTAAGTTGCAGGGTATAGACCCGAAACCCGGTGATCTAGCCATGGGCAGGTTGAAGGTTGGGTAACACTAACTGGAGGACCGAACCGACTAATGTTGAAAAATTAGCGGATGACTTGTGGCTGGGGGTGAAAGGCCAATCAAACCGGGAGATAGCTGGTTCTCCCCGAAAGCTATTTAGGTAGCGCCTCGTGAACTCATCTTCGGGGGTAGAGCACTGTTTCGGCTAGGGGGTCATCCCGACTTACCAACCCGATGCAAACTACGAATACCGAAGAATGTTATCACGGGAGACACACGGCGGGTGCTAACGTCCGTCGTGAAGAGGGAAACAACCCAGACCGCCAGCTAAGGTCCCAAAGTCATGGTTAAGTGGGAAACGATGTGGGAAGGCCCAGACAGCCAGGATGTTGGCTTAGAAGCAGCCATCATTTAAAGAAAGCGTAATAGCTCACTGGTCGAGTCGGCCTGCGCGGAAGATGTAACGGGGCTAAACCATGCACCGAAGCTGCGGCAGCGACACTATGTGTTGTTGGGTAGGGGAGCGTTCTGTAAGCCGTTGAAGGTGGCCTGTGAGGGTTGCTGGAGGTATCAGAAGTGCGAATGCTGACATAAGTAACGATAATGCGGGTGAAAAACCCGCACGCCGGAAGACCAAGGGTTCCTGTCCAACGTTAATCGGGGCAGGGTGAGTCGACCCCTAAGGCGAGGCCGAAAGGCGTAGTCGATGGGAAACAGGTTAATATTCCTGTACTCGGTGTTACTGCGAAGGGGGGACGGAGAAGGCTATGTTGGCCGGGCGACGGTTGTCCCGGTTTAAGCATGTAGGCGGATGTTCCAGGTAAATCCGGAACGTTACTAACGCTGAGGTGTGATGACGAGGCACTACGGTGCTGAAGTGACAAATGCCCTGCTTCCAGGAAAAGCCTCTAAGCATCAGGTAACATCAAATCGTACCCCAAACCGACACAGGTGGTCAGGTAGAGAATACCAAGGCGCTTGAGAGAACTCGGGTGAAGGAACTAGGCAAAATGGTGCCGTAACTTCGGGAGAAGGCACGCTGATGGTAGGTGAAGCGACTTGCTCGTGGAGCTGAAATCAGTCGAAGATACCAGCTGGCTGCAACTGTTTATTAAAAACACAGCACTGTGCAAACACGAAAGTGGACGTATACGGTGTGACGCCTGCCCGGTGCCGGAAGGTTAATTGATGGGGTTATCCGTAAGGAGAAGCTCTTGATCGAAGCCCCGGTAAACGGCGGCCGTAACTATAACGGTCCTAAGGTAGCGAAATTCCTTGTCGGGTAAGTTCCGACCTGCACGAATGGCGTAATGATGGCCAGGCTGTCTCCACCCGAGACTCAGTGAAATTGAACTCGCTGTGAAGATGCAGTGTACCCGCGGCAAGACGGAAAGACCCCGTGAACCTTTACTATAGCTTGACACTGAACACTGGTCCTTGATGTGTAGGATAGGTGGGAGGCTTTGAAGTGTGGACGCCAGTCTGCATGGAGCCATCCTTGAAATACCACCCTTTAATGGCTGGTGTTCTAACGTGGGCCCCT
>NZ_JBEAID010000064.1:0-1780 GCF_040064585.1 Klebsiella sp. CN_Kp113 | reverse complement strand
GCATCGCCTCCGGGAAATTCAGCCACTCTGCGCGCTGCTCCCGGGGGCGGCGCCTAACGCGCCTTGCCCGGGCTACAGGTTCACCGCCGTCTGCGGTCCGGTAGCCCGGACAGATGCGCAGCATCGCCTCCGGGATTTACCGACCTGCTACAGCTCTCTTATTCGATAACGCACGCTGAATCGACAGCACGCTGAACAGCACAATCACCAGCCCCACCAGCGCCAGCCCCTCGATCTTTTGCCCGAGGAAAACCCAGCCTAATAGCACCGCCGTCACCGGACTCAGCAGGCTCATCGCCGACACCGCCACCGGGGAAAGTCGGCTGATACCGCGAAACCACAGGCCGTATGCCAGCATAGCCCCGGCAACGCACAGCCACAGATAGCCCGCCGCCTGAGTCAGCGTCACCTGATGCAGCGGCGGATCGACCAGTAACGCAATTGGTGCCAGTACGATACCGCCAATCAGCAGCTGCCAGCCGGTCAGTGCGATAACCGGCAAAGCGATCGCCCAGCGACGCGACAGCCAGGTTCCCAGCGCCATGCTCATCGCCCCCAGAAACGCCGCGGCGATCCCCAGCGGTTCGAGCGTGGTTTGCGGCGACAGCAGCAGCATCGCCATTCCCGCGATCCCCATCAATGCCGAGAGCACCGCCAGCCAGGGCGATCGCTGACGATCGACGCACCAGGCCAACAGCATCACCAGCAGCGGCTGGATCGCCCCTATCACCGCCGCCAGGCCGCCCGGCAGCCGATAGGCGGCAATAAACAGCAGCGCCTGAAACGCGCCGATATTCAGGATCCCGGTAACGATCAGCTTCCACCACTCGGCGCGCAGCGGGAAACGGCGGCTCCAGATCAGCAGAGCGATCCCGGCCGGCAGCACCCGCAGCAGCGCGGCGATAAACGGCCGATCCGGCGGCAGAAACTGCGAGGTCACAATATAGGTGCTGCCCCAGATGGCGGGGGCCAGCGCGGTTAAAAACAGATCAACCATCAAATTGCGCGAAACAAAGGCCATGATTTTATCTTCACATCAAGGTAAATTGTGGCCTAAGTATGTATCGATATTTATCTTGATATCAAGACAAGTGAGCATTAATGGACAAATCACCGCAGACCGACGCCGTGGATCGCATTCTTGAACAGTGGAAACGGGAACGTCCCGATCTCGATTGCAGTCCGATGGGGCCGTTTGGCCGCCTGAAACGCTGCGCGCTGCTACTGGAGCCGCGCATTGAAGCGGCTTTTCTTCGTCATGATTTAGTGCGCTGGGAGTTTGATATGCTGGCGACGTTGCGGCGGGCGGGCGAACCGTTCGTGCTGTCGCCCACCCAGCTCTTTTCAACGTTAATGATCACCTCCGGCACCATGACCCATCGTCTGAAAGCGCTGGAAAAACGGGGGTTTATTCGCCGTCTGCCAAACCCGGACGATGCGCGCAGCATGCTGGTCGCGCTGACGCCAGAGGGGCGAGAGTTAATCGACAGGGCGGTGGAAAGTCACGTGGAGAATGAGCGGGAGCTGCTAAGTGGACTCTCAGCGGCGCAGCGCCATCAGCTTGATGAAGCGCTGACGATTTTTATGCGCCTGCTGGAAAAAGAGTAATACCCACCCGCTTTGAATAAGGCGCTTACCTTGTTGCCGGATGGCGGTTGATGAAGCACCACCGTTATTTCCCGGAGGCGATGCTGCGCATCTGTCCGGGCTACCGGCCCGCAGACAGCGGTGAACCCGTAGCCCCGGTAAGGCGTTAGCCGCGACCGGGGAGCAGAGCGCA
>NZ_JBEAID010000063.1:0-1966 GCF_040064585.1 Klebsiella sp. CN_Kp113 | reverse complement strand
AGTCGGAATCACTGTCAGAATCCGAATCGCTGTCGGAATCCGAGTCACTGTCAGAGTCCGAGTCACTGTCAGAGTCTGAATCACTGTCGGAGTCCGAATCGCTGTCGGAATCCGAGTCACTGTCAGAATCTGAGTCACTGTCGGAGTCAGAGTCGCTGTCGGAATCCGAATCACTGTCGGAGTCGGAATCACTGTCAGAATCCGAATCGCTGTCGGAATCCGAGTCACTGTCAGAATCCGAGTCACTGTCAGAGTCTGAATCACTGTCGGAGTCGGAATCAGCATCGCTATCCGTATCATCGGCCAGGCCAATATTAATGGTCAGCGTCGTCGTTGCCGTATCGCCATCCGCATCCGTAATGGTGTAGGTAAAGACCTCCGTTTGACCGACAGAGTCAGCGTCTCCGGTCGCGTGATAGGTGTAAGAACCATCGGCATAGATCACCAGCGTACCGTAGGCGCCCTCAACGATCGTCCCCCCCGAGCTAACCGGTTCCGCCGTTGCCCCCGGAACCGAGGTCGCAATGATGCTGGTCACAGTAATATCCGTACCGGTATCGCCAACGTCCCCACCCGCGTCCGTCTGCAGTACGTTACCGCTGATAATCGCGGACTCGTATCCTACGGAGTCGGTTACCGCCACATCCACCGCGGTCGCTACGCTGAGATTCGCCAGGAAATTCACCAGCGTCGGCAGCAGCCCGGTATTCGTTGGCGACGAAATCACTACCGTATAGTTCCCCTCCGGCAGGTCGCTGAAGCTCGCGCTACCGCTGTAATCCAGGCTGACGCCTCCCGCCGTAATAGTCACCGCATTCGACGCCAGCGCAACCACTTCTCCGGTCACCGTATTCACCACCGCGAGATCGGCCTGGAAGGTATTCGTTCCACCCAGCAGCAGCAGTAGCGTATTAATCAGCGCCGCCGAGCTCAGCGTGGTGCCGCCGGAAATATCCAGTGCCACATCCTGAGTCGTTCCACTCGCGACAGTAAAGTCAAAGTTATTACCGCTAAGCAGCGAAACATCGACCACGCCAAGCAGGTTCACGCCTGTCAGCTGGGTAATCGTACCGTTTACCCCGTCGAGATTGTCATGGTTCTCAGAGATCAGCGCGGTATTGGTATCCGCATTGGCCTGCGGGATATCCGAATCGCTGTCAGAATCCGAATCGCTGTCAGAGTCCGAGTCGCTGTCGGAATCGGAGTCGCTGTCAGAGTCCGAATCGCTGTCAGAATCCGAGTCACTGTCAGAATCCGAATCACTGTCGGAATCCGAGTCGCTGTCGGAATCCGAGTCACTGTCAGAATCGGAGTCGCTATCCGAATCCGAGTCACTATCCGAGTCCGAGTCGCTGTCAGAATCGGAATCGCTGTCAGAATCCGAATCGCTGTCAGAATCCGAATCACTGTCGGAATCGGCATCGCTGTCAGAGTCCGAATCGCTGTCAGAGTCAGCATCGCTGTCTGAATCGGAGTCACTGTCAGAATCCGAGTCACTGTCGGAGTCCGAATCGCTGTCAGAGTCCGAGTCGCTGTCAGAGTCAGAGTCGCTGTCGGAGTCGGAGTCCGAATCGCTGTCGGAGTCAGCATCGCTGTCCGAGTCGGAATCACTGTCGGAGTCCGAATCACTGTCGGAGTCGGAATCGCTGTCAGAATCCGAATCACTGTCGGAATCGGCATCGCTGTCGGAGTCCGAGTCGCTGTCGGAGTCGGAATCGCTGTCGGAGTCCGAATCACTGTCGGAGTCCGAATCGCTGTCCGAATCCGAGTCGCTGTCAGAGTCCGAATCGCTGTCGGAATCCGAATCGCTGTCCGAATCCGAGTCGCTGTAAGAGTCCGAATCGCTGTCAGAGTCCGAATCACTGTCTGAATCCGAGTCGCTGTCCGAATCCGAGTCGCTGTCAGAATCCGAGTCACTGTCGGAGTCCGAATCTCTGTCGGAATCCGAGTCACTGTCAGAATAAGA
>NZ_JBEAID010000062.1:0-2661 GCF_040064585.1 Klebsiella sp. CN_Kp113 | reverse complement strand
GAATCTATGGTCACTCCCGTTTTTGCAACACCGATTTTGACGACAAGTTGGCTTGCTTGAATCTATCCGGCGTCTGAATGGGATTTTATTCCCGCGCCTTGATGAGTTCCGCGCCTGATGAACCTCCAGAAAATATACGGCTTCAATGAGCCTTTCCGTTTTACAGGTTCCTCAACAGGCCGGTGGGCCGTTAGTATCATCAATATCAGTATTCGCAAAACCAGATCAGTAATTCTTTAAACCGGTGTATTTCTGCCGTTATGCTACATAAGTTTGCTGTCGTGCCGTTAGGGCCCAGGCTATTCTGGCCAGCTTGTTTGCCAGAGCACAAGTGACGACAAAGTTGCTTTTCCGGCACAGTAAATCCCTGACCCAATCGGCCAATTTGCCAGACTGGTGTTCCAGTTTTTGTATGAATACCCTGGCACATTGAACCAACAAAGTTCGGATCTTTTTATTACCTCGCTTACTAATTCCCAGCAATGTCGTCCTACCTCCCGTGCTGTACTGCCGAGGTACAAGCCCTGTTGCCGCCGCAAAGTCACGGCTGCTGGCGTACTGCTTCCCGTCGCCAATCTCAGTTGAAATAGTACTCGCTGTCAGTGTTCCGACGCAGGGAATGCTCAGCAAGCGCTGTCCAACCTCATCTTCGTCCAACTTTCGTTTCAACTGGGATTCCAAATCTTTAATCTGCTCAACAAGATAGTGATAATGCTGTTGTAATTTCAGCAATAACTGGCTGAGGTAAAGAGGCAAACTATTATCCTCAAGAATGGTACTCAGTCGGCTAATAACGGCAGCTCCTCGGGGAACGCTAATGCCAAATTCCAGCAGAAAAGCATGCATTTGATTGGTTGTTTTTACCTTATCCTGAACCAGGGATTCACGGACACGATGCAGAGCCCGCATTGCCTGCTGAGATTCCGTTCTGGGCTGCACAAAACGCATAGACGGACGCGATGCAGCTTCACAAATAGCTTCGGCGTCGACAAAGTCGTTTTTATTGCTTTTAACGAACGGGCGGACAAATTGTGGTGATATCAGCTTTGGGGAATGCCCCAACTCTTCCAACTTGCGTGCCATAAAGTGAGAACCGCCACAGGCTTCCATTGCGATGGTTGTAGCGGGGCATGTCGCCAAAAATTCGATCAACTTTGGCCGGGTAAATTTTTTACGGTAAACAGCCTTCCCGCGACGATCCTGGCAATGAATATGGAAAGAGTTTTTACCCAGATCGATACCAATGAGCGCAATGTTTTCCATGATAGTTCTCCGAATGAAAGCCTGTCCTCAGCATAGTACCGGGAAGGAGGGAGTGACCATCTCATTATCTATGGTCACTCCCGTTTTTGCAACACCGATTTTGACGACAAGTTGGCTTGCTTGAATCTATCCGGCGTCTGAATGGGATTTTATTCCCGCGCCTTGATGAGTTCCGCGCCTGATGAACCTCCAGAAAATATACGGCTTCAATGAGCCTTTCCGTTTTACAGGTTCCTCAACAGGCCGGTGGGCCGTTAGTATCATCAATATCAGTATTCGCAAAACCAGATCAGTAATTCTTTAAACCGGTGTATTTCTGCCGTTATGCTACATAAGTTTGCTGTCGTGCCGTTAGGGCCCAGGCTATTCTGGCCAGCTTGTTTGCCAGAGCACAAGTGACGACAAAGTTGCTTTTCCGGCACAGTAAATCCCTGACCCAATCGGCCAATTTGCCAGACTGGTGTTCCAGTTTTTGTATGAATACCCTGGCACATTGAACCAACAAAGTTCGGATCTTTTTATTACCTCGCTTACTAATTCCCAGCAATGTCGTCCTACCTCCCGTGCTGTACTGCCGAGGTACAAGCCCTGTTGCCGCCGCAAAGTCACGGCTGCTGGCGTACTGCTTCCCGTCGCCAATCTCAGTTGAAATAGTACTCGCTGTCAGTGTTCCGACGCAGGGAATGCTCAGCAAGCGCTGTCCAACCTCATCTTCGTCCAACTTTCGTTTCAACTGGGATTCCAAATCTTTAATCTGCTCAACAAGATAGTGATAATGCTGTTGTAATTTCAGCAATAACTGGCTGAGGTAAAGAGGCAAACTATTATCCTCAAGAATGGTACTCAGTCGGCTAATAACGGCAGCTCCTCGGGGAACGCTAATGCCAAATTCCAGCAGAAAAGCATGCATTTGATTGGTTGTTTTTACCTTATCCTGAACCAGGGATTCACGGACACGATGCAGAGCCCGCATTGCCTGCTGAGATTCCGTTCTGGGCTGCACAAAACGCATAGACGGACGCGATGCAGCTTCACAAATAGCTTCGGCGTCGACAAAGTCGTTTTTATTGCTTTTAACGAACGGGCGGACAAATTGTGGTGATATCAGCTTTGGGGAATGCCCCAACTCTTCCAACTTGCGTGCCATAAAGTGAGAACCGCCACAGGCTTCCATTGCGATGGTTGTAGCGGGGCATGTCGCCAAAAATTCGATCAACTTTGGCCGGGTAAATTTTTTACGGTAAACAGCCTTCCCGCGACGATCCTGGCAATGAATATGGAAAGAGTTTTTACCCAGATCGATACCAATGAGCGCAATGTTTTCCATGATAGTTCTCCGAATGAAAGCCTGTCCTCAGCATAGTACCGGGAAGGAGGGAGTGACCATCTCATTAAATA
>NZ_JBEAID010000061.1:0-3711 GCF_040064585.1 Klebsiella sp. CN_Kp113 | reverse complement strand
CGATGACGGCAGATTTACAGTCTGCTCCCTTTGGCCGCTCGGGAACCCCACCAGGCACTTGATGGTGCCGACTACCGGAATCGAACTGGTGACCTACTGATTACAAGTCAGTTGCTCTACCTACTGAGCTAAGTCGGCATCAAGTAGCGCGCATTCTAGGGAGACCTGCGAGTTCATGCAACTAAAAAATTGCAGAAAATGTTCTATTGCTCACATTTTGTGCTCAAACGAGAAAAAATGGTGTAATTTCAAACAGAGCAGGACAAAAATACGCCAATCATCCTCACGGATAGGGTTGCCGAGGAGGGCAAAGAGTAGAGTGAAGTCGCTAAAGCGGCATCGATACCCCATCACCTGACCACCCGATTCAATGAATAACCCACGGGTCTCTGCTGAGAACTTTATATCCCCTTACCAAACCATTCATCTCTGTGATGCTACCTTTAGAAAGCATCATTCAATGAGTTTTTTTCTTATTATTCCTCGCAATCTGGTGTTACCCTCCTGCCCATTGTCCTGATTAACTAGTGTGAAGCACCCCGCCTTCATGTAATTCGGCGGTTGCAAGAGCATGCTTATGAGCCTAAAAGAGCAAACGTTAATGACACCGTATCTACAATTTAACCGCGACCAATGGGCTGCGCTTCGTGATTCCGTTCCGATGACGCTAACAGAAGAAGAAATCACGCGGTTAAAAGGCATCAACGAAGATCTTTCCCTGGAAGAAGTAGCGGAAATTTATTTGCCGCTGTCGCGTTTACTCAATTTCTATATCAGCTCTAATCTGCGCCGCCAGGCTGTACTGGAACAATTCCTTGGCACCAACGGCCAACGTATTCCTTACATCATTAGCATTGCGGGTAGCGTGGCGGTCGGGAAGAGCACTACCGCGCGCGTGCTGCAAGCATTGCTGAGCCGCTGGCCTGAACATCGACATGTAGAATTAATCACGACAGATGGTTTTCTGCATCCTAACGCGGTATTGAAAGAACGCGGCCTGATGAAGAAGAAGGGCTTCCCGCAGTCTTATGACATGCATCGCCTGGTTAAATTCGTCTCAGACCTGAAATCCGGCGTTCCTGACGCTACGGCGCCGGTCTATTCACATCTGATTTACGACGTCATTCCTGATGGGGATAAAACCGTCACGCAGCCTGATATATTAATTCTTGAGGGATTAAATGTTCTGCAGAGCGGCATGGATTATCCACACGATCCGCATCATGTATTTGTTTCGGACTTCGTTGATTTTTCAATTTACGTTGATGCGCCTGAAGAACTGCTAAAAAACTGGTATATCAATCGTTTTCTGAAATTCCGCGAAGGCGCGTTTACCGACCCGGACTCCTATTTTCATAGCTATGCTCAGCTGTCTAAAGATGAAGCAATTGATATTGCCACATCGCTGTGGAATGAGATTAATCTTTTGAATTTAAAAGAGAACATTCTACCAACGCGTGAGCGAGCCAGCCTTATAATGACCAAAAGCGCAAACCACTCTGTGAATCAGGTGCGTTTAAGAAAATAAAAAAGGGAGCGTTAGCTCCCCTTTTTTTATTCAGCGCTGCGCAATGATATCTCACCGCCAATCCAGGGTTTTACCATCCCGTCCTGCTCCAGTAATAATGCGCCTTGAGCATCAATACCTCGCGAAATACCAAAGATCTCTTTATCGCCAATAATAAGTTTAACCGGTCGATTAATAAAGTTATCGAGCTTTTCCCAGCGGGTGAGATAGGGTGCCAGACCTTCATTCTCAAAAAGTTTAAATCCTGCCCGCAGCTCTTTAATCAGACAAGCCGCTAACGTATTACGATCGATAGAGATCCCTGCCTCCTGGAGGCTGATCCAACCCTGATTGACAACATCAGACTCCACCCGGCGCATCATGAGGTTGATCCCCGCGCCGCTGACTATCTGCGCAGCATCGCCGGTTTTCCCCGTGAGTTCCACCAGGATCCCGGACAGCTTCCGATCCTGTAAATAGAGATCGTTTGGCCATTTCACCCGAACTTTATCCGCCCCCAGGCTTTGCAGCACCTCGGCAATGACGATCCCAATGACCAGACTCAAACCTATAGCCGCAGCAGGGCCCTGCTCCAGTCGCCAGTACATTGAAAGGTAAAGGTTAGAACCAAACGGCGAGAACCACTTGCGCCCGCGGCGGCCGCGACCTGCCTGCTGATACTCAGCCACGCAGGCATCACCCGATTGCAGTTCGCTAAGTCTGTCCAGAAGATACTGGTTCGTGGAATCAATCACCGGTAGTACGGTTACCCGGCCATGCTCGATCTGCCTGGCGATCTGCTCTTCATCCAGAAGCTGGATAGGCTCAGGGAGACTGTAGCCTTTACCCGGAACGGTAAATACGTCGACTCCCCAATCGCGTAACGTTTGAATATGCTTGTTGATTGCTGCCCGACTCATCCCTAAACGCTCGCCAAGCTGTTCACCTGAGTGAAATTCAGCGTCGGCCAGGATCGATATTAGCGTCAAAGGAACGGTGTAGTCTTTCATGCGATGGTCTCCTCGGCATTAACTTCACCCGTTTCACCGATAAAGCGCACTTCCGGCTGTAACCAGATATTAAACTTCTCACCAACCTGCTGGCGTACGTAATGAGCCAGCTCAACCACGTCTTCACTGGTTGCCTGATGCTGATTGATCAATACCAGCGCCTGCTGGCTATGCACCGCTGCGCCACCCATCACTTTACCTTTAAGCTGGCATTGATCGATAAGCCAGCCGGCGGCAAGTTTCATACTGCCATCCGGCTGAGGGTAGTGAGGGATACCCGGATAGGTCGCCAGCAGCGCTTGCGCCTTGTCCGCGCTAACGACCGGGTTCTTAAAGAAGCTCCCCGCATTTCCATTCACTTTTGGATCGGGGAGTTTGGTCATGCGCATATGACAGACGGCGTCAAATACCTGCTGCGGGGTAACGGTTTGCGGATCGAGCCGGGTTAAATCACCGTAGGTCAAAACGGGTTGCCAGGCTTTTGGCAACGTCAAACCAACCGCCACAATGGCGTAGCGGTCCTGATATTCATGTTTAAAAATACTGTCCCGGTAGCCAAAGCGACATTCAGCAGCGGAAAGACGCTGTTTCACCCCCGTGACCAACTCAATGCAGTCGACGTACCGGCAAACCTTCTGTAATTCAACGCCGTAAGCACCAATATTTTGAATTGGCGAGGAGCCGGCGCAGCCAGGAATCAAAGCAAGATTTTCCAGGCCCGGCATTCCGTTATTTAACGCAAACTGGACCAGCTGATGCCAGTTTTCTCCTGCACCAACATGCAAATGCCACGCGTCAGGTGTTTCACTCACTTCTATCCCCATAATACGGTTAATAATGACCGTACCGGAATAATCCTTCAGGAACAGAACATTGCTTCCTTCACCAAGGATCAGGGTTGGCTGGCGCTCTGCGGTGGCATTTTGCCAGGCATCCAGTAGCTGTTTTTCAGTTTCGGCGCGTACAATCGCTTTGGCAGAACGGTCAATACCGAAGGTGTTCCAGGGCTTAAGTGAGTGGCTCATAATGGCTTCCAGATGCAAAATCTGCATTAGTTTACCGTATATAGCGAGGGAAGGCTTCCTGATTGTCAGGGGGAGCAGGTACCATGGCGTGCCTAAAATCTGGCAATTTTAAATGACAAAAACGCAAAAAGCCCATCCGTCAGGATGGGCTCTTCACTTGTTTGATGCC
>NZ_JBEAID010000060.1:0-5492 GCF_040064585.1 Klebsiella sp. CN_Kp113 | reverse complement strand
CGGGAAATTCTGCCACTCTGCGCTCTGCTCCCGGGGGCGGCGCTTAACGCGCCTTGCCCGGGCTACGGGTTCACCCCCGTCTGCAAGCCGGTCGCCCGGACAGATGCGCAGCATCGCCTCCGGGAAATTCTGCCACTCTGCGCTCTGCTCCCGGGGGCGGCGCTTAACGCGCCTTTCCCGGGCTACGGGTTCACCCCCGTCTGCAAGCCGGTCGCCCGGACAGATGTGCAGCATCGCCTCCGGGAAATTCAGCCGCTCTGCGCTCTGCTCCCGGGGGCGGCGCTTAACGCGCCTTGCCCGGGCTACGGGTTAACAGCCGTCTGCGGGCCGGTAGCCCGGACAGATGCGCAGCATCGCCTCCGGGAAAATCAGCCACTCTCCGCGCTGCTCCCGGGGGCGGCGCTTAACGCGCCTTGCCCGGGCTACGGGTTAACCGCCGTCTACGGGCCGGTAGGGCCAGTAGCCCGGGTAAGGCGCCAGCCGCAACCCGGGGTTTCTCCGCGTTTATTTGCTGTGCCAGTAGGCCTGCGAACGCACCAGTTGCGGATCAATCTCCGGGCCTTCAAAGCGCGCCAGCAGCGATTTCACTACCGCGCCTTCCCCGGTCAGCCAGATAAAATAATCCTCAGCCGGCACCGCAATTCGCGCCAGGCGCTCGGCCACGGCAGTGGAGTGATGTCCCACCACCCACTCGATATGAAAACCATCGAGATCGGCCAGGTAATCTTGATAAGACTCATCGCCAATGGTGACGATCGCCGTGACCTGCGGGCGCGTCGGAAGCTGCTGCAATCCCAGCAGACGGCGGCGCAGCGCGGGCATGCCTGACTCATCGGTCACATACAGCTGCCAGGCGTAATCTTCCGGCACCACCAGCGAACCGCGCGGCCCGCCGATCACCAGCTTATCGCCCGTTTTCGCCGTCAGCGCCCAGCTGCTGGCAATACCGCCATCGTGAATAAAAAAGTCGTACGCCAGCTCATGACGCCCGGCGTCGTACAGCGGCGTATAGTCGCGGGTCGCCGGACGCACACCATCGCCCCAGTTAATGCCTTCATCCGTCACCTCCGGCGGCGTGAACGCAGCGCCCGCGGCCGGGAAAAAGAGCTTGGTGTGGTCGTCAAAACCCTGGGAAACAAAGCCTTCCAGCGCCTCTCCGCCCAGCACGACGCGCTGGAATGCGCTGCCGATACGCTCGACGCGCAATACGGTTAACTCACGGAAGCGCAGTTCATTACGTACGCGCTGCGGGTATTTGGGGTGTCTGGTCGTTGTCATCTTTTATCGCCTTCGTGAACGGAATAGATATATCTAAAAATCTTGCAAATGATAATGATTGCCATTAAAAAAGAATGCAAGCGTTTTTTGATATAGTCATAGAAAAACGCCACAAAAGCCAAAATCAAAAATTAAAACGTTAAATATCAACTAAATAAAAAATAAATTTACTACTTTGTTGCTACTTTATTATTTTTAGATATAAATTAGATATATCAAATAATCACAGGAACAAAACATGAGACACCATCACGAAGAAGGCCGTGGCCCACGCGGACGCCACGGGGAACATAGCGAACACGGCGAGCACGGTCGCAGAGGCGGCGGACGCCGGCAGCGCTTCTTTGGTCACGGCGAGCTGCGCCTGGTGATTCTGGATATCCTCACCCGCAATGCCAGCCACGGTTACGAACTGATTAAAGAGATCGAAACCCTGACCCAGGGCAACTACAGCCCGAGCCCCGGCGTCATCTACCCGACGCTCGATTTACTTCAGGATCAGGGATTAATCAGCGTGGCTGACGAAAACGGCCGCAAAAAAATCGCCATTACCGCCGAAGGCAGTCAGCTGCACGCGGAGAACCTGGAGCAGCTGGAGCATATTCAGACCAGGCTGCAGGCGCGCATGGTGGGCTGTGAACTCCGTAAAAATCCGCAGATGAAGCGCGCGCTGGAGAATTTTAAGGCGGTACTGGATTTAAGGGTTAACCAGCAGGAAATAACCGAAGCTCAGCTAAAGCAGATCGTCGGCGTCATTGACCGCGCGGCAATGGAAATCTCCCAGCTCGACTAGCCCTCTGCCCCATCGCCGGGCAGCCTGCACCGCCGCGAAGCACGCGGCGGGACCCCTTCTGCGCATGGTTTCACGCCTTCAGGAGTAAAACATGCCAATAATTTCGCGATAAGATTAAATTTTGCTCAACCGCAATTTCACGTTGCGTTTATCCCGATTTTCCTGGCCCGCGCCGAAGTGGCGTAATCCCTGCAATACTTAATTCAGTATCATGTGATACGCCCCGCCCAGGAGCATATTTTGAACAGGTTACCTTCCAGCGCATCGGCTCTGGCCTGCAGCGCACACGCACTGAATCTCATTGAGAAGCGAACGCTCGATCATGAGGAGATGAAATCACTTAACCAGGAGGTCAGGGAATACTTTAAAGAGCATGTGAACCCGGGGTTTTTAGCGTATCGAAAATCGGTCACTGCTGGCGGGGATTACGGAGCCGTAGAGTGGCAAGCGGGAGGGTTAAATACGCTTGTCGACACTCAGGGACAGGAGTTTATCGACTGCCTGGGTGGGTTTGGGATTTTTAATGTAGGGCACCGTAATCCAGTTGTCGTTTCCGCCGTCGAAAATCAGCTCGCTAAACAACCCCTTCATAGTCAGGAACTGCTGGACCCGCTGCGGGCCATGCTGGCTAAAACCCTGGCGGCCTTAACGCCGGGCAAACTGAAATACAGCTTCTTTAGCAACAGCGGTACCGAATCGGTCGAAGCGGCGTTAAAGCTGGCGAAGGCTTATCAGTCTCCGCGCGGCAAGTTTACCTTCGTCGCCACCAGCGGCGCGTTTCACGGTAAGTCGCTGGGCGCGCTTTCGGCCACCGCGAAATCGACTTTCCGTAAGCCTTTTATGCCGCTGCTGCCGGGATTCCGTCACGTGCCTTTTGGCGATATCAACGCGATGCGCACCCTGCTGAGCGAGTGCAAAAAGACCGGCGATGACGTCGCGGCGGTGATCCTTGAGCCTATTCAGGGCGAAGGCGGGGTGATTCTGCCGCCGCCGGGCTATCTGCCCGCGGTGCGCAAGCTGTGCGACGAGTTTGGCGCGCTGCTGATCCTCGATGAAGTGCAAACCGGCATGGGGCGCACTGGCAAGATGTTCGCCTGCGAGCATGAAAACGTCCAGCCGGACATTCTGTGCCTTGCCAAAGCGCTGGGCGGCGGCGTCATGCCGATTGGCGCAACGGTCGCCACCGAAGAGGTATTCTCGGTGCTGTTCGATAACCCGTTCCTGCATACCACCACGTTCGGCGGCAACCCGCTGGCCTGCGCGGCGGCGCTGGCGACCATCAACGTGCTGCTGACGCAAAACCTGCCCGCGCAGGCGGAGCAGAAAGGCGACATGCTGCTGGACGGCTTCCGTCAGCTGGCCCGCGAATATCCGGATCTGGTGAATGACGTGCGCGGCAAAGGTATGCTGATGGCCATTGAGTTTGTCGATAACGAAATCGGCTATGACTTTGCCAGCGAGATGTTCCGCCAGCGCGTACTGGTGGCCGGAACGCTCAACAACGCAAGGACGATCCGCATTGAACCGCCGCTGACGCTGACCCCTGAGCAGTGTGAACAGGTGCTAAAAGCGGCCCGCCTGGCGCTGGCGGCGCTGCGGGTTTCGGTGGAAGAGGCGTAGTGACCTGCCCTCTCCCTCACTGGGAGAGGGCATTGCGTTATACCACCCGCACGCCAGCAGGCATCGCCCTTTCCGGCGTAAGCAGTACGCTTTCGCTGCCATCGTCGGTTTCGGCGCAAAGCAGCATGCACTCCGAGGTTTCACCGCGCATTTTGGCTTTCGCCAGATTACACAGGACCACGACCGTTTTTCCCAGCAGCTCTTCTTCGCTGTAGTACGGCACGAGGCTGGTTACCGTCTGCAGCGTGCGATCGCCAACATCAATCCGGGCAATATAGAGCTTGTCGGCATTCTCATGTCGTTTTATCGCCACAATTTTTCCCGTACGCATTTCCAGTCTGGCAAAATCAGCATAAAGCACCGTTTCCATCTTGCACCTCTCAAGTAAAATTTTAGTAAAAGATAACAAATGTCGGCGAGGTTTCCGCATAATAGTGCGAAGAATGTTAGATTCATCACTCTTTTGCGCGGTGGAAACGCTGCGGCGGGGATGAATAATACGGCGGAAATTTACTGAAAAGAGATGCAGCTGCCCGCGCTTGCTTTACAATGGTTTGCGTCGATGGGGCAACGTCAGATAAGGAAAACAATGGCCACACTAAAAGATATCGCGACCGAAGCAGGCGTTTCACTGGCGACGGTTTCCCGCGTTTTAAACGACGACCCCACTCTCAACGTGAAAGAAGAGACAAAACATCGCATTCTTGAGGTGGCGGAAAAGCTGGAATATAAAAGTACCAGCTCGCGTAAGGCTCAGGTTCACACCGTCGGCCACCACCATATTCTGGCCATCTACAGCTACCAGCAGGATCTGGAAATCAACGATCCTTACTATCTGGCGATCCGCCATGGCATCGAAACGCAATGCGAAAAGCTCGGTATCGAGTTGACCAACTGCTACTTTAACAACGCGCTACCCGAGCTGAAAAAAGTGACCGGCGTTCTGATTGTCGGCCAGCCTTCGCGGGCGATTCGCGACGCCGCCACGGCGTTAACCGACAACGTCTGCTTTATTGATTTCCATGAACCCGGCAGCAGCTATGACGCCGTCGACATCGATCTGGTGCGCATCGCCAAAGAAGTTATCGACTTTTTTATCGCCCAGGGCGCGCGGCGCATCGGCTTTATTGGTGGCCAGGATGAGCCGGGTAAAGCCGACATCCGCGAAGTGGCCTTCGTCGAATATGGCCGCCTGAAGGGAGTGGTTTCGGAAGAAGATATCTGGCGCGGCGGGTTTTCCAGCTCCTCCGGCTATGAGCTGGCAAAAACGATGCTGGCAAAGGCGGATTTCCCCACCGCGCTGTTCGTCGCGTCAGACTCTATCGCCATCGGCGTGCTGCGCGCCATTCATGAACGCGGTCTTTCGATCCCGGAAGATATTTCGCTCATTAGCGTTAACGATATCCCCACCGCGCGTTTTACCTTTCCGCCGCTCTCCACGGTGCGCATTCATTCAGAAATGATGGGCAGCCAGGGCGTCAACCTGCTGGTTGAGAAAGCCCGCGATGGCCGTGCGCTGCCGCTAAACGTCTTTGTCCCCAGCGTGCTGAAGCTGCGCGGCACCACCCGCTAATCCCGTTTCTGACGCTAAATCCTCTGCGCCCGGCCCCCGGGGGCGGCGCTTATCGCGCCTTGCCCGGGCTACGGGTTCACCGCCGTCTGCCAAACGGTAGCCCGGACAGATGCGCCAGCATCGCCTCCGGGAAACTCCACCTCTCTGCGCTCTGCTCCCGGGGCGGCGCTTGACGCGCCTTGCCCGGGCTACGGGTTCACCGCCGTCTGCCAAACGGTAGCCCGGACA
>NZ_JBEAID010000059.1:0-8098 GCF_040064585.1 Klebsiella sp. CN_Kp113 | reverse complement strand
GCAAACGGCGGTGAACCTGTAGCCCCGGTAAGCGCAGCGCGACCGGGGGAAGTCTTCGCAGGCGAAGTGCTACTTCCCCGGGCCGCGGCGCAAGCGCCTTGCCCGGGCGACAAAATCACCGGTGTACTCACGGGATCTCAAGATAAACCACCGGCTTTTTCATAATGCATTTCACCGCGTCGACAATCTGCTGCGGCTGCAGCAGAAAGGTTTTGATGCTGGTCTTAATGGTGCGGATGCCGCTAAAGCGTCCGGCATCGTCAATTTCAATATCCGTCACCAGCAGAACGACATCGGCATGGGCGATGTCGTCGGCCATTATTTTGTTCTCCACCCCCAGCGCGCCCTGGGTTTCAATTTTGATATTCCATTTCTCCTGGTGGCCGACTTTTTCCAGCCGCTCGGCCGCCATATAGGTGTGAGCGACGCCGCTGACGCAGGCCGTGACGGCAACGATAGTGAAATCCATAGCATCCTCCTGGCGTTATCCGCCGACGGTCACGCTAAAACCGGCCCGTTCGGCCAGCGTCCTGAATGGCTGAATCTCAGATTCTGCAGGGGCTTTAATCATCGACATCGACCATTTTTTTCCCAGTAAGTGATATTTGGGTTCGCCGTACTGATGGAACGGCAGAAGATGAATTTCCGGCAGCTTAAAAGGGGCCAAAAACGCCAGAATCCGGCGGAAATTCGCTTCATCAAGCGTGAATCCCGGAATCAGCGGCACCCGGGGGATCACGTGAATATGCGCTTCCACCAGACGGGTAAAGTTATCCAGCACCCGCGGCATATTCATCCGCAGCTGCTCGCGGGCCAGCGTTTCATCCATGATTTTCAGATCGAACAGCACTTCATCGCAGGCCTGCGCCAGCGGAAAAAAGCGGCGGTATGCGGTATCGCCCGCCGTTTCAATCGCCGTTCTGATCCCCCATTCGCGCAGGCGGCGCAGCAGGCGCGCGGCGAATTCGGCCTGCATCAGGACTTCGCCGCCCGACAGGGTCACGCCGCCGCCGGAGGCGCGGAAGAAGACCTCATCCTTCAGCACCTCTTTAAGCAGATTATCGAGGGTGACGTCGCGGCCAATCTGCTGCCACGCGCCGGAAGGGCACTCGACCACGTCCTGCTGGCAGCGGGAGCAGCGCAGGCACTTGCTCTCCCGGCGTACGGTCTGAATTTGCGGCGAGATCGACTCCGGATTGGCGCACCAGGGACAGGTATGCGGGCAGCCTTTAAAAAACACGACGGTGCGGATCCCCTGACCATCATTCAAAGAGTAGCGCTGGATATTAAAAATGCGCGCCTTATCGGCGCGCGTTTCCAGGACCTCACAGCTGATGCGCGGTGCGGCGGATAATGTCATCCTGAATCTCCTGCGACAGCTCGACGAAAAAGGCGCTGTAGCCCGCAACGCGCACCACCAGGCCGGCAAAATCCTGCGGCCGCTGCTGGGCTTCGCGCAGCGTATCGGCGTTGACCACGTTGAACTGAATATGCTGCAGCTTCAGCCTGGTGAATGCCTGCAGGAAGTCGGCCAGCTTATTGAGGCCGCCGTCGCCGGCAAGGGTCGCCGGGGTGAATTTGACGTTCAGCAGCGTACCGTTGGAGAGCAGAAAGTTATCCAGCTTGCTGACCGACTTAAGCACCGCGGTCGGCCCCTGCACGTCCTGGCCGAGCATCGGCGAGAGCCCGCCGTCCGCCAGCTGCTCTCCGGCCAGGCGTCCGTCCGGAGTGGCGCCGACGACCGAGCCGAGCGGCACGTGGGCAGAGACGGTATAGGAGCCCGGCGTAAAGCGACCGCCGCGCGGGTTGCGGTACTGCTCTACCTCTTTGCAGTAGAAGCGCAGCAGATCGGCGCTGATGTTGTCCACTTCGTCAATATCGTTGCCGTATTTCTCGAAGCGGTTGATCAGGCGCGCGCGGATTTTTTCCCCTTCCGGCGTCTGGAAGTTGGCTTTCAGCACCGCGATCAGTTCAGCGAAGCTGAGCCTTTTTTGCTCAAACACCATCCCTTTAAGCGCGTGCAGCGAGTCGCTGAGGTTAGCGATGCCGATGCCCTGGACCCCGGAGAAGTTATAGCGCGCGCCGCCTTCGGTGATATCCTGGCCGTGCTGCACGCAATCCTCAATAAAGGAAGAGAGCAGGGGAACCGGCGCCCAGTCGCGGTGGCCGATATCGCAAATATTGCTGCCTTCGACCATCAGCCTAATGTAATAGCGAATCTTGTCGCGGATCTGGTTGATCAGCCCGTCCCAGGTGATGTCAGGGTTACTTTCGTTTTCCAGCATCACGATTTCCATCACCTTCAGCAGGTTGAACATGGCGATATCGTGCAGGCCGTAGGTGCGCCCCGGGATCGACAGCTCAACGCAGCCAACCACCGAGTAATCCCGCGCGTCATCCAGCGAGACGCCGCGGTTGAGAAACGCCGGGATCACCACTTCATCATTGAAGATTTGCGGAATGCCGGTGCCGAGGCGAATGGTCTCGGCGGTTTTGCGCAGGAAAGGGCGATCGACCAGCTCGTTGACCCGCACGCCGAGGTTCGGCTGCGGCAGGCGAACGTTCTGGTAGGCGTCGAGGGATAAAAACGACAGGATATTGACCGCGCTGCGTCCGGTCTCGGTCAGGCCGCCGAGCAGGGCGGTATAGCCGGTTGGGAAGCCCGCGAAGTAGCGCGCGCTGCTGGTGGAGCGCAGCAGGACAATATCGTTGCACTTCACCCACAGCGACTCCAGCAGCTCCTGAAGAAACTGCGGATCCTGGCCGCGATTCAGCGAAGCCTGATAGTACGGCAGCATGTACTGGTCAAAGCGACCCAGCGAGATGGAGCTGGCGTTGGATTCATACTGCAAAATGATGTTCATATACCAGAAGAGCTGGCAGGCCTGCCAGAAATCTTCCGGACGGTGCACCGCGTTATGGCGGGAGATGTCCGCGATGGTCTCCAGCTCTTTGCGCCGCTGCCCGTCGCCGCAGACGGCGGCCATGTCATCGGCAAGCGCCGCATAGCGCAGAATATGGCGCTGGGAGGCTTCCAGCAGGATCAGCACCGCCTGATAAAAATTGTTCTGCGGGTGCCGCTGACTCACCGCTTTCATCTCCGCCACCAGCGCGGCGAGGCCGTTTTCCAGCAGGCGAGGGTAGTCGATGATGATATGTCCCTGGCCTTTATCGGTCTGGTTGACGCTAAAAATCTGCGTGCTGACGGCGGCCTTCACTTCATCGGTCATCTGGGCGTTGATGAAGTCCTTCATCGAGCGATGTTCCCAGTAGGGGAACAGCACTTCGCGGTAGATGCGCTTATCTTCTTCGCTGATGTTGAAGCGGTCCTGCGGGCGGGTCGGGAACTGGTCCAGCTCCTTGAGCAGCCAGTAGGGATCCATCTCCGGCGACATAATCCCGGCGCGCGGCTTGATCGTACGGTTACCGGCAATCAGTTCATCATCACGAATCGAAATCTGCACATGATCGAGGACCCATGCGGTCGCTTTCGCCCGGCGGATCATCACCGGCTCCCCCTCGGTCTGTTTATGGCTGGCGGTGTAGAGCAGCGCTCGCTCGAGGGAGATTTCGCGCGGGTTGGCGAACAGACGATCTTTTAAGCGTTGAGTGCGATTAGTCATGACAAACTCCATGTTATTTTGCGGGGCGCAGGCCGCGCCCCGTGTATTCAGTCAGGCATTCTGCGAAAGGTGGCTGTCGATTTTGTTCATAATGGCTTCGGCGCGCTTCACGGCGTCGCTGATGTTGACGCGCACGATGGTTTTACCGGCAAAACGCTCCTCAAACTTGATGCCGATATCTTTGGTCAGAATCACCATATCGGCGCTGGCGACGTCTTCTGCGGTCAGCTCGTTCTCAATGCCGATGGAGCCCTGGGTCTCGACTTTGACCTGCCAGCCTTTGGCCTTAGCGGCGCTCTCCAGCGATTCGGCGGCCATATAGGTGTGGGCGACGCCAGACGGGCAAGCGGTAACGGCGATAATTTTGGTCATACAATATTCCTTCCCGTGTCTCAGTTAATTTCGAAATCAAGATCCATCTCGTCATCGGCTTTGGCGTCAGACGTTTTCTTTTTCGCCAGGGCCTTAAGCAGGATGACGCAGGCGGCGCTGACGATGGCGCCAACCGCGAGGCCGGCAATAAATCCGCCTTTACCCTCAACGACCGGCAGAACGATAAGCCCGCCCCAGCCGGCATAGCACTGGGCGCCGAGCAGCGCGGCGGTGACGCAGCCGGCGGCGGCGCCGATCATATTGGCCGGGATAACGCGCAGCGGGTCGGCGGCGGCGAAGGGGATCGCGCCTTCGGTCACGCCAACGCAGCCCATCACCAGCGCGGCCTTACCGGTTTCGCGCTCTTCCGCGGAGAAGTATTTACGCCCAATCAGCGTTGCCAGGCCCATGCCCAGCGGCGGCACGGCGATGCCGACGGCGGCGATGGCCACCACGCTGTAAACGCCCTGGGAAACGCAAATCAGCATGAAGGCGTAGGCGACTTTATTCACCGGACCGCCCATGTCGAAGGCCAGCATCAGGCCCATGATGATGGCGAGAATCACGATGCTGCCTTCGCGCATGCCCTGCAGCCAGCCGGTCAGGCTGGCGGTGAGCGCGCCAATCGGCTCGCCGAGGCCCCACATCATGATCCCGGCGGTAATAAAGGTGCCGATAATCGGGATAACGAAGATGGGCATCACCGAGCGCAGCACCTTGTGCACCGGGATTTTCTTCAGGTAGTAGACCACCAGCCCGCCAATGATCCCGGCAATCAGCGCGCCGAAGAAACCGGCGCCGAAGCTGTTGCCGACCCAGGCGCCGATAGCGCAGGGAGCCAGCGCCGCGCGGTCGGAGATGGAGTAGCCGATATAGGCCGCCAGAAACGGCACCATAAGCGTCAGGCCGGCCACGCCGATATCAAACAGTTTTTTCAGGTTAGGGTCGGTGGCGGCATCGGGCACCGCGCCCTTGCCGTACAACATGACGGAGACTGCCAGCAAGATCCCACCGGACACGACAAACGGGATCATATGTGAAACCCCGGTCATGAGGTGCTGGCGGGTATTTTTTAATATTTGCACCAGTTCATTCATTGTTATTCTCCTGAGCGCTGCGTGGCCCGTGACTGAGTTGATGCTTCAACCTTAGAAAAAGGGCGGCGCATAAAATAGTAGAGAAAAAGTGCATTTACTGGATATTTGTAAGGCCAGAGGAAAATTGCGATCCACCTCAAATCTTAGCGCTGGTGGGTTTTTGGCGCCGTTAGTCAGGCGATTTGTGACCGCGAGCATAAAAAAGAGTCGGGCATACAATTATCCAGTAATTGCCACTTTTATCGTGTAGTGGCGGGCCGGTTCTTTCTTTACCTTTTGGCTAAATACGCATTATTCAGGAGGAAGGCGATGGCTCTGGTAATTGAATTCATATGTGATTTGCCCAACGGCGTGCATGCGCGTCCGGCAAGCCTGGTAGAAACCCTGTGCAATACTTTTTCGTCTTCGGTCGAATGGTTAAATACCCGCACGGAAGGACGCGGAAACGCGAAAAGCGCGCTGGCGATTATCGGCACCAATACCTTGAAGGGGGACCGCTGCCAGCTGGTCGTCAGCGGCGAAGATGAACAGCAGGCGTTTGACGCGCTGTCAGCATTCATCAGCGAGGAGTTCCCGCACTGCGATGCGCCGCTGCCGACGGCGGAATCCATGGACGTTCAGCCGGTTCCTGAATCCCTCTCGCGCCTCAATCCCACGCTGTTTCACGCCCAGCCGGTCTGCGCCGGCAGCGCGGGCGGCAGGCTCACCCATCTTAAGTCCCTCGACCTGCGCGATTCAGGCGCGCTGCCTGCAGCGGGCGCAATTGAACAGGAACAGGCGGCGCTGGACAAGGGCCTGACCCTGCTGGTGAAAAATATTGAGTTCCGCCTGCTGGATAACGACGGTACCGCCAGCGCGATCCTTGAGGCGCATCGCTCTCTGGCCACCGACGCCTCGCTGCGCCAGCATCTGCTGGGCGGGCTGCTGAGCGGCCTGAGCTGCGCTGAGGCGGTGGTCGCGACCGGCGAACATTTTTGCGCCCAGTTCAGCGCTTCCGGCAATAGTTATTTGCAGGAGCGGGTGCTGGACGTGCGCGATGTCTGCTTCCAGCTTCTGCAGCATATCTACGGTGAGGATCGTTTTCCGGCACCGGGTAAGCTGACGGAAGAGGCCATCTGCCTCGCCGATGAACTCACCCCCAGTCAGTTTCTTGAACTGGATAAAACCCTGCTTAAAGGTCTGCTGTTGCGCAGCGGCGGCACCACTTCACATACGGTGATCCTCGCGCGTTCGTTCAATATTCCCACTCTGGTGGGCGTCGATATGGAGGCGCTGCTGCCGTGGGTCGATCGGCGAGTGCAGATTGACGGTAACGCCGGGCTGGTGGTGGTGAATCCCGATGAAGCGGTGGCGCGCTACTATCAACAGGAGGCCTGGGTGCAGGCGCAGATCCGCCGCCAGCAGCAGGCCTGGCTGGATAAAGCGGGGCGTACGGAAGACGGTATTCGCCTGGAGGTGGCGGCCAACATCGCCCATTCGGTAGAGGCGACGGCGGCCTTCAACAACGGCGCGCAGTCGGTAGGCTTGTTCCGCACCGAAATGCTCTATATGGACAGGCCCAGCGCGCCGTCGGAAAACGAGCTGTATAACCTATTTTGCCAGGCGCTGGAGCCGGCCAACGGGCGCAGCATTATCATCCGCACCATGGATATCGGCGGCGACAAGCCGGTGGCCTACCTCAACATTCCGGCGGAGAACAACCCGTTCCTCGGCTACCGGGCGGTGCGTATTTATGAGGAGTATCAGGCGCTGTTCCGCACTCAGCTGCGGGCGATTCTGCGCGCTTCCGCGCACGGCGCGCTGAAAATCATGATTCCGATGATCTCCTCGATGGAGGAGATTCTGTGGGTGAAAGAGCAGCTGGCGGATGCCAAACAGTCGCTGCGCAGCGAACAGATTCCGTTTGATGAAAAGATCCCGCTGGGCATTATGCTCGAGGTGCCGTCGGTGATGTTTATCATCGACCAGTGCTGCGAAGAGATTGATTTCTTTAGTATCGGCAGCAACGACCTGACCCAGTATCTGCTGGCGGTGGATCGCGATAACGCCAGGGTGACGCGCCACTACAACAGCCTCAATCCGGCCTTTTTGCGCGCGCTGGATTACGCGGTTCAGGCGGTGCATCGCCAGGGTAAATGGATCGGCCTGTGCGGCGAGCTGGGGGCCAAAGGTTCCGTGCTGCCGCTGCTGGTGGGGCTGGGGCTGGATGAGCTGAGCATGAGCGCGCCGTCGATCCCGGCGACCAAGGCGCGTCTGGCGCAGCTTGACAGCCGCGCCTGCCGTCAGCTGCTGAATCAGGCGATGCAGTGTCGTACTTCGCTGGAGGTCGAGCACCTGCTGGCCCAGTTCCGTATGACCCAGCAGGATGCGCCGCTGATTACCCCTCAGTGCATTACGCTGAACAGCGACTGGCGCAGTAAAGAGGAGGTGATTAAGGGCATGACCGACAATCTGCTGCTGGCCGGGCGCTGCCGCTATCCGCGTAAGCTGGAAGCGGATCTGTGGGCCCGCGAAGCGGTGTTCTCCACCGGGTTAGGGTTTAGCTTCGCCATTCCGCACAGTAAATCGGAGCATATTGAGCAGTCGACCATCAGCGTCGCCCGTCTGGCGCAGCCGGTGGCGTGGGGCGACGACGAGGCGCAGTTTGTGATTATGCTGACGCTCAATAAGCATTCGGCGGGGGATCAGCATATGCGTATTTTCTCGCGGCTGGCGCGGCGCATTATGCATGCGGAGTTCCGGCAATCGCTGGTGACGGCGCAGAGCAGCGAGGCGATTGCGGCGCTGCTGCAGCGCGAGCTGGAGCTGTAATTCGGTCCGGAGAATCTCCCCGGTGGCGCTGCACTTACCGGGGCTACGGGTTTCCAGCCGTCTGTGGGGCAGTAGCCCGGGTAAGGCGTTTACGCCGCGACCCGGGATTTCCGGGTCCGGTGCCTGAGGGAGGCAGATTGGGTAGATACTGTGAACGCCTGCAACCATTTTTAGTTGCCGATACTTTCTCCGGCT
>NZ_JBEAID010000058.1:0-9505 GCF_040064585.1 Klebsiella sp. CN_Kp113 | reverse complement strand
AGTAGGGAACTGCCAGGCATCAAACAAGTGAAGAGCCCATCCTGACGGATGGGCTCTTTGCGTTTTTGTCGTCTGAACCGACCGGACATCGGTTTACCCATAAAACCCAACTCCGCGGTCATTTCTGCCTTTTACTCCCTGCTTTCATCCACATCTTCATAATAATAACCTGCCGGTTTTATGCGGGCTCTCTGTATAAATATACAGAAGATTCCACTAGCCACACTTCAGTCTTATGTACCAGGCTTATAACGTGTATCAGCCAGCCCGTGAGAAAATAATGGCCATTAAGCCTTTTAATTACCAGCAAGACTTTTCCAGCATCGATTTTCGCCAGCATCCGGAGTTTTATCAGGTAGGAAGAGGTGAACAGGGCGTGTTGTTGGTTGAACCCTATAAAAGCGAAATTCTTCCCTACTGGCGCTATAAAGATGAAGCATCGGCGATTGAATCTGCGAGGAAAATTTATCAGCTCTTCGAGTTCTATCGACAGCAGAATGATTTTGTCGGTATGGATATGGCGCGCAAATTTATTCAGATGGGCTACACCCGGGCAAGGCGTTATGCCAATTACAAAGGCGGTAAAAAATACGCGAAGGAGGGGCACCTGAATTCGCGAGGTAATGATCCTGTTAAGGCGGCAGCTGCGGCAGTTTTCAAACAATGGTGGGATAAGCTTCGTCAGGATGAAGATTATCTCCAGCGAAAAAAGAAACATCAGGCTCATTGGGGATAATTTTCAGCATCGATCTTCCCGCCCCACATAAATTTGTGCCGCAATATCGCCTGTATAAAAACCTGTTCTGGCCCGCTATTCACCATATTTTACTTTGCTAATCCTGAAGAATCTCCTTTTAATCGCGAAAACCTGCAGTACGAAAAAAAATGTGAATGGCATCACAAACTAAAAAATAACAATTATATAACATTTAATTTACTAATCGATTTGTCTGATTGAGCGGGGTCACCCGACGCGGCAGATTGCAGTCTTTGCTGGAGCAGAATTACAATGACAGAAAGCAGTATTAGCGAACGCGGATCCCAGGATCAGGGTGATACCCGGCGCCGTATATGGGCAATTGTGGGGGCGTCATCAGGGAATTTGGTGGAATGGTTTGATTTCTACGTCTATTCATTTTGCTCACTCTACTTTGCGCACATCTTCTTTCCTTCTGGCAACACCACTACGCAATTGTTACAAACTGCAGGGGTATTTGCGGCGGGTTTTCTGATGCGTCCGATCGGGGGATGGATATTCGGGCGCATTGCCGATCGTCGTGGACGTAAAACCTCTATGCTTATCTCCGTATGCATGATGTGTTTTGGTTCACTGGTGATTGCCTGCCTGCCGGGTTATGCAACGATAGGGACCTGGGCCCCGGCTCTGCTGCTACTTGCACGCCTGTTCCAGGGCCTGTCCGTTGGCGGAGAATACGGTACCAGCGCGACCTATATGAGCGAAGTCGCGGTGGAAGGAAAGAAAGGTTTCTATGCCTCATTTCAATACGTCACGCTGATTGGTGGGCAACTTCTGGCCGTGCTTGTTGTGGTTGCCTTGCAGCAGATCCTCAGCGATGAAGAGCTTCATGCCTGGGGATGGCGTATCCCGTTTGCTCTTGGCGCAGTCCTGGCTATTGTTGCCCTGTGGCTGAGACGACAGCTGGACGAAACGTCTAAACAGGAAACGCGCGCGTTAAAAGAAGCGGGATCGTTTAAAGGATTATGGCGTAACCGTAAGGCATTTATCATGGTGCTCGGATTCACTGCCGCAGGGTCGTTAAGCTTTTATACCTTTACAACCTATATGCAGAAATATCTGGTCAACACCGCAGGCATGAGCGCGGGTACCGCCAGCATGATTATGACCGCTGCCTTATTTGTTTATATGCTTGTTCAGCCGCTTTTCGGCGCGCTTTCGGATAAGATTGGCCGCCGGACCTCAATGCTCTGTTTTGGCGTACTCGTCACCGTCTTCACTGTCCCGATTCTCAATGCATTACAGAACGTGAGTTCACCGTATGCGGCATTTGCTTTAGTGATATGCGCCCTGTTGATAGTAAGCTTCTATACCTCAATCAGTGGCATTCTGAAGGCCGAAATGTTTCCGGCTCAGGTTCGTGCCCTGGGGGTTGGACTCTCTTATGCGGTGGCCAATGCGCTATTTGGCGGCTCGGCAGAGTATGTCGCGCTGTCGCTAAAATCAGCGGGAATTGAGCACGCCTTTTACTGGTACGTGACCGTCATGGGCGCGATTGCCTTCCTGGTCTCCCTGACGCTGCATCGTAAAGGCAAGGGGCTACGTTTGTAGCATTACTGATGTGCCAGCTGCCATACCGCATAGCCGGTAGTGGCACCTGCCACATCCCAGGCAAAATCTTTCCAGCTCCAGCCGCTCCCTGACGGGCGGCTGTCCCATAGCTCCTTCGATGCCCCTAAGCTCACGGAAAACATAAAGCCTATAGCGGCACTCCGGTCGCGGCTATAGCCCTGATGCTGGGCATATTCGTTGCCTGCGGCGGAAAGCATGGCTGAGGCGAGGAAGTGTTGGGCTTTATCCTGGCCGCTCCATGAATCATTAGCCATATGGCTGCAGCCAGTCAGTAATAATAGTGGGGCAATAAGCATGATGACGCGCATACTAATTCCAGAAAAAGCCCCGCAGGGCGGGGCGTGAATTCAGAGAATACGGCTGATAAGGCGGTCGATTCGGATACGTCGCAGACGCCTGATCAGTTTGCGTACCTTTATCGGGTAATCGGCAATACTTTGTAGATCGCGATAGTGCTGAACGATCGTAGTATGTTTGCGGATGAGATTGAGCTCTTTTTCACGCATTGCGCCGAGCTGGTGTTTTGGATCGTGGATAAGTATCGCGTTTTCCAAATCCAGCCGCCATGCGCGCGGGTTCAGGTTATTGCCGGTCAGCAGCATCCATTCGTCATCAACCCACATGCCTTTCAGGTGGTAGCTGTTATCGTCGTCCTTCCATAAACGGACAATCAGCTGATCGGTATTGACATAATACTGCAGTCGGCTCAGGAAGCGTCGCAGATTGATTTCGTAAAGATAGGGCAGCGCTCCGATAATTTTAAACGGCTGATCTTCCGGAATATAGAAATCATTAGCGGTTTTATCACCAACGATAATTTCGACTTTCTTCCCGCTACGCAGCAGCTGGATGATATTACGTACCAGCAGAGCGGGCAGGTTGAAATAGGGGGTGCAGATAGTCAGCTTATGCTCAGCGCAGGGCATCAAATGAAAAATGGTTTTATTCAGCAGACTCGTCTTCCCGAGGCCCACTAACGGAGTGACCGACAGCTGGTCATCGTCAGCATTGCCGATAAAATGATAGCTGCTATCGCGGAGCTCCTGGCGATACTGGCGGATGTCATTTTTGATTTCCGGACTTTTTGGCCGATCGGCCCTGTCAAGGCGGTTAACGCCACGCCCTTGCACCAGGTTATTCTCAACCCAGTCGAACATCACATCAGCCATTTTACCGTTGCGAATGCACTGGTAGCGGTCGTAGCGATACTTATCGTGTTGATGCAGGTAAACATCATTCAGACTGGCGCCGCTGTAGAGAACGCTGTCATCAATGATAAAACCTTTGAAGTGGAGGACGCCGAGCGCTTCCCGGGTATTGACCGGAACGCCATAAACCGGGATATCGACACCGGGATTTTCCTGCGCCATGCGGCAGTACCAGTCGGCATTGGTGTTTGACGCCGCGACGCCAATACGCCCGCGCTGGGCGCGATGCCAGTCGACCAACACCTGAACATCTAATTCGGGACGCTGACGCTTAGCGTCATAGAGCGCCTGCAAAATTCCTTTGCCGCCATCATCCTGTTCCAGATAAAGCGCAATGATACAAATACGCTGGGTGGCTTGAGCTATCCTGGCCAGTAACGCTTGCCGAAAATCTGCCGGAGCGTAAAAGAACTCGATATCATCAACTGACTGAGAAAGCTTAGGGAGTTGGGCAAGGTGTTGTTGATGTTTATTGCGTTTAAATTTTGACAACATCACAGTGCGTTTCTTCTCTGTTTATTGAAGGGTCTTCTGTACCATGCAGACGACGTAAGCGGGCAATAATACCATTACTACCCGTTAAAGTAGTCAACAATTGCGGCCAGCCGTTTGTAATTGCTCAGGTACAAGATGTAGAGACAAACTGACAATTCCATCTTCAAGCTGAATATCAACCGAGAATCCTAGCTTTCTGGCGAGTCCGATCATGCCTTTATTATTCGGCATGGTAATGCCATTCAAACGCTGCAGGCCGTGGTTTTGCGTGTAGACAATCAGCTTTTCCAGGAGCTTGCGGCCTAACCCCATACCCTTCAGGTCGGAGCGCACCAGTACAGCAAACTCGGCATCGATATTATCCGGATCGGAGATCGCTCGCGTTACGCCGAGGATCTCGTTCCCCTCGGCGGTGGTGCGCACAGCAACAAAGGCCATTTCTCGATCGTAGTCGATCTGCGTCATATTGGCTAAATCATCATGAGTAAATTCGTTGATTTCGCTGAAGTAACGATAATAAAGATCTTCTTTCGTGACCTGAGCGATAAAGGCCATAAGCTGCGGCTCATCTTCCGGGAGGATGGGACGGAAAAGACAGCGTTCACCATTCTTCATCACCACCCACTCCTCCTGCTGCTGAGGGTAAGGGCGTATGGCCAGGCGACTTTCACTATCGCCGGTAAACGGTGCGAGAGTTAACGTGACATCAAGCGCGGTAAACTCGTGGCCGGAAGCCAGAAGAGGATGAATATCCAGGCGCTGTATTTCCGGACAGTCGACGATCAAATTCGATACCTGTACCAGAAGCTGGCTCAGGCCAGGAATATCGAGAGGGCGCAGCGCGCTGCGGCCGCGCACTTTTTTACTTTTGATGGCCTGGATAACCAGATAGCGCGCAAGGTTCATATTCAGCGGCGGGAGCGCGACGGCGGCCTGATCCTCAGCCCGCCATTCGACGCCGCCTTCCCCCAGCATGATCAGCGGCCCAAAAACCGGATCGTGCTCAACGACAACCCGCAGCTCCTGTGCCCCGGCGCGATTAGCCATGCTTTGCACCAGCAGCCCGTGAATACGCGCCTGAGGCCAGGTCATTTTGACGCGATCTATAATCGCGTCCGCGGCCTGCTGTACCTCGGTAGCCGTGCGCAGATAAAGCATAACCCCCTGAACTTCCGACTTGTGCGGAATATCAGGCGAGCGCAGCTTCAGAGCGACGGGGTAGCCAATCTGCTCGGCAATATGTACAGCCTCGGCGCTATCAGCGGCAATCCACGTCGGCAGGGTATGAATACCGTAAGCGTGCAGAACGGGGCTCACTTCATGGGTATCCAGCGACGTTGCGCCTTCATTCATTGCCCGTTGCAGCAGGTTGTACGCTTCGGCAGCGTTAGTGGTTAACGAATCTGACAGGACCGGGGTTTCCCTGAGCTGTTTCTGGTTACGCCGGTACTCCACCATGTGCATAAAAGCGGTAATGGTTCCTTCAGGCGTTCGATAGGTCGGCAGCCCCGCATCGCTAAACAGGCGCCGGGCTTCTTGTGAAGAGAACTCACCGCACCAGTTGGTAAGAACCGTAACGTATTTGCCGCGCGGGTGGCGCTTCAGGGCGTCAATCAGCGCCAGCGCGCTCTCTGTTCCCGGTGCGGCAGCGCTGGGAGAGTGGATCACCAGCAGCGCATCGTAGTCATGGCTATCCAGCAGTACGTTCAACGCTTTGAGGTAATGCTCGCTGCTGGCGTCATCGCGGAGATCCAGCGGGTTGGCAATATCGATGGTTTCAGGTAATGCCTGACGGAGAGCGCTGCTGGTCTCTTCGCTGAGCGCGGCGAGTTTGCCGTTACGCAGCCAGAGCTCATCCAGCGCCAGCGCAGCCGGAGCGGCGCCGTTGCTGATTATCATCAGTTTCTCGCCGCGCAGCGGGCGCATGTGGCTGAGGGTTTCGACCGCTGAGAACAGCTCGTGCGTGTCCTGTACGCGCAATAAACCTGCGCGCTGAATAGCGGCGTCCCAGGCCGGATCCATGCCAGAGTTGACGTGCAGAAGCTTCTGCGCAGCCGGACTGCGTCCGCTTTTTATCACCAGGATCGGCTTATTACGCGATGCGCTACGGGCCGCAGAGACAAAACGACGGGCATCGCTGAGGTGTTCGAGATAAAGCAAAATGGCGCTGGTTTTACTATCGCGAGCGAGGAAATCAAGCAGGTCATCAACGTCGATGTCCAGACTATCCCCCAGCGCAATAAAGTAAGAAAAACCCATCTCGCGCTGCTGGGCCCAGTCGAGGATGGTATTGGAGACCGCCGCCGATTGCGAAATAAACGCCAGTTTGCCGCGATGAATAGGCACCGGCGAAAAGCTGGCGTTGAGGCCCTGCCACGGCGCAAGCAGGCCAAGGCTGTTAGGGCCGAGCAGACGCATCTGGTAGCGGGAGGCGCATTCAAGCAGCGCGGGATACTGTTCGGGGATGGAGGAGAGAATGATGCAGGTTTTGCACCCTTTTTGCCCCAGCGCTTCCAGCAGCTCAAGATTTCGGCGGGCGTTAGTACAAAGCACGGCGAGATCGGGCGTGAAGGGGAGACTGTCGACGTCAGGCCAGGCCAGTACGCCCTGAACCGCTTTCCACGCTGGCGTTACGGGGAGAACGGGGCCGCTAAATCCGCCCGCCAGCAGGTTGCGCATCATCAGATAACCGGCGCGCTGTGGTTTCATTGATGCGCCAATAACGGCGATCGACTTTGGCCGCAGCAATGCTTCCAGGCCTCGTTGGCTCATACCGGTCTCCTTTGATCCCCAGTGACCGAATGATTTTAAACGTTTTCTGTCAGTTGTGCTGTGATACTGCCCTTATGCTGAGTTTTTCCTGCCAGGTAGCGCGCTCTGAATAAGCTGAAGTGCTCGCCAAGGGCCGTGGCTGCGTTTTTATCTCCTGCGAGATCCAGCAGCGCAATCGCGACTTCGGCAGTACAGTATTGGCCTTCTGCGTGAGCTTCCCGCAGGTGATAAGCGGAGATACGCGACAGATCGACGGAAATCATCGGCAGCGCGTCAAGCCAGGGGCTTTTACGGAACATTTTTCGCGCTTCGGGCCAGGTGCCGTCGAGCATAATAAACAGCGGTGGTTTACCCGGGGGTGGGGAATCAAGTACCTGACGCTCTGGGCCAGCATAAGAGGCAGGAAAAACCACCATCGGCTGATATTGCGCGTCGGCGACGAGATCGAGAAGCGCCTGCGGCGGTTCGGTTCGTGACCACTGAAAGGCCTCCGTATCCGGCAGGATATCGGCAATCAGGCGGCCGGTATTGCTGGGCTTCATTGGCTCGGTATCGAACATCACCAGGCAAAAACGGCTGGCGGCGGCAGCCGGCTTGAGGGTGGCGCAAAGGCACTGCTTCAACGGCAGCAAGCAACGCTGGCAGCGGTGGATACGGTTGCCGCGAGCAAGAAAAGGCCTGGTGGCGCGCGCGAGGCGTTCGGCGCGAAGGCGAAGGACGGCGTTATCAGTCATGGGGATCGCTAAGAAAAAACGCCATTGTCGCAGAGGAGAAAACGGGGCACAAGCGGTGCCCCGTGAGGTTTACTGCTGGCCTGCTTCGTTTAGCCAGCTATCGAAAGGTGCTTTAGGTACGGCGCCATTGAGCATGTCGATAACTTCGCCATTTTTAAACATCATAATGGTCGGGATGCTGCGAATGCGGAAGCGAGCGCTCAGTTCACGCTCCATTTCGGTATTCACTTTCACGAAACGCATTTCGCCGCTGCGTTCTTCAGCCACATCTTCAAAGATTGGCGCAAAGTTACGGCAGGGGCCACACCACGGCGCCCAGAAATCAACAACCACGGGCAGATCGTCCTTCAGCAGTTTATCCAGCGTTGCCCCGGTCGCGTTGATCACATCGCCATCAAAAAGATCGTGACCGCAGCGCCCGCATTTCGCGCCATCGGCGCTACGATCGTCGGGGATGCGGTTCAGAGCCTGACAACTGGCACAAACGGTATTCATAACTAACCTCTGGTTATGGGTTGCAGCGCGGCACGTGGCCGATTTGTTTCTGTAATGTTACATATTATCGATGCACTGCGAATAAAGGACAATGAGTTTTATTCAATGAATACGATAGACTCAGGCTTTTAAATGAAATAATGGCTAAGTGATGGCACATCGGGTAATCTGCGCGCTTCGCGCAGCGCAGGTGGAGAAAATGAATGAGCGACGACGAACTGAAAAATAAAAGCGGCAAGGTCAAAGTGATGTATGTCCGCAGTGATGATGATTCTGACCGACGTACCCATAACCCGCGTACCGGGAAGGGCGGGGGACGTCCAGGAAAGTCTCGTGTTGACGGTCGTAACCGCCCTGCGCGCGATGAAAAAGAGAGCCGCGGTGGCGATCGTAGACGTGACGATCGCAAGCGTGAAGGCTTTGGCGGCGAGGGCTCCTCTCCGTGGCGTACCGTATCCCGCGCGCCGGGCGATGAGGCGCCGGTAAAAGCGGATCACGGCGGGATCAGCGGAAAAAGCTTTATCGATCCTGAAGTACTGCGCCGCCAGCGCGCGGAAGAAACCCGCGTTTATGGTGAAAACGCCTGCCAGGCGCTGTTCCAGAGCCGTCCGGACGCTATCGTTCGCGCCTGGTTTATCCAGAGCGTGACCCCGCGCTTCAAAGAAGCTCTACGCTGGATGGCGGCGAATCGTAAAGCCTATCACGTGGTCGATGAAGCAGAGCTGGCGAAAGCGTCCGGCACTGAACACCACGGCGGGGTTTGCTTCCTGATTAAAAAGCGCCACGGCACTTCCGTTGAGCAGTGGGTGGCTAAATCCGACGCTGAAGATTGTGTTCTGGCGCTGGAAGATGTCGGCAACCCGCATAACCTCGGCGCGATTATGCGCAGCTGTGCGCACTTTGGCGTCAAAGGCGTGATTGTGCAGGATGCCGGCGTTATGGAGTCCGGCGCCGCGATTCGTACTGCGGAAGGCGGCGCGGAGCACGTTGAGCCGATTACGGGCGACAGCTTCATCGATACGCTCGAGCGCTTCCGTAAAGCGGGCTACGCGATTGTTTCTACTTCCAGCCATAACGGGACTCCGCTGTTCAAAGCCGAGCTGCCGAAGAAAATGGTGCTGGTGTTAGGGCAGGAGAGTGACGGTCTTTCTGACGCCGCTATCTCCAGCGCCGATCTGAACATCGCGATTGAAGGCACCGGCAACGTTGAAAGCCTGAACGTGTCCGTAGCAACCGGCGTGCTGCTGGCTGAATGGTGGCGGCAGAACAAGGCGTAACACCTTGTCTCAGAGTCAAAATGCCAGCGTAATGCTGTAATGCCAGTCAGTTAAGCAACTGACTGGCCCTTTTTAGGGGCTGTGGGGTATCTCCAGGGCCTCTCCTTTACCACTCGCGGGAAGGCCCTTTCCCTTCTTGTCGGTAATTTTACCAGTTGCCCCATGCTTTCAAGATCGCGCATCAGCTCCGGGATA
>NZ_JBEAID010000057.1:0-10446 GCF_040064585.1 Klebsiella sp. CN_Kp113 | reverse complement strand
AGCCGGAGAAAGTATCGGCAACTAAAAATGGTTGCAGGCGTTCACAGTATCTACCAATCCGTAGCCCGGCTAAGCGCAGCGCGAACCGGGAAAAAGCCACGCCGATCCGTCCCCCCGACACCGTTCCCGAAGGCGGCGCTGGCGCACCTGTCCGGGCTACCGGCCCGCAGATTGCTGTGAACCCGTAGCCCGGCTAAGCGCAGCGCGAGCCGGGAACAAGCCACGCCGATGCATAACCCGGCACCATTCCCGAGTCGGCGCTAGCGGCCCGCAGAGGGCGCGCGGGAATGAACCGCTTCGCACGCCTCTTTCACCGCCTCATACAGCAACCGTACCGCAGGCGAAAGCTGCTTGCGGTGCGGGCAAATCATATTCAGCGGCACCACGTCGCCCTGATACTCCGGCAACAGCACCTGGAGCCGCCCTTCACGGATATCATCCCCGACGTCGAGTTCAGATTTGAACGCGATCCCCTCCCCGGCAACCGCCAGGCGGCGAATCACCTCCGCATCATCGCTCACGATAGTGCCGGCAACCTGCACGTAATGGACCTTCCCGTCCAGGCTCAGCGGCCAGCGATCGAACGCCCTGCCGCGCAGCACGTAGGTCAGCGCATTGTGCCGGGCCAAATCTTCCAGCGTCTTCGGTTCGCCGTGTTCGGCTATCCAGCCGGGCGAGGCCACCAGCATCCGGCGGTTCTCCGGCGCGACGGGCAGGGAAATAAACGAGGCATCGTCGTTATCGCCGTAGCGAAACGCCACGTCTACCGGATCTTTAAATACGTCGGTCCGATGATCGGAAAACAGTATCCGCAGGCGCAGCGCGGGATGGCGCTGGCGAAAAGCGCGAAACACGCGCAGAAGCAAGTTGCGCCCCAGGTCGGACGGCACGGCAATTTGTAACGTACCGCGTACTTCGTCATCCGGCGTGCTGATTTTTTGCAGCCCCGCGTGCAGCGTATCAAGCATCTGCGTGGCATAGGGCAGCCAGGTTTCGCCTTCCGGCGTCAGGCGTAAACTCCGCGTCGAACGGGCAAAAAGACGGATATTCAGCGTCGTTTCCAGACGCTTGATCGCCGCGCTCACCTGCGCGGGCTGCAGCCCGGCCTCTCGCGCCGCATCGCTGAAGCTGCTTAACGCCGCAGCGCGGACAAACAATGCCAGATCTTCCAGCCGGAACATACACACTCCTCAACCCGGATTATTCTCAAAACAGGCGCGCGCCGATGAAAAACGGCGCTGCATCACCGTTTGCTTACACTTTTAACCAAACCAACGCTTGCCAATCCCTTGACGTATCAGGAATCATACGAGGCTGCGATTTTGTGTCCAGGATAATAATGGGGAAATTATGCGTAAAACAAAAATGATGCTTCTGGGCGTACTGTTGGCCTGCGCCAGCGGCGCGTGGGCGGCGACCGGCGAAGGTATACAGAAATATGAGCTGGATGGGGTCACCGCGGACTTCAAACAATTTCACATCGGCGATACCGTCCCGCCGCTGTACCTCACGCCAGAATACAACATCAAGCAGTGGCAGCAGCGCAATTTGCCTGCGCCGGATGCCGGGACCCGCTGGACCTATATGGGCGGAAGCTACGTGCTGATTACCGAAACCGAGGGGAAAATCCTCAAAATTTATGATGGCGAGATTTTTTACCATCGCTAAAAGCTGAACGCCAGCGCGCTCTCCCTGCCGCTGGCGTTTTTTTGTGGCAAAGCGCTATTCGTTAAAGCGGTTCTGTTTTTGCATAAATTCCTCGACGGCAATATATGAAGCAACCTGCTCATAGAGCATTAAAATACTTAATATCAGATCGCCGCCGCTACGCAGTAAATCATCCGGGGCCGTACGACTCTTGTCATCCGATAAAAAAACAATCTGTTCAAAAATATCACTGTACTCACCATAAGCGCCAATCGGAATCTCAGCTATCGGGAGATGCTCCTGGCAATAACGCAACGCGTCTGCTGCTTTCTCCGGCAGCGAGCGCGTATGCATAAAAATAACCAGTAGTTCTCGTAACTTAACGATTAGAGCAATATTATTCATCATGCACTCCGGAAATGTGTACGGCTATACTTTCCTTCCATCGTTTTTATATACGTATTACTGATAACATCCACGTTTCGCCAAATAAAAAGCCAAAATTAAATCTCATCACGGCGAATTAAAATCGTTACTTCTTTGCTATTAAAGCTCGCACAACCGCCAGAGGAAAACAATGTTAGCAATATGTTTTATTGATTAATCTCAATATCGCTAAATGTGAATAAAAATAAATAATATTTAACAGCGATATTATTCGCGCGGTGATTATCTCCTCGGTAGAAAACCGGGACGGAAAAACTAAAAAACCGCACGGCGAAAAGCGCCGGGCGGCTCAGGATAGTGAGGAGATTAGACCGCGCGGAAGGCTATCTCTCCGGGGATGACTTCCCCCTGCCAGTACAGCTGCGCCGCGACGCGGTCGGCCAGCTGGCGGTAGGTCTCGGTAAACTCGCTTTCCGGACGCGCAACCACCGTCGGCGTCCCTTTGTCGAGGTCTTCGCGCAGGGTAATATGCAGCGGCAGCTGGCCCAGCAGCTGAGTATGATATTTCTCCGCCAGCTTCTGCGCGCCGCCGGTACCGAAAATCGGCTCGTGGTGTCCGCAGTTGCTGCAGATATGCATGCTCATGTTTTCCACGATACCCAGCACCGGTACCTCGACTTTTTCAAACATCACGATGCCTTTTTTGGCGTCGATCAGGGCAATATCCTGCGGCGTGGTGACGACGACCGCGCCGGTGACCGGAATGTTTTGCGCCAGCGTCAGCTGAATATCACCGGTGCCCGGCGGCATATCCAGTACCAGATAATCGAGATCCGGCCACAGCGTTTCCTGCAGCATCTGCATCAGCGCCTTGCTGGCCATCGGGCCACGCCACACCATGGCGTTGTCGTCGGTCACCAGATAACCGATGGAGTTGGTAGCGAGACCGAATTTCATAATCGGCGCCATATGGGTGCCGTCCGGCGAAGTCGGACGCTGATCTTCCGCGCCGAGCATGGTCGGAATCGACGGCCCGTAAATATCGGCATCCAGAATGCCGACTTTCGCCCCTTCCGCCGCCAGCGCCAGCGCGAGGTTGACCGCCGTCGACGATTTACCCACCCCGCCCTTGCCGGAGCTGATGGCGATAATGTTTTTCACGCCGTTGATGCCCGGCTGATTTTTTACCCGCTGAAGCGTGGCGATGCTGTGCGTCAGCTTCCAGTCAATGGCTTTGGCGCCGGTAATGCGCAGCAGCTCGGCGCTGCACTGCTCCTTCAGCGCTTCAAACGCGCTGTTCCAGACGAACGGCATCTGAATTTCAATGTGCACGGTCTCGTCCAGCCAGGCGACGTGATGCAGCGCCTTCAGCGTAGTGAGGTTATGTTTCAGGGTTGGGTGCTGGAAATTAGCCAGGGTCCCGGCGACCATCGCGCGCAGACGCTCGGGGGATTTGGCCTGGGATTGCGAACTCATCCCGACTCCTTTGTTATTGTGAGTTGAATCTTGTGCGTTAAGTTTACCTTAAAGGGAATAATTCCCCCACCATAAGCTTTGGGCTTACCAAATTATTGCCTTTGCGGTAACATCAAAACCCCTTTTTACAATAGAAGATGTAATGCCCACTATGACTCAAGTCGCGAAGAAAATTCTGGTAACGTGCGCGCTGCCGTACGCAAACGGCTCAATCCACCTCGGCCACATGCTGGAGCACATCCAGGCTGATGTCTGGGTCCGTTACCAGCGAATGCGCGGCCACGAAGTCAACTTCATCTGCGCCGACGACGCCCACGGCACCCCGATCATGCTGAAAGCGCAGCAGCTCGGAATTACTCCGGAGCAGATGATTGGCGAAATGAGTCAGGAGCATCAGACCGATTTTGCTGGCTTCGACATCAGCTACGACAACTACCACTCCACGCACAGCGATGAAAACCGCGAGCTGTCGGAGCTCATCTACACGCGCCTGAAAGAGAACGGTTTTATCAAAAACCGTACCATCTCTCAGCTTTACGATCCGGAAAAAGGCATGTTCCTGCCGGACCGCTTTGTGAAAGGCACCTGTCCGAAGTGTAAATCACCGGATCAGTACGGCGATAACTGCGAAGTGTGCGGCGCGACCTACAGCCCGACCGAGCTTATCGAGCCGAAATCGGTGGTATCCGGCGCGACGCCGGTGATGCGCGAGTCCGAGCACTTCTTCTTCGACCTGCCGTCGTTCAGCGAAATGCTTCAGGCGTGGACCCGCAGCGGCGCGCTGCAGGAGCAGGTGGCGAATAAAATGCAGGAGTGGTTCGAGTCCGGCCTGCAGCAGTGGGATATCTCCCGCGATGCCCCGTACTTCGGCTTCGAAATCCCGAACGCGCCGGGTAAATACTTCTACGTCTGGCTGGATGCGCCGATCGGTTACATGGGCTCCTTTAAGAACCTGTGCGACAAGCGCGGCGACGCCACCAGCTTCGACGAGTACTGGAAGAAAGACTCTACCGCCGAGCTGTACCACTTTATCGGCAAAGACATCGTTTACTTCCACAGCCTGTTCTGGCCGGCGATGCTGGAAGGCAGCGGCTTCCGCAAACCGACCAACCTGTTCGTTCACGGCTACGTGACGGTCAACGGCGCCAAGATGTCCAAGTCGCGCGGTACCTTTATTAAGGCCAGTACCTGGCTGAATCATTTTGACGCCGACAGCCTGCGCTACTACTACACCGCCAAGCTCTCGTCACGTATCGATGATATCGACCTGAACCTGGAAGACTTCGTGCAGCGCGTCAACGCCGATATCGTCAACAAGGTGGTTAACCTTGCCTCGCGTAACGCCGGTTTCATCAACAAGCGTTTCGACGGCATGCTGTCCGCCGAGCTGGCCGATCCTCAGCTGTATAAAACCTTCACCGATGCGGCAGCAAGCATTGGCGATGCGTGGGACAGCCGCGAGTTCGGGAAAGCCATCCGCGAAATCATGGCGCTGGCCGACGTGGCAAACCGCTACGTTGACGAGCAGGCGCCGTGGGTGGTCGCCAAACAGGAAGGCCGCGACGCCGATCTGCAGGCCATCTGCACCATGGGCCTGAATATGTTCCGCGTGCTGATGACCTGGCTGAAGCCGGTTCTGCCGCAGTTGGCCGCCCGCGCCGAAGCGTTCCTCAACGGCGAACTGAGCTGGGATGCTATCCAGCAGCCGCTGCTCGGTCACAAGGTTAACGCCTTTAAAGCGCTGTATAACCGCATCGAAATGAAGCAGGTTGAGGCGCTGGTCGAAGCGTCGAAAGAAGAAGTGAAGGCGCTGTCAGCGCCGGTCACCGGTCCGCTGGCGGACGATCCGATTCAGGAAACTATCACCTTTGACGATTTCGCCAAAGTGGATATGCGCATCGCGCTGATTGAAAACGCCGAGTTCGTCGACGGTTCCGATAAGCTGCTGCGCCTGACGCTGGATCTCGGCGGCGAGAAGCGTAACGTCTTCTCCGGCATCCGCTCCGCCTACCCTGATCCGCAGGCGCTGATTGGCCGCCTGACGGTGATGGTCGCTAACCTGGCGCCGCGCAAAATGCGCTTCGGCATCTCTGAAGGCATGGTGATGGCCGCAGGTCCTGGCGGAAAAGATATCTTCCTGCTCAGCCCGGACAGCGGGGCTCAGCCGGGCCAGCAGGTCAAGTAAGGCTGTATAAAGCGCTGCTCCGGCAGCGCTTTTTTTTGAGCGCCAGGATATTGTCGACGACATCGCCCGCCGGGTGCTGGCGCAGAAAGAAGAAAACGCTGGCATAAGCGCAAAACGACGATTTCCGAGGATACGCCCGGCACCATCGCCCAATGCTGTATACAATTAGAGATGATGATTGATTAACAAGGAATGATAATGAAATTTAACCGCAGGATGACCGCCGCTCTGGGCGCCACGCTATTGATGGCCGCGCTTGTCGGCTGCGATAACAACAAAGATGAGGTCAAAACGTTTAACAATACGATCAACGGCGTTGATCTGACCTACATCTATCACTACAAAGGCGATGTCGTCACCCGCCAGGACGCGGAGAATACTATCCCCTATCAATCACTCGGGGTAAGTAACGAAGAGCAGGCGCGCAAGGTCATCGACCCTATCGGCGCGGCCTACAGCAAAATCAAAGGCGTTACCCACAGCGTCGACTATAAAGAGAACGTCGCGCAGGAACACCTCTCCATCGACTTTAATCAGGCTAAAATCAGCGAGCTGTGTCACTTGCCGGGGGCCAGTTTTTCCGACTGTTCACAAAAGTTCATTTCGCTGAGCGAGTCGGAGAAATTGCTGAAATCGCAGGGTTTTAAAGAAGTGAAACAGCCCTGACTGGTGCGGACTACTCCCGGCTTGCGCTGCGCTGAGCCGGGGGGCATATCAGGATTTCGCGTGTTCGCGCTCGGTCAGTCCGCGCAAAAAGTAGCGCAGGAACTGGTCGCCGCATTCGCGGAAGTTTTTATGATCCGGGGCGCGCATCATGGCGGTGATTTCCGGCATGGAGACGCGGAATTTCTGCTGGGTGAGGATAGCGAGAATATCATCCGTCTTCAGGGAGAAGGCAATACGCAGCTTTTTCAGCACGATGTTATTATTCACCCGGCGTTCGACCGCCAGCGGCGGCGCGGACGCATCTTTACCGCGTTTGTCGTAAATCAGGCCGTTGAGGAAATTCGACAGCACGATATCCGGGCAGCGCGCAAACCCCTCTTCGTCTTCTTTTTTCAGCCAGGGAACCAGCTGTTCCGCGCTGACCGGCGCATCCGCCAGGGCAAAAATACGAACCAGGCCGCTGTTATTGGTTTTCAGGGTGTAGCGCAGGCTACGGAGAATATCGTTACTGATCATATTGCCTTCATGATGAAAAAATCTGCCGCTAAGTCTATCACGATTCCGCCGTTTTACAGCCCAATCGCCTCTTTCAGGCTCTTCAGGTAGCGGCGGCTGACCGGCACCGTTTGCCCGGCGCGCATCAGCAGCTCCGCCTGGCCGTTCTCCTCAAAGCGGATCTCCTTGAGATGGGACATGTTGATCAGATACTGCCGATGGCAGCGCAGCAGCGGCGTTCGGCTCTCGAGCGTGCGCAGGGTGAGCTCGGTAAAGCCCTCTTTCCCTTCGCGGTCGGTCACGTAAATCCCGCTCATCCGGCTGCTGACGAAGGCCACGTCTTCCATCTGCAGTAGCCAGATCCGGCTGTGTCCGGTGCAGGGAATATATTTTAGCGCCTGCTGGGTATCGTCGAGTACGGTCATATCCTGCAGGCTGCGCTCCTGGCGCAGGCGAAACAGCGTTTTTTCCAGCCGGGCGGACTCAATCGGCTTCAGTAAATAATCAAACGCGTGCTCTTCAAAGGCCTTCACCGCGTACTCGTCAAACGCGGTAAGGAAGACGATATAGGGCCGATGCTGCGGATCGAGCATGCCGACCATCTCCAGACCGCTGATGCGCGGCATCTGGATATCCAGAAACAGCACGTCCGGGCGCAGCTTATGTACCGCGCCAATCGCCTCGACGGCATTCCCGCATTCGCCAACGATCTCAATATCAGGCTGGGTCTCCAGCAAAATACGCAGGTTTTCACGCGCCAGCGGCTCGTCGTCGACAATTAATACTTTTAACATGCGCTTTCCTCCAGAGGCAGTCTCAGCGTGACGCGGGTAAAACATTCCGGCTCGCAGGTTACGGTGATCCCGCAGTCAGTGCCAAAGCGCGCCCGCAGTCTGCGGTCGACCAGGTTCATGCCCAGCCCGCTGGCGCTGGGTTTGTCCTGATACAGCCCGGCATTATCTTCAATATCCAGCTGCAGCCAGCGCTCTTGCTGACTGGCGCGGATGGTGATTTCGCCCACCCCAAGGTGCTGCGAAGTCCCGTGTTTAATCGCGTTTTCGACGATTGGCTGCAGGGTAAACGCCGGTAGCTGATGCTGCCCCAGCGCCTCGGGCACCAGCATATGAATCTGCAAATTGGTCTGAAAACGCGCTTTCTCAATCTGCAAATAGGCGTTCACATGTTCAATCTCATCGGCCAGGGTCACGATTTCCGCTGGCCGCTTCAGGTTTTTGCGGAAAAAGGTCGACAGGTACTGCACCAGCTGCCCGGCCTGGTCGCTATCGCGGCGAATCACCGCTTTTAGCGTATTCAGCGCGTTGAACAGGAAGTGCGGATTCACCTGGGCGTGCAGCAGCTTGATTTCCGACTGCGTCAGCAGCGCCTTTTGCCGCTCATACTGTCCGGCCAGGATCTGCGCCGACAGCAGCTGCGCAATTCCCTCCCCCAGCGTGCGGTTGATGGAGCTAAACAGGCGGTTTTTCGCTTCATAGAGTTTAATGGTACCGATGACCCGCTGATTTTCGCCGCGCAGCGGGATAACCAGCGTCGAGCCCAGCTTGCAGTTCGGATGAATCGAGCAGCGGTAAGGCACCTCGTTGCCGTCGGCGTAAACGACTTCGCCGGTATCTATCGCCTTTTGGGTATAGAGAGAAGAGATGGGTTTGCCCGGGAGGTGGTGATCGTCGCCGATCCCGGTAAACGCCAGCAGCTTGTCGCGATCGGTTATCGCCACCGCGCCGATATCCAGCTCCTGGATCAGCACCTGCGCGACCTTCATGCTGTTCTCTTCGTTGAACCCCTGGCGCAGGATCCCCTCCGTCGAAGCGGCGACCTTCAGCGCCGTAGCCGAAAAGGCCGAGGTGTATTTTTCAAACATCGCTCGCTTATCCAGCAGGATGCGCATAAATAGCGCCGCCCCGACGGTGTTGGTGACCATCATGGGCGCGGCGATGCTTTGTACCAGATGCAGGGCATCTTCGAACGGGCGAGCGATAAGCAGAATAATCAGCATCTGCACCATCTCGGCGAAAAAGGTGATCGCGCCGGCGGTGAGCGGGCTGAAGACTTTGTCCGGCCGCCCGCGTTTGACCAGAATACTGTGTACCAGCCCGCCGAGTAGCCCTTCTACGATGGTGGATACCATACAGCTCAGCGCGGTCATGCCGCCCAGCGAGTAGCGGTGAAGCCCGCCGGTCAGCCCCACCAGGCCGCCAACCACCGGCCCGCCCAGCAGGCCCCCCATCACCGCGCCGATGGCGCGCGTATTGGCGATCGAGTCTTCGATATGCAGCCCGAAGTAGGTACCGAGGATGCAGAAAATGGAGAAGGTTACGTAGCACAGGAGCTTATGCGGCAGCCGGACGGTGACCTGCATTAACGGGATGAACAGCCGCGTTTTGCTCATCAGCCACGCAATGACCAAAAACACGCACATCTGCTGAAGCAGCAGCAACACCAGATCAAACTCGTACATACCCGCAGACCACACTTCATTTGAAAGCGCGTAACATACACTGCTTGCTTATAACTTTCTTTGAAGCAATACATGAAAATGATAATTCATGTTCAGGATCACATTTCTTCGCGTCTCGCCGGCTCAAATCTGTACAAAAAACAGACAAAAATTCCCGCTTCGGCAAACAGCTTCTACAGTTAATGGAGGAGAACACAGCGGGAGGAGAAAATGGCGCTTTATACAATCGGCGAAGTGGCCCAGCTTTGCGATATCAATCCCGTGACGTTACGCGCCTGGCAGCGGCGCTACGGATTACTGAAACCCCAGCGTACCGACGGCGGCCACCGCCTGTTCAACGAATATGAGATAGACCGGATTCGCGAAATTAAACGCTGGATTGACTCCGGCGTGCAGGTGGGGAAAGTGAAAACGCTGCTGATGGATAATGAGCAGGAGGTGGCCGACGGCTGGCGCAAGCAGCAGGAAATTTTGCTCGGTTATCTGCAAAACGGTAGCTATCATCGCCTGCGTATGTGGCTTAAGGAGCGCAACCACAGCGAGTCAGCGCAAATTCTGGTGAAGAATCTGATTAATCCATTACGCCAGCGCCTGCTTAGCCCGCAGCCCACGCTGCTGGCGCTGCGGGGCATCCTTGATGGTATTCTGATTAATCATATCGCCCGCACTCTTTCATCCACGGCAAAATATCCCGGCAGCCATGCGCTGATTATCGGCTGGAATGTGAATGATATCACCCGGCTATGGCTGGAGGGCTGGATAGCCAGCGAACAGGGCTGGCGGGTGGACATTCTCGCCCATTCGCTGAACCAGCTCCGACCGGAGCTTTTCCCGGAGAGTACGCTGATGGTCTGGTGTGGAGAAGCGCCCTGTAGCGCCCAGGTCAATCAAATGCGCCTCTGGGAGCAGCAGGGGCAGATTATCTGGCTGAATCACGCCACCGCCACGTCTCCCGGAGGCGGCGCCTGACGCGCCTGTCCGGGCTACGGGTTATCTGCAATCTGTGGCCCGGTAGCCCGGCTAAGCGCAGCGCAAGCGGGTAGAAGCCGCAGCAATGCCACGTCGCGGCACATTCCCCGGGTTGCGGCGTAAACGCCTTACCCGGGCTACCGGC
>NZ_JBEAID010000056.1:0-10517 GCF_040064585.1 Klebsiella sp. CN_Kp113 | reverse complement strand
ATCGTGTGTGATAAACCCCGCGGCGGCAACAGCCGCCCCCCCCGCCCCCGGCCCCAGCATATCGGGGATGTTGGTGGTGGCATTAGCAAAGGTTCCACCACCTTTGGCATAATTCATATCCAGCGCATTGTTCCAGTTGTCGTTCTGAAACTTCAGCTTATTCTTGCCATCGTTACCAACGGCCTTCATTTTCTCTTTATCATTTTGTTGATAAGCATCATAGGGAATATGGGCTTTATCCCCCAGTTTCTGGACATCCACTTCTTTCCGGTAATTCTGCTGGTCCGCAACCCAGTCGTCATACGTCACTGGCTTGTAGCCCCAGTAAAACGGAATAACCGGCGAACGACCCGGCGCGGCGATTTTTTTCTGCGCCTCTTCGTTGTGCATCATCATGAAATCCTTCCATTCATGCGCGTAGAGGTCAGTACGGTTAAGGCGCTTACTCAGACCCGCAATAATGCCATTTTCCTGATTCTGATACGCTTCACCCACATCATTCACACCATGCACCAGTATGACGATACAGGGCATGGGGCGGGGAACCGCCACACTGCAGGTCTGGGCCGCTTCCCCAAGATCTTTATGCACCGACACATCGTTTCTGGAAGCTATGCGCGGAGCATACGGACTGTTTTTTTTATCCGTCATGAGCATAACTCCAGTGTCCAGGTATCAAGATCGGTCGCATCAAGCAGGGGGGAACACCCTTCGCTGTCTGTCTCACCTTCGATGATGTCGCCCGCCGCGCTTTTGACGCGAAATTTTTGTCTGGTCAGAATTTGTTCTGGATCATCGGAAGCATGAAGCCGATAACGGTGTTTAAACGCCCCTTTATCAAAATTTGGCATCTGTATCTGCACACTTTCAGGGCCTTTATAGGCAAAGTTTGGCGCTTTAATATCAACGCCTGTGGGTGAGAATATTTCAACCGATCCATCCGCATTAATGCGGATGCCACCGCCTCCGCAGGCCAGTTGTATTCCCTGTTTTGCGCTGATATTCAGCTTGCTGTCGGTGCTGGTCAATGTGAAATCCTGCTGTGAAAGCATATGCATGGCACCGCGCTGTGCCTGAACTGTGATATCTCCGGCACCGGCAATCATCTGGATGCCAAGTTTTCGGGCAAACAGGGCCAGCTTTTCACCAACAGCCAGTGAGAATTTTTTTACCACGTTGATGCTGGCATCGTTACCCGCCGTTGCAACTAAATCCTCGCCTGTGGAAAGTTGCAGGCTTGCAGGTGTGATATGTGCCTGCCCCTCACCGGCATACGTCAGAAGCCCCGCCCCTTTTAGTTGTTTCAGTGTCTGGCTGAGTCGTTGCTGTTGCCCTGTGTCCACCACACTGATTCCGGCAGTGGCGGCACATTGCTGTAATGTTTTCGCCAGCGACAACGCCTTTTCCAGTTCCACGATCGCCGCAGTCATATCCAGCTGTTTGCCCTGCACACGCGGCTGCGATTCGGTGGTGAGCATGATCCCCTTTCCGGCCCGTATCGCTCCGTAGCTGTCCGTCCGCAGCTCAAACCCCTCCCCGCGAGGCTGTTTTTCGCTGTCCACCAGATGCCCCAGGTTCAGCTGACTCTTGCCGCCGTACTCCGTGCTGACCTTGATGTGCTCTTTGCCACGCGCGTCGTCGAGGCGGATTTTGTTGTTCGCCGGGGTCCGCAGGACGTTGCGCTTATAGTTCCGGATGGTGACAGGGTCCGGGTGCGCCGAGTCGTGCAGGACACCGGCAATATACGGACGGTCCGGGTCTCCCTGCTCAAAAGCGATGGCCACTTCCGTCCCCGCCAGCAGCGGCAGGTGCAGGCCGTATGTGTCCCCGGCATAGGGGCGCGCCTGACGTACCCACAGACTCTCTTCCCCCGGCGACCAGTGGTCGCGGTCGAACAGCAGGTTGACCTTATAACGGCCGTCGCGGTCGATATGGCCGTAGATATCGTTGGTTTTCGTGCTGGTCACCCGCGCCGGCAGCGTGCCGGCCATGACCGGCCTGTCGCCCGGTTGCGGACGGAAGCCGTAATTTTCCGAGAACGGGATGGCCGTAAACGCCACCTCATAGCTGCGGTCGCGACGGGCGCTGCTGTGGATGCCGGTAATCACCACGCCCTGGCGGAAAACCTCCGTCACCTCAGCGCCTCCGGTGACCTTCAGCTCCCGGCCCGGCGCCAGCGCCGCGCTGCTGGTCCTGCCGCTCAGCCGGGTCTGGTCGTTCAGGTAGCGCTCGTGGCGCAGACGGGCATAAAACGCCCCGCTCTCCGGCTCCGGGTTGCGCTGGCCGTCGCTGCCCGGCGCCAGGTAGTTATCCGCCCAGTGATACGCCTCACCGTAGGTGGTGACGTCGCCGGACGTCACGTCCGCGCTCTGGCTCATCTCCTCCGGCGCGTTGCGGTAGTTGTAGTCCCGGGTGAACACCGACTGCTGCACCACTTTATGCCGACTTTTCAGCTCCCACACCGACTCGGTACCGCCGTCGTGCTGGCCGGAGGGCGGCACCGACGGCAGAACCAGCCCCTGCTCGTAGTGCCGCTGGTCATCGTAAAACTCCACCACGTCAATGTTCAGCCGGGTGTCGGCGGTGAAGCGGAACCAGATACCGACCTCGCCCAGCAGGCGGGTGATAAAGCGCAGGTCGTCCTCGCCGTACTGCATCACCTGCTCGCGACGCGGATACGCCTGTGCCAGGGTGAAAACAAAGTCCTCCCCGCGCATGGCGTGGCGGGTACGCAGGATATGCTCCACGATATCCGGCACCGACATATCCTGGTAAATCCGGTTCTGGTGGCTCCGGGAGAGCAGCGCCAGACGAGGCTGCAGGGTCAGGGAATAGTGCGTTTCGTCGCGGGAAGCGGAAAGGCGCTCAAACGCCGTCACCACGCCCTGAATCGTGCGCACCGGCTGCTGAATGTTAATCCCGAAACCCTGGTCCGCCGGCGCCTGCAGGGTGAAGGTCGCGTCCTGCATCAGCATCTGCTGCGGCGTGATGGTTTTGTCGGCGCTGGTGAACTCAATCACGTATCTGAACGGTTCGCTCAGGGCCTCCTCACCTTCAAAGCTCAGCACGTCCAGAAGAGCGCTGCAGCCGCGCACCGTTAACAGATGGTGGCTGTGGCTGAACAACAGGGATTTTATCTCGCTCATACACCCGCCCCTGCGCCAAACTCCATCACAATCCCCCCCTCTTCATCACGGCCCAGTATCAGGTGCTGCGGCTTCTGCCCCGCCGCCTGATGGCTTAACAGCTGCAGGCTCAACGCCGGCAATATCTGCTGATTGAGCAGGCTGTCCACGTTGCGCGCCCCGGTATCCGGCAGCAGGCAGGCATCCGTCAGAGCGTCGTACAGGCTGTCGCTGATGGTAGTGGTCATGCAGTAGTGGCGACTGAGGCGTTTGCTCACCTGGCTGAGCTTCATACCGACAATCGTGCGCATCGCGTCCCGCGTGAGCGGGCGGTAGATCACCGTCTGGAAGCGCGCCAGCAGCGCGGGCTGGAAGTGGTCGCGCAGCAGCGGACGCAGCAGTTCATGCAGGTCGGACTCCGTGGCCTCCGGCCGTTCGCCCAGCATCTGCATGATGTGGTCGCTGCCGAGGTTAGAGGTCATCAGAATAACCGTGTTGCGAAAGTCGATCTCCCGCCCCTCGCCGTCGCGCATAAAACCCCGGTCAAACACCTGGTAGAACAGGTTCATCACGTCCCGATGGGCCTTCTCCACTTCGTCCAGCAGCACCACGCTGTACGGACGCTTTCTGACCGCTTCGGTGAGGATACCGCCCTGGCCGTAGCCGACGTACCCCGGCGGGGAGCCCTTGAGCTGGCTGACGGTATGCGGCTCCTGGTATTCGGAGAGGTTGATAGTGATTAAGGATTTCTCACCGCCGAACAGCGCGTCAGCAAGGGCAAGCGCGGTTTCAGTCTTGCCGGTGCCGCTCGGCCCGGTCAGCAGGAACACGCCCTGCGGGCCGTTCTCCGACGTCAGCCCGGTTTTGCTGGCACGGAGACGCTGCGCGATGGCGTTCAGCGCCGCGTCCTGGCCCACCACGCGTCTACCGAGCTGCTGTTCCAGGCTCAGCAGCTCCGTCTGCTCATCCTTCATCAGAGACGAGAGCGGCACGCCGGTCCAGTCGGCGATGACCGTGGCAACGGTGCGCGCGTCCACGTCCAGACCCAGCAGCGGGTTCCCCTGCTGCACGGCACTAAGCTGGTTTTGCAGGTCCGCGATTTCCGCCTGGCGGGAGATATCGGCGCGGCAGGCGAGCAGGTTTTCCGTGAGCTTCAGCTCCTGGCCGTACTGCGTTTCCAGCTCATCGAGCTGCAGGATAATACGGACTTCGTCCTGTTCGATGGCCGCCAGGCGTTCGCCGTGGGTGTGGTTGCCCGCCGCGATATCTTCCAGCAGCGCCTGCTTTTCCATCGCCAGGGCGGTGAGCTGCGCCTTCAGTCGGGTCAGCGGCGCCGGCACCGTATCCAGGCTCATGCGGATGCGGGCGGAGGCGGTGTCGAGTAAATCCACCGCCTTGTCCGGCAGCTGGCGTCCGGTCAGATAGCGTCTGGAGAGGATGACGGCGGCGCGCACCGCCTCATCGGTGATGTGCACCCCGTGATGCTCCGCGTAGCGGGACTTCAGGCCCCTGAGCATCAGGCAGGCGGTGTCGTCGTCCGGCTCATCGACTTTGATCATCTGGAAGCGCCGCTCCAGCGCCGCATCGCGCTCAAAATACTGTTTGTACTCGCTCCAGGTTGTGGCGGCGATAGTTCTGAGTTCGCCCCGGGCAAGGGCCGGTTTCAGCAGGTTAGCCGCATCGGCGCCGCCCGCCTGGTTACCCGCGCCGATAAGGGTGTGGGCCTCATCAATAAACAGAAGCACAGGCAGCGGCGACTGCTGCACCGCGTCGATAATGTTTTTCAGCCGCTGCTCGAATTCTCCCTTCACCCCCGCTCCGGCCTGCAGCAGGCCGAGGTCAAGGGTGCGCACGCTTACCGGTTTCAGCGCATCCGGGACGTTGCCCTCGGCGATTCTGATCGCCAGACCTTCCACCAGCGCGGTCTTGCCGACACCCGGCTCGCCCACCAGTATCGGGTTGTTCTTGCGGCGTCGGGAAAGAATGTCCACCATCTGGCGGATTTCATTATCACGGCCGAACACCGGGTCGATTTTGCCGTCCCGGGCGCGGGCGGTCACGTCGAGGGTGAACTTATCCAGCGCATTCTGCAGAGCCGGATTCAGATCCCCTTCTTTTACGCCCGCATTAACCGGACGGCCGACAAACGCCACCTCGTCGCCCTGCGCCAGCTCTGCTTCCTGCTGCACCTCCGGGCGTTCCTCGGACTGCGCGTCCAGCAGCGGACGCAGGCGCGCCAGCTGGCTCTGCGCCAGGGTCAGCAGCGGCCACAGGCCGTCGCAGCGCACCAGACTCTGTTTATCCACCAGCGCCATCAGCAGGTGGATACTACGGATATGCTCCTCCCCGGCCAGCGAAGCGCTCAGCCAGGCCTCCTGCATCAGAGTCTGAATAGCGTCTGAAAGCTGCGGGCGGCCGCGCACCGAACGGGGGAGCTTATCCATAAAGGTCAGCAAATCCTGCCATATCGCGTCCATATCCCATTCGTAGCGCCGCGCCAGCACCGTCAGGTCGCCCTCGCCCTGCTCCAGCAGTTTCAGCAGCCAGTGCTCGGGCAGGATTTCCGCGTGCGCCCGGGTCTGGCACAGGGTGGCAGCGCCTTCCATCGCACGGGCGCAGTAAGGGTTAAGTCGGCGTAACAAAATGGCGGGATTTTCCATGAGCTTTTCTCTTTATCAGTTCCGGACACGCTACCGCCCGTCGCTGTTCCCTGTTATTCAGGAACCCAAAGCGCATCAGGTCAGGCAGGCAGATTGTTTTTTTGCTGAGCGCCCGTCAGTTCAGGCGCTCAGCAAAAACGGGCAGCGGAAACTGCCCATCAGGGGATGACTCTAAATAGTTCGCGCTGTAGCAAGACGACAAGCGAACGCAGCCAACGCCGCTACAGCGTGAAATATGGCGAGTCATCAGGCGGTGGCGCGTTCGTTCCAGCTGTCGGAATGAATGATGTTGCCGTCCTTGTAGGTCCAGGTGATTTTTTCGTAACGCAGCTCAATCTGCTCGAGGTGGTTATGCTTCTCGTAGGACGGGTCCTTGACGTCGTGCATCAGCGGGTTGACCTTCACCACCTTCACGTTCTCAAGCTTCGTGTTGAAGTACTCCACTTCCTGACCGGCGTCGTTGATTTTGTACCAGCGGAACTCCGCCGACTTCAGCGTCTGGCCGGTTGTTACCGCCTTGTACAGGTACGGGCTGGAGGCGTCGATTTCCTTAGTGAACAGGAACGGCGTGTGGATTCGCGTGCCGGTCAGCTTCCCGGTGTTGTTGTCGGTCGGGATGTACAGGTTATGCTCCTGCGCCACCACCTCGATGCTGCCCTCACGGTCCTTCACGTCCACGGAACCTTTGATGTCCGCGCCGCCGTCGTCCTTCAGCCACAGATAGACTGGAATTGCCATATTACTTCTCCATTTATACACGTCGTCCTTCAGGCTGCCTCTTTGTTGGCTGCCTTCATTTGCCCCGGTCACATAGTGAACTATGCTCCCGGGGACGCATTCAGTTGCCGCCGCGAGGCAGCCCGAATGACTGTGTGTATCATTTTAAAAAGCGCCATCATCCTGCGATGGCGCGGGGGTCATGCCCGGTGGCTGGCAGGCATTCGCCTGCGGCACCAGACTGATTTCGACACGGCGGTTAAGCGCCCGGCCTTCGGCCGTGTCGTTGGGGGCAACGGGTCGGCTCTCGCCGTAGCCCTGCACCGCAAAACAGCTCTCCGGCACGTCGCCGGTGTCGCGCATCCAGTCGCGCACCGATTCGGCACGCTTAAGCGAAAGTATCTGGTTGGATTTATCGTCGCCGGTGCTGTCGGTATGGCCCGCCACCACAATCAGCCAGCCGGGCTTCGCTTTGATGCCCACCAGTGAGTTCACCAGCAGCTTTGTCGAGCCGGGCTTCAGCGCCCACCTGCCGGTGTCGAACAGCGACATGCTGTCGAGGCGGATGATTTTCGGCGCGGTTTTCTCGGCAGGCTTCAGTGGCGGAAGCGCCGGGACATAGGAACGAATGGCGTCCAGCACCGGCATGCGCAAATGCTCCCCGTGATACAGGCCGAGCCCCATTTCCAGCGGTTCACCGTGGCGCGCCCACCGATCCAGCTGCAGCGCATCCCCGCGCAGGATCTGCACGGCGCGGGCTTTCGGGGCGTAGTCATCCATCGCAATCTGCGCGTAATGCTGAATATCGAACCCCACCCGCTGCAGCAGCTGGCGGTTGTTCCACGCGCTGGCGCACAGTGCGATGATGGCGGCAAGGGTGAACAGGCAGAATGCCCGCCGTAAAGTTCTGCTGAGCGGCGTCACGCCGGCGCCCAGTGGCAACAGCGGCAGAATAAAATTCGGCAGCGTGACATCCGCTGATGAGGGGTTGGGCTGCCAGCCGGGCAGCGAATTCAGGGCAGTATGTTGAGACAACCAGCGCTGCCACAGGCTATCAGCCAGAACCGGCGCCCCCGAAGGCGTCATGTGATATACCACCATCGCCGGGTCCGCCGGAGGCATATCGTCCGACGCCGCCGTCAGCGCGGCCATCATTGTTTGTTCAGTCAGGCGAACCAGCGTATTCATCCTCACCTGCGCAGCCAGGCGGTCCGTCCCGTCCTTTTGCGCCAGCCATGTCCCGGTGCTGCACGGCACATCGTCCGCCAGCCATACCTGCATGGCCTCCCCGGCCTGCGCTGTCTGCCACAGCGGTTGTGGAACAGACGCCCCCGCCACCTTACTGTTCAACAGTAAAGGCACCGCCCGGCGGCAATCGCTCCGCACCTGGCTCAGCTGCCAGCGCAGCTCATAAAGCCCGGCCGCCAGCGCCGCCTCATCACGATGCAGCTGCGGACAGACGCTGACCATCACCGCCAGCTGCGATACGAGGTCCGGGCGTTTCCACAGAAGAATACGTACCGTCTGCTGCAGTTCAGCCGTCGGGACGTTTAACCAGCAGCCCCGTGCCGTGCGGTAAATTGGCCCGCTCTCCGGCCACCCGGCGATATCGCCGCAGACCAGCACCACCGGCAGGCGATACGGCGCGTCCGGTATCTCATCCAGCCAGGCGTTATCTACCAGCGGATCTTCCCGCCTGCGCCCGGCGAAAATCAGCCCGGCGATAACGGCGGCCAGTATCAGCGCAGCGGCCAGAATCCGCCCGCCGGAGGCCAGCGGCAGAAACAGCAGGCAGAGCAGCAGCGCCAGGATCCCGCCCCAGAGCCATAACAGGCGCAAATAGCGCACGTTCATTTCCCGGCCCCCGGCAGCAGGGTTGCAATCAGGGAATCAAGCCAGTGGTTCAGACCCCACCACAGCGCGGCGATCGCTACCAGCGACAGCCCGATGCAAACCGGCCAGCGACGTAACCCGTCCGCCAGGCCGCTGCGCCCGGAGATACCCGCCAGTACGGGACGGCTCTGGTCCGTTTCAAACGGCGGCACGCGCTCGGTCAGTACCCGAACAAGCTGGTCACGAGCCGGCTCATTCAGGGCATAACACCCTTTAAAGCCGAGCATCAGCACCCGGTGGAAACAGGTCAGCACCGCCATATCCGGCGCGGGCTCGCGCAGAACCTGACGCATCCGTTCATACAACGCGTCTCCGGCGTCCAGAGCACCAAAGTATTTCGCCTGCAGCGGACGGTCATACCAGACGATGCAGGCATCATCCTCGCCTTCGCGTCCTTTGGCGGTCTCATCCAGCAGCGCACACCAGGCGTAGAGAATATGCCGACGGCTCGCCTCGCTGACGTCCGCAGCCTCAAGCTTCGCCATCACCTGTTCAATATGATCTACACAATGTCGCCACAGGCGGTCGCCCTCCCCGTCGGCCAGTCTTGCGCCGAACCGCAGTTCCGTCACCGTCAGCCACGCGTCCGCCATCAGGGCGTCGATATTTATGTCCTGTTTCATGAGCGCAGCACCGCAAACAGTTCAAGTTCCGGATCGCCCAGCAGACCGGGGACGTAAAAGACACAACTGCCTTCCAGCAGCATCGCCCGCGCCGCCGGATGGGTCATATCAAGGGTGAAATACTGGTTTTCCAGGCGCAGCGGGATAGCCGCAGGGACGTGGCTCATCGCGCGCAAAGGAATGCCGGGCTGCGAACCGTTGACCACCCTGTCGACTTCATCCGGGCTACCCGCTTTGCACTGAAGCGGAAACTGCTCCAGCAGTTGCGCTACCGGCAGCGGCGAGCGTACCGAGAGATAAAAATCCGCCTCTTCACGCAGTCTCGGATCGTGGAGACGGGCGTGCCAGCGCTTGCGCCGTTCATCGCGGACCATGTCAATCGCCACGACCCGCGACGGCAGGCTGGCTTCCAGCAGCACACCCAGCAGGTCAAACAACGGCGGGAAGACCGCCGTTAGCTGCTCATGACGATAGGCCGGAATATCGGCGGTGGTGTGATCAAGAGAAAACGTCAGCAGGCTGCCTGCAAGACCGGCCAGCGCCTGATAAAGCCGCTCCGGGTGCACCTGCGGATAGCGCACAAAATGGCTGAGCACCGGCTCAGCGCTGTTGAGCGCATTCAGCAGCCAGAACAGCGACACGTCCGCCACCGCGAAGTCGGCCATCCGTTCGTTGCTCTCCCGGCGCATAGACATCAGGCGCTGCAGGCGCGCGCGTAGCTGACCCGTCAGATATTCGGTCTGCTCCGTTAGCCAGCGGCTGGCCTGCACGTTCAGCAGCGGCGGGATAAACGACGCGTCCTGCGACCAGTCTCCCTGGCTGTCGCGCTTAAGACGGGCCACGGCGACGGTCTGGTAATTGCCGTTGTCGTTATCCTCTGTACGCAGCGTCAGCTCCGGCTGCATTACCGCAATCTGGCGGCTGTCATCCCCATAGCGGTTACGCACCTCCCGCCAGGCCAGACGCCAGCGCACAGGACGCTCCGCTTTCTGCTCCGGTTGCAGGCAGTTGCCGCCGTTTTCATACTCATGGGGCAACGCCAAAACCACCGTCAGTTCGTGGCTTTCTGTTTCCGGTAAGGTCATCACGGGCGGCAACGCATCGGCGTTATCGCTATCAGTGAGCGTTCCGTCGGCGAAACGCACACACAGGTGGTCGGCCTTCAGTTTCCCCTGCTTCAGCAGCGCGGCGTCAAAAGCCGTCCGCGCAACCCCCCAGGGATGTATTGCTCCCAGTCGGGCGACACACTCGGTGTGCCAGGCCGCTTGCGCGGCCTCCTGCTGAAAATGTTGAGGGGAAACCATCTGGCCCCGCCCCCACAGCGGTCGTACTGTTTTCATCCCTGCCCCCGCCTTACGCTTTCGCTTTCGGCATCTGAGAAACCAGAGACAGGTTCACGTCCATACCTTCCACCTGGAAGTGCGGCACCGCGTACAGCTTCACCCGGAAGAAGCCCGGATTGTCCTCGATATCTTCCACCACCACCTTCGCGTCGCGCA
>NZ_JBEAID010000055.1:0-16484 GCF_040064585.1 Klebsiella sp. CN_Kp113 | reverse complement strand
CGTCGATGTATAAATCCCGGGGTATCCCCGGGTTGCGGCGTAAACGCCTTACCCGGGCTACAGCCCGCAGACCGCACACCCCCGTAGCCCGGCTAAGCGCAGCGCGAGCCGGGGAGAAACCGCGTCGATATATAAATCCCGGGGTATCGCCGGGTTGCGGCGTAAACGCCTTACCCGGGCTACCGCCCGCAGACCGCACAACCCTGTAGCGCACCGCCTCCGGGTTTTTATCAGCCAAATACCGGCAGCAGCAGATAGAGCTTAATCACCAGCGCGTTAACGATATCGATAAAGAACGCACCCACCATCGGCACCACCAGAAACGCCATGTGCGACGGACCGAAACGGTCGGTAATCGCCTGCATGTTGGCAATCGCCGTCGGCGTCGCGCCGAGGCCGAAACCACAGTGGCCGGCGGCCAGCACCGCGGCATCGTAGTTTTTGCCCATCATCCGGTAGGTCACAAACACCGCATACAGCGCCATAGCCACTGCCTGAACCGCCAGAATAATAATCATCGGCAGCGCCAGCGACGCCAGCTCCCACAGCTTCAGGCTCATCAGGGCCATCGCCAGGAACAGCGACAGACTGACGTTACCCAGCACCGACACCGCGCGGTCGAACACGCGGTACAGGCCCAGCGCCGACAGGCTATTGCTCAGGATCACGCCGATAAACAGCACGCAAACGAAGGTGGGCAGTTCAAATACGGTTCCCGCCAGCAGTTGCGCAACGATCTTCCCTACCGTCAAACAGATGGCGATCAGCGCGATGCTCTCAATCAGCACCAGCGATGTGATCATGCGCCCCATATCCGGCTTTTCAAACGCGGTCGGCGCGAGCTGATCGTCCGGCGTACCGTCCGGGGAGGAAGAGTGCTTAACCAGATAGCGCGCCACCGGTCCGCCGATCAGGCCGCCCAGGACGAGGCCGAAGGTTGCGCAAGCCATGGCCACTTCGGTAGCGTTGGCAAAGCCATAGCGTTCAACAAACAATTTACTCCACGCCGCGCCGGTACCGTGGCCGCCGGAAAGGGTAATCGAACCGGCCAGCAGCCCCATCAGCGGGTCGAGGCCAAGCAGCTTCGCCATGCCGATTCCGAGCGCGTTTTGCAGCAGCAGCAGCCCCACCACCACGATCAGGAACGTCCCCAGCACTTTGCCGCCGGAGCGCAGGCTGGCGAGGTTGGCGTTGAGGCCGATAGTGGCAAAGAAAGCCAGCATCAGCGGATCTTTGAGGCTCATATCGAAATCGATTTCGATATCCATGCTTTTCTTTAATACCAGCAGCGCCAGCGCGACCAGCAGGCCGCCCGCAACGGGTTCAGGAATGGTGTATTTCTTCAGGAAAGGGACGGTTTGAACGAGTTTTCTACCCAGTAGCAACACGAGTGTTGCGGCAACGAGCGTCGATAAGGTATCGAGATGAAACATAAAAAAGAGCTCCTTATAGGCGCATGATCCATTCACACGCGACGGTATTCCCGGTGTCGATTGCTTCTCATCATGAGTAATCGGGAAGGGATTTTAAGCAGAAGTACGGAAAAAAGGACAGGAAAAGATATTTTGTAGGGATAATGATGCGATCAAGCATACAAAATGTTAATAAATATTTGACACTTATTCCCTGCTTAAATATTTGCCGCTAAAGAGTGGCAAACGTTTGCTTTTGGTCTACAGTCCGATAAAATCCCCGCTTTGCCACCTTTGGGATTGTTGTGATGTCCGTTAACACCGCAGAATCAGAAAATGCGCAACCGGTTGCGCATAAGCAAACCAGCGAATTAATCTATCGCCTTGAAGACCGCCCGCCGCTACCGCAAACCCTGTTCGCCGCATTCCAGCACCTGCTGGCGATGTTTGTCGCGGTCATCACTCCGGCGCTGTTAATTTGCCAGGCTCTGGGCCTTCCGGCTCAGGATACGCAACACATCATCAGCATGTCCCTGTTCGCCTCCGGCGTGGCCTCCATCATTCAAATTAAAGCCTGGGGCCCGGTGGGGTCTGGTCTGCTCTCGATTCAGGGCACCAGTTTTAACTTCGTCGCGCCGCTGATTATGGGCGGGACCGCCTTGAAAACCGGCGGCGCCGATGTTCCGACCATGATGGCCGCGCTGTTCGGCACCCTGATGCTGGCCAGCTGCACAGAGATGGTTCTCTCCCGCGTTCTGCATCTCGCCCGCCGCATTATTACCCCGCTGGTCTCCGGCGTGGTGGTGATGATTATCGGCCTGTCGCTGATTCAGGTTGGCCTGACCTCCATCGGCGGCGGCTATGCCGCCATGGCCGACCACACCTTCGGTGCGCCAAAAAACCTGCTGCTGGCAGGGATCGTGCTGGCGCTGATTATTATCCTTAACCGCCAGCGCAACCCGTACCTGCGCATCGCTTCGCTGGTTATCGCGATGGCGGCCGGCTACCTGGCGGCATGGCTACTCGATATGCTGCCGGCCAATACCGCGCCGACGGAAAGCAGCCTGATTATGGTACCCACGCCGCTGTACTACGGGCTGGGCATCGACTGGAACCTGCTGCTGCCGCTGATGCTGGTGTTTATGATTACCTCGCTGGAAACCATCGGCGATATTACCGCCACCTCAGACGTCTCCGAGCAGCCGGTTTCCGGCCCGCTATATATGAAGCGTCTGAAGGGCGGCGTGCTGGCCAACGGTCTGAACTCGTTTGTTTCGGCGGTATTCAACACCTTCCCGAACTCCTGCTTTGGCCAGAACAACGGCGTGATACAGCTGACCGGCGTCGCCAGCCGCTATGTCGGTTTCGTGGTCGCGCTGATGCTGATCGTGCTCGGCCTGTTCCCGGCGGTAAGCGGCTTCGTGCAGCATATTCCTGAGCCGGTGCTCGGCGGCGCGACGCTGGTGATGTTCGGCACCATTGCCGCCTCCGGCGTGCGTATCGTCTCCCGCGAGCCGCTGAACCGCCGCGCGATCCTGATTATCGCCCTGTCGCTGGCCGTCGGCCTCGGCGTTTCCCAGCAGCCGCTGATCCTGCAGTTCGCCCCTGACTGGCTGAAGAATCTGCTCTCCTCCGGTATCGCTGCTGGCGGCATCACGGCGATTATTCTGAATCTGATTTTCCCGCCAGAGAAAAACTGATCCTTTCTGACGCTCCGGCCACGCGATGCTGGCCGGAGCGTCAGCATCATCAACCTCACATCATCTCATTACACAATTCCTGTCTTGAGGATTGCGCATAATTCGGGCATAACAGCCTTATGTGCCTCGCTCAGGATCGAAGACCATGAAATTTCTCAGAAAGCTGATTCTCTGGCTGCTGATTGCCCTGCTGGTGGTGATTATTGCCGCTTACTTCCTGCTGCAAACCCAGTGGGGCGGGCGCCAGGCCAGCGCCTGGCTAAGCGACGGTACCGGCTGGAAGGTCTCTTTCAACAAGATGGACCATAATTTCTCCTCGCCACTGCACCTGCAGCTGCAAAACGTCACCCTCGGACGCGACGGCAAACCCGCCACGCTGGTGGCGCAAACGGTGGATATCGGGTTTAGCAGCCGCCAGTTTAGCGACCCGCTGCATGCTGACGAAATCGTCCTCAGCGACGGCACGCTGAACTTCTCCCCTTCTTCCGCGGCGCTGCCATTCGCCGCCGACCGTCTCCAGTTGCGCAATATGGCGTTCAATAGCCCGGAGAGCGACTGGGATCTGAGCGCGCAGCGCGTCACCGGCGGCGTCAGCCCGTGGGCGCCGGAAGCGGGCAACGTGCTCGGCAAGAAAACGCAGATTCAGATGAGCGCCGGGTCGATGACGCTCAACGGTATTGAAGCCAGCAACGTGCTGATTCAGGGGAATATTGATAACGGCGAAGTGTCCCTCTCGACCATTGGCGCGGACGTCGCCCGCGGTACGCTCACCGGCACGGCGAAACGCAGCGCCGACGGCGGCTGGCAGGTCGATAATTTGCGGCTCAACGAGATTCGCCTGCAAAGCGATAAATCACTCGCCGACTTTTTCGCGCCTCTGACCACCCTGCCGTCACTACAGATTGGTCGCCTTGATGTGACCGACGCCAGCCTGCAGGGGCCTGACTGGGCGATCGCCGGCCTCGATCTTAACCTGCGCAACCTCACCCTGAGCCGCGGCGACTGGCAAAGCCAGGAGGGTACGCTGTCGATGAACGCTAACGAATTTATTTACGGCTCGCTGCACTTCCTCGACCCGATCCTTAACGCCGGATTCTCGCCGCAGGGCATCGCGCTGCGCCAGTTCACCTCACGCTGGGAGGGCGGGATGGTGCGCACGTCCGGCAACTGGCTGCGCGCCGGCCATGCGCTGGTGTTGGATGACGCGGCGTTCGCCGGGCTGGAATATACGCTGCCAACCAACTGGAAGCAGCTGTGGATGGCGCCGCTGCCCGACTGGCTGCAAAGCCTGACGCTGAGAAAGTTCAGCGCCAGCCGCAACCTGATTATCGATATTGAACCGGCGTTCCCGTGGCAAATCACCGCGCTCGACGGCTACGGCGGCGAGCTGCAGCTGGTGAAAAACCGCAGCTGGGGCGTGTGGAGCGGTAGCGCGACGCTGAACGCCGCCGCCGCGACCTTTAATCGTATTGATGTCCGCCGCCCGTCGCTGAAGCTGAGCGCCAATGCCTCCACGGTGAACGTTAACGAGCTCAGCGCCTTTACCGAGCGAGGGATCCTGCAAGCCACCGCGGCGGTGTCGCAGCTCCCGCAGCGCCTGGTCAACCTGAGCCTCAACGGTCGCGGCGTGCCGCTGAATATTTTGCAGGCCTGGGGATGGCCCGCGCTGCCGGTTTCCGGCGACGGTAACCTTCAGCTGACGGCGACCGGCAGCGTGCTGGCGGATGCGCCGCTGAAGCCGACCGTCAACGGCCAGCTGAGCGCGATAAATATGGAGAAACAGCAGGTGGCGCAGGTGATGCGCAACGGGGAGGTCACCAGCACCCAGCACCCTTCCGCGCCGGCGACAACGACTCCCTGACTTCTCCTCTCCCTCTCCCCCCACGGGAGAGGGGCCTGTTCCATTCGCGAAACCTGTTGCCATTAAGCGGCTGTTTGTACCTATTTCCCGCAACCTGTTCCTTTCAAATAGCGGACTTGCTATAACAAAAATACTGGAAGTTAAAAAAATAATTAAAGTCCCTGAACCTATACCCAAAATAATTCGAGTTGCTTAAAGGCGGCAAGGGAGTGAGTCCCCAGGAGCATAGATAACTATGTGACTGGGGTGAGCGAGCGTAGCTAACACATAAGCAACTTGAAGTATGACGGGTATACAAAAATAAAGGAACGACCATGTCTGTAATACGTCAACGTATTCTGGAGAATATGCAAAAATTCTCCAGAGCAATGATCGGTGCAGTATTGTTCTTGCCGGTCATCGGCTTAATTTTGGCACTCAGTTCAGTCTTAACCAACCCAACATTAATTTCGGAGACCAGCTTTTTACACCAGCTCGGACAACTGCTCGGCGATACCTTCTGGCCTTTATTCGGCAATCTGGGATTACTTTTTTGCGTCGGCATCAGCTATGGCCTGGCAAAAGATAAAAAAACCGAAGTGGCGCTGGTGTCGGTGATGTGTTTTATCATGTTTCTTGGCGCCAACCACTCGTGGCTGGAGCATACCCACGGACTCGCGGAAAAAATTAACGGCGAATATTACGGTACCGGGCAGACTCAGCTGCTGGGGTTTGTGGTAGTCGATATGGGGGTCTTCCTCGGGATTATTCTCGGCTGCACCATCGCCTGGGTGCATAACAAAGTGTCGACGATTGAACTGCCCGGCGCGCTCTCCATGTACGGCGGAGCCAAGCTGACGCTGGTGGCGATGACCCCGGTCATCATTTTCTACGCCATCGCCTTTACCTGGATCTGGCCGTTTATGACCCACGGCATCGCAGCGCTGACCGGCTTTATGAAAAACGCCGGCGTGGCGGGGGTCTTCGTCTACGGCTTCTTTGAAAAATTCCTCATCCCCGCCGGCCTGCACCACTTCGTCTGGTCGCCGTTCCAGCTCACGCAAATCGGCGGTACGCTGAACGTCGACGGCCAGGTCGTCTCCGGCACCCAGGCGATTTTCCTCGCCTATATGCGCCACCCGGATTTAACCCCGGTGATGAACGAGGCGCTGCGTTTCTCGCAGCAGGGGATGACCACTATCTTCGGCCTGGCCGGCGCCTCGCTGGCGTTCTACCACACGGCAAAACCGGAGAAAAAAATGATGGCCAAAGCGATTCTGCTGCCGGCCATTATCACCTCTATGCTCACCGGCATCACCGAGCCGATTGAGTTTACCTTCCTGTTTGTTTCGCCGCTGCTGTGGGTGATCCACGCCACGTTAACCGCGGCCTCGCAGGCGATTTGCGACATCTTTACCGTGCGTCCCTGGGGCGCTTCCGGGCTGATTGAGTTCCTGATTTACAACCTGCCGCTGCCGGTCTCCCTGACCCGCTGGCCCGGCTACGTGCTTATCGGGATTGGTCAGTTCGCCGTCTACTACGTTATCTTCCGCACGCTGGTCGTTAAGTTGAATCTTAAAACCCCGGGTCGCGAAGACGATGAAAACGTGAAGTTATATAGCAAAGCTGATTACCGAAAAAAAATGGGCGAACCGCAGTCGGTGACCAACGAGATTATTAATGGTCTGGGTGGTAAAGAGAACATTATTTCCGTCGACAACTGTTTTACCCGCCTGCGCGTCGCTATTCATAATATGGATCTGGTTGACGATGCGATATTAAAAAGCACCGGCGCAAACGGCGTAGTACGAAATCGAAATGAAGTTCAGGTTATTTACGGCGTCAAAGTGGGACAGGTTCGTTCCCGGGTTGATAGCTGGCTAGCAGAAAATTAATTGGGAGTGATTTATGAAATTAACCGTATTAGGCGGGGGCGGCGTTCGCTCTGCGTTTCTGGCGAAATCTCTGGCATATAACGCGCATCGCATTGGTTTAACGGAAGTGGTCTTTCTCGACAGCTCCGCGGAGAATCTGACAATATTCGGCGAGATCGCCCGCTATGTGTTTAATGCCATTCGCCCGGATATTCATTTCAGCGTAACCAGCGACCCGGTGCCGGCGCTAAAAAATAGCCACTATGTGATAACCACCCTGCGGGTGGGCGGCGATGAGAGCCGGATCCGCGACGAGCGTATCGCCCTGGCGCACAACACGCTGGGCCAGGAGACCACCGGCGCGGGCGGTTTCGCCATGGCGATGCGTTCCATTCCGGCGATTCTTCACTACTGCCGCCTGATTGAAGAGCACGCCGCCGAAGATGCCATTCTGTTTAACTTCACCAACCCGTCAGGGCTGGTCACCGAGGCGATTATCAAATCCGGCTTTAAGCGTCGGGTGTACGGTATCTGCGATGCCCCGTCGGAGCTGATTCGCGAGCTGCCCGAGATCCTCGGCTGCGACGAGCGCGATCTCGGCGTCGAGTGCTACGGGCTGAACCACTTCTCCTGGTTTACCCATTTCACCGTGCGCGGCGAGGATGTCACCGAGCGCCTGATCGCCAGCCCGGACCTGTATCGCAAGACGGCGATGCAGTACTTTTCGCCGGAGCTGGTTCAGCTATGCGATAAGCAGCTGCTTAATGAATATCTTTACTACTACTACTATCGCGAAGTGGCTTTGAAAGCGATTCAGAACGCGCCGGAAACCCGCGGCGAGCAAATTGCCCGCATCAATCACGATATGCGCGAAGCGCTGCTGACCGTTGATGTCAAAGCCAACCCGGAAGCGGCGTTTACCATCTGGATGAAGCACTATCTGCGCCGGGAAAATAGCTATATGCAGAACGAGTCGCAGCAGGAAAAATTCCATACCCGCGAGCCGTTGACCTTAAAGCAGTTTATCGAGGAGCCGGATACCGGCGGCTACGCGGGCGTGGCGCTGGATATTCTGGAGGCGGTGAACAGCACCACCACCAAGCGCATCGTGGTATCGATGCCCAACAACGGCACGCTGGACTTCCTGCGCCCGGACGATGTGATTGAGATCAGCTGCGACCTGAGCAAAGAGGGCCTGAAGCCGGTGACGCCGAAGCATGTGCCGACGGCGCAGAAGAATATGATCGCCAGCGTGAAAGAGTATGAGCGGCTGGCGGTGGCGGCCATTCTGCAGCGCGATAAATCGCTGGCGGTACGGGCGCTGATGGCGCATCCGCTGGTCGGCTCTTATTCGCTGGCAAAAACGCTGGTTGAAGCCTATCTCGACGATAAGCAGTTCGCCGACTGGCAATAAACGCCCGGTGAAATCCCCCGGATGGCGGCTAACGCCTTATCCGGGCTACCGGATCGCAGCCGGTAGCCCGGACAGGCGCCTCAGGCGCCGCCTCCGGGGATCCCCGTCTGCACAAACCACATCTTCAGCAGCCGCTCAAAGCCGAGTATGCAGTAGCCAAAAAAGGGGTTACTCCAGTAAATATCATCATCGAACTTCTGCGGATCATGGATGATAAACGCCGTATCCGCCGCCTGCGCCAGCGGGCTTTGATAATCGCCGGTAAAGCAGACCAGGTTAATCTCTTTCCCTTCCAGCGCCTTCACCCAGTTCAGCGCCGAACTGCTGCGTCCGGATTTGGAAATAATCCAGATCGAATCAAATTTGGCGGCGTTCTTCTGCTCGAGGATTTCGTAATCCGGCCACAGCGCGAGGCTGGCATTCACCCCGGTCACCAAAAATTTATTATAAATATACTGGGCGATCAGCTGCGAAAAGCCGCTGCCGTGAATCAAAATGCGGTGATGTTGCAGGCTTTCCAGCAATGGCGTTATCCGCTCCACCGGCTGAATGCTCATATAATCGATGTCGTTGGTCACATCGAGTTTGGGCATAGTGATATTGAATTTAATAAAATAGACCAGCTCCAGCCAGCCGCTGAATTTCAGCTTCTTCGCCAGGCGTACCAGCGAAGACGGATTGCTATAACAGTGCTCCGCCACGGCGCGGATCCCTTCGCGAACGCATTGCTCAGGATCGTTCTGAATAAAACGCAGCACGGTCATTTCCGTTTTGCTTAGCTTAACGTCACGAAAGATGTTTTCTAAATCCATACCGGGCTCCTCTCAGCGCTAAACTACGCTATCACCCGGCGGCGCTGGCGTCTGTGGCATCAATCACCAGAATGAAATGAACGTTACTTTTTTAGACAAAATGGAATAAAAAAACCCTCCGTAAGGAGGGTGGTGGATTCGACAACGTCTATCTCTTTTCAGCGTCCGTACTCACTGCACAATAACCATTTTTTCGGTTCATCTTCCTGAATCATCGGGAAGCGACCGCTATCTTCCAGAAAACGGTTGTCGCGCTTATCATCGTTCACCATCGAAATTTCCCAGCCCATCACCAGCGCGTTTTCAGCCCAAAAACGGTGGTACAGCGTGGGCGGCAGGCAAACGCCCTGCCCGGGGTTAAGAGCCAGGGTTTCTCCCGGTTTCAGCGTGCGCTGGCGGCCATCAACCGCGACGCTCACGCTGCGCTGCATATCCAGCCGTTCATCTTCTGTCGCCCATGCCAGCTGTAGACAGAGCCGGCCGCCGCCGCGGTTCAGAATATCTTCCATTTTGTGATAATGAAAATGCCAGGGGGTTTGCTGATCCTGCTGAATCTGCAACATCTTCTCGGCGTAGGGCTTGGGATAGCGCGAATCGCCCGGCGCGCCGTTACGCAGGGTCAACAGCGTCAGTCCGGTTTCCTGAAAACGGCCGCTGCCAAAATCGGTAATATCCCAGCCAAGCTGTAGATCCCGAACTTCTCGCCACTCTTCAAACCGCTTTTTCGCCCAGATATCGGCGGTAAAGCAGGCAAACTCGGGTAAGCAAATGCGAAAGGACTCGGCGATAGCATGCGCTTTATCAATCGCGTAGTTAATCTGTGAACGTTTCATTTTCGACTCCGCTGCGGACGGCCAGCCAGGCGGCGCCGCGCATGCCGCTACTGTCACCATGTCGGGCAGGCACGATGGGGGTGGTGAAATGGTCGGTAAACACCAGCGGGGCGACATCCGCCTCCAGGTCGTTCACCAGCAGCGCCACGTTAGACAGACCGCCGCCGAGAACAATCACGCCGGGATCGATAAGATTCACCACCGTCGCCAGCGTCCGCGCCAGCTGCTGGCGAAAGCGCAGCACCTGCTCGCAGGCGGCATGCTCGCCCTCCAGCGCCCGAGCGATAATAGCCTGACTGCTGAGCGCCTGCCGGGTCATCAAACGATAGCGCGCGCTCAGCCCGGTGCCGGAAATAAAGGACTCGACGCAGTTATATTTTCCGCAGTAGCAGCGCTCGGGCGGCCCATCGTTGACCTCCTGATATCCCGGCAGCGTGATATGCCCGCACTCCGCCGCAATCCCTGACGCGCCGGGGAAAATCTGGCGATTAAGCGCAATACCGCCCCCGCATCCGGTCCCCAGCGTCATGCCAAACACCAGCGAATAATCGGCTCCTGCGCCATCGCAGGCTTCTGATAAGGCGAAACAGTTGCCATCGTTCGCCAGCACAACCGGCTGGCCCAGGCGCTGCTCAAGCTCATCCTGTAAGCAGCAGCCGTTGATGACCTGAATATTGGCATTGCGGATCTTGCCGGTCTGCGGGGAGATACTCCCCGGCAGGGCGATACCGATAGCCAAAGGCTGAGCCAGCTCATCCCCAATCGCGGTGATTAACGCCACCAGCGTTGCGATAAACTGCTGCCGGGTCTGTTTTCGCGTTTCAATGCGAAAACGCTTCCATTCATGGCCTTGTTCATCCATCACTACGGCGGCGATTTTGCTCCCGCCGATATCCAGCCCCAAATACTTCATACCGGCCTCCTTATTCATAGCGAGGCAGGTTTCCCCGCCCCGCCGGGGGATTAGTACAGGCTGGCCTTGCCGGTAGAGCCAAAGAGCTTCATTTTGTGGCGAATCACCTTCCGCGCGGCGTTAATCGGTTCCGGATAAATGACATTCGGATCCCACCATGTCTCTTTTGTCAGAATTTCGCGCGCTTTCTGGAAATAGGCATATTTCATATCGCTGGAAATATTGATTTTGCCGACGCCAAGCGTAACGGATTCCGCAATTTCCGCATCCGGATTAGCCGAGCCGCCGTGCAGCACCAGCGGAATCGACAGACGCCCGGCGATATCGCGCAGAATGTGCATCTGCAGCTCCGGCTGCATCCCCTTCGGATAGATACCGTGCGCGGTGCCAATCGCTACCGCCAGCGTATCCACGCCGGTACGGGCGACGAAATCTTCCGCCTGCGCCGGGTCGGTATAGGTGACTTCTGACACGCCGCCTTCCACAGAGGTTCCGGTCTGGCCGATGGTCCCCAGCTCACCTTCGACCGACACGCCCACCGCGTGCGCCAGCCGCACCACTTCGCGGGTCAGGGCCACGTTTTCTTCATAAGGCAGCAGCGAACCATCGATCATGACCGAGGTGAAGCCACACTGAATGGCGCGCAGGACATGTTCCACCGAGGCGCCATGATCCAGATGCAGGGTGAAAGGCACGCGGCTGCGCTGGGTGATATCCCGCACGTAGCTAAAAAACGCGTCGCCCACAAAATCGTGCTCGCTGGGGTGAATGGAAATAATCGCCGGCGTATTTGTCGCTTCCGCCTCTTCCACCACGGCGCGAATAAAACAGCTATCCGCCACGTTAAATGCGCCGATAGCAAAACCATGTTCACGGGTGGGTTTAAGTAATTCGTGCATTGAAACTAACATCGTTATTCTCCAGTTTCAGGGTGTGGTAAGCCCTGCCAGGGCATACGGGCGCCGGCATGGAAGGCCTTACTGAGATTTAATCAGGCTTTGTTGATTGAGCCGGATGCGTGTAAATAGGGAACGATGGCGTCAGCGCTGGCCTGCTCCATCACCGATAGCGCATCGGCCAGCTCAATGGTGCTGTCGTGGCACAGGGTGTGCAGCAGCGCCGCTTTCCCCGCTTCAAATACCGCCGCCCCAACGTTGATTTTTGCGACCCCGAATTCCGGGCAACGTTGCAGTTGCTCGAACGGCGTACCGCTCCCGCCGTGCAGCGCCAGCGGCACGGATGACGCGCGCTGTATCTGCGCCAGGCGGTCGAAATCGAGCTTCGGTTTTACGCCGGGGGCGTACATACCGTGGGCGGTTCCCACGGAGACCGCCAGCAGATCAATCCCGGTCTGTTCGATAAAGGGAGGGACGTCCTGCGGCTGGGTCATTAAATCGGCATTGCTGGCCTGGTCGTAGCGCGGCGCATCCGCCAGGTGCCCCAGTTCGCCCTCCACGCACAGCCCAACGCTGGCGGCCAGTTCAGCGACCTCTCGGGTCTGGCGGATGTTCTCCGCCAGCGCGAACGCCGAAGCATCGATCATTAACCCGCTAAATCCGGCGCGGAAAGCCTGACGTATTTTTATCGGGTCTTTGCCGTGATCGAGACTTAACGTCACGGGTACGCTCGCCTCCTCCGCCAGTACCCTGACTACCGCCGCCGCCGTCGTCGCCGGAAAGTGCGACAGATGCCCCTGATACAGGTTGAGAATAATCGGCGCGCGATGTTTTTCCGCCACGCGCACCGCCGCGCGTGCGCTTTCCAGGTTCATGCAGTTAATCGCCAGCAGGGCATACCGTTCACGCCAGGCTTTGATCACCATACTTTTCATATCGGCAAACATAGGGCCTCCGTTTATTCGAGGGTAAAGGTGATTTCGTCGTCTTTGAGCTTTTGGTCGTTCAGCTCATCAAACTCTTCATCGCGCTCGGTTACCGGCTTTTTCCACAGCGAGAGCATCACACCGCAAATCACGGTGCCAATCGCCAGAGAGAGGCAGAACAGCAGGGGATGCGTAAAGAGCGGCACCACAAACATCCCACCGTGCGGCACCGGACTCTCCACGCCCCAGGTCATGATCAGGCCACCGGCCACCGCTGACGCCACCACGCAGGATCCCACGACGCGCAGCAGATCGCGGGCGGCGATGGGGATCACCCCTTCGGTGATCATGCAGATCCCCATCGGGAACGCGGCCTTCAGGGCTTCGCGTTCAGCACGGGTATATTTATGGCGGGTCAGCAGGAACGAGAGGGTGATACCGAACGGCGGGATTATCGAACCCACAAACTTCACCGCTTCCGGGCCGTAAACGCCGCTGACCAGCAGACCATCGGCAAACAGCGACATGGTTTTATTCACCGGACCGCCGAAGTCGAAGGTCGCCATGGCGCCAAGGATGGCGCCCAGCAGGAAACGCGAGCCGCCCTGCATCGACTCCAGCATGTGAATCAGCGCGTCCTGCAGCCAGGCAATGGGCTTGCCGATCAGGGTCATCATCAGCAAACCGCTAATGATGGTGCTTAATACCGGCAGCACCATAATCGGCATCAGCCCCTGCATCGACTTCGGCAGCCGAATATAGTGTTTTAGCGCCAGTACCGTGTAGCCCACGAGGAAGCCGCCCAGCATGCCGCCAATAAAACCGGTATGAATTTGCCCGCAGACAAAACCCACGATCAAACCCGGAGCAAATCCAGGACGATCGGCAATGGAGTAAGCGATAGCGGCGCAGATCAAGGGCACAATCAGCCCCATTCCCCAGCCGCCGATTTGGTTTAACATCCACGGAATGGTGCCGGTTTTCTCGCCAACGTTCGTCCCGCCAAGGACTTGTCCCAGCGCGATACAGATCCCGGCGGCGACGATCAGCGGTATCATCCATGAAATACCGGTTAATAAATGCTTCTTAATTTCCTGTGAGACGGGAATTTTATTCTCACTCATGGTAGATCCCTCCAGATTAAGGATCAGGCATTCGCTAAGGATTTTTCGACCTTTTCGATAAACTGAATCGGCGACTTAATCACGACTTCCGTTTTTACTCTGACAATCCGTTTATTTTTAAAACGCTCTTCGCCTTTAATTTTCACATCAATGGCAAGAATAACGACATCCGCAGCGTCAATATCTTCCGCCGCCAGTTCATTTTCAGTACCAATGGTTCCCTGGGTTTCGACTTTGACATTGTGGCCCAGCGCTTTCGCACCTTTAATCAGCTTCTCACGTGCAATATAAGTATGAGCAATACCTGCGGTACAGGCAGCAACACAGACAATATTCATCTCGGACTCCGCTAGTTATTGTTAGTAAATGTCCGACTCGGCATATTGGTTAAACAGATCAATAATCCTCTGCGGACTGGTTTCTTTGAGCAGTTGTTCAATAATGTCATCATCCGCCAGCGCTCCGGCGACCTGGGACAACAGGCGAATATGGGTGGTATTTTGATCTTCCAGACGAACGGCAAATAAAATAATGCAGCGTACCTGGCTGCCGTCCAGCGTTTCCCAGGCGATATCCTGCCGGGTGCGACCAATGGCAAGGGTGGTATTAACAACGGCGGACGACTTTCCATGCGGGATCGCAATATGATTTTCAAACCCCGTTGAGCCTTCCGACTCACGCTGCCAGACATCCTGAATAAAGGTTTCTCTACAGCTTATCGCCCCGTCTTTTTGTAATAAGTCGGTTAACTCCTCGATGGCTTCCGCTTTATTCGTAGCGTGCATATCTAACAAAACGCGTTTGGTGTTTAAAATCCTGGTTATGTCCATATTCTTTACCTCATGGATATAAAACTTCATTATCTACAGCAGATATTGCCGCACGATGTAATTTGTCGGTAACGATTTTTTCCGTAACCCGCCGGATATCGGCATCATTAAAAAATGCGCTAACATAGACTACCGGCAAAGCTATTTCCGGCAGATTGATCGTCGAAATAACCAGTTCAATCTTGTCCTGCGGCTGAAGGGTATGCAGGCTGCTTGCCGAAACCACGCCGACGATGGTCCAGTCAGGAAACGCTCTCAACACTCTACTTTTCAACAGGTGAGATGTGCCGATTCCGGTAGAACAAACCAGCAGAACTCGCTTGCTGGCGACCTGTCTTTCCATCGCCGCCTGGAAATGAACGGTGAGATAGCCAATCTCGTCGTCGGAAACCGCACGCTCGCCCCAGCGGCTAAAAACCTGATTGACCGCCCGCTGGGTGAGCGGCCACACGTCCGTCAGCTCGCCCTTGATATCCTCAAGCAGAGGGTTACGAATATAAATCCGAAAATTAAGGCGGTTAATGAGCGGCTTGATATGAATGAGCAGGCCATCGTATAACGCGCGATCGGCGGTTAAATCGAGATCAATCATGGTGGAAAAAGCGCTAATCAGACGATCGGTAATTTGTCGGGCCTCATCGCTAGAATGCATATAGCGCACCATGCTGACATCATCTCGCTCTTCCACCACAACGCCAGAGGAGATGATGTACTGATAAATAAACCAGACCTCATCTTCCGGCAGCGAATGGTCAATACGGTGTTCAATTTTTCGCAGCATATTCTGGGCAACGCTAAATATCGTCTCATCAAAAATCTGCTGCCCCTGTTCACGCCGCGGTAAGGCATTCCCACGGGTAATGCGATACATCATAATGAGGATATGGGTAAAAATATTCACATAATACGGTTCGCCTAATGACCAGCACAGCTTGCGCTCCATTTCCTGTAATAATGACTGAACAAATAAAACGTCATCCTCACCAAAATAATGCACCAGCGCTTTATAGCTTCCTGAGTCCAGCCGGGAATGGATAATACAGCCGGGCTCATTATGATTAATCACCCCATTAATTAATGACGCCATCGCCTGGCGGACGCTGTTTTCGCTGCCTTCAATATGCGTCCCGCTCTGGCTACGAATCAGCGTTAAGCCGAGCGGAGCAATCCATGACTCAATAATTTTCAGATCATTAACGATAGATGCACTACTGATAAAATAACGCTCAGAGAGCTTATTAATTGATGTCTCTCGCGGAGTCTCACTTAAGAGCTGCGAAGCAATTTTCACACGCCGGGAGTTATTCATCATGACATCGCTGTCCTCCCCCTCGTTACTGAGTAATTGGTCTAATTGCAGCAGATCCGTGACATTATCAGCGATCAGCATCACGCCGGTGCCTGAGCGTTTGTCGATAGTCATTTTCCACTCAGATAACCACTGTTCTAAAAAGCGTAAATCACGCTGAACCGTTTTTTCTGACACATTTAAATATTCAGCAATTTTCATCAGCGTAACGTATTCTCTGCGGGGCAGGAGAAATTTCAATAATCTGTTCTGTCGTGAGGTAATCATTTGCATTATTTACCCTTATTGCATACCAGATTAATGTCTGGAGGCCAGCGCGATACCACGCGAGCGCTACATAAATCATTGAGGATAAATATAAGTAGCAGAGGCGTAAACAACAATACTAAATTTTGTCCAGACATCCGGACAGAAATAAAACGAAGAGAGGGATTGAGGAATAATTATAATTCAGATCACATTTCAGGAAGAAATATACGTGATAGCGATCTCAATTCATCATAAGAATATACCCGGGAATGGTTAACCGCCTTTAGCCTGACAGCATTCCCGGAGGCGGCGCTTGACGCGCCTTGTCCGGGCTACGGCGTGCAGACGGCTG
>NZ_JBEAID010000054.1:0-22618 GCF_040064585.1 Klebsiella sp. CN_Kp113 | reverse complement strand
CAAGCCAACTTGTCGTCAAAATCGGTGTTGCAAAAACGGGAGTGACCATAGATTCGTTTTGCCGCTGTGGCAGCGGACTTCATGTTAATTCCTCTTTTGCTCCCGCCATTATCGGATTAGTCGATAGTTATGGGGTGACTTACAATGTTCCGACCCGGCCAGAACACTTTCTGATAGCGGAAACGAAGTGCAGCGGGCGCGCAGTGTCTCTGCCCGCCTTTATCAAGACTGTTGATGAGTGCGATCTGTGGCACGATGTCGCACGAATACTTGCCTATCGTCTGATGGTCATGAGCGTACGCGATCGTGAACTGGTCGGTGTGGATTCTTATCTGAAGGTGAGATCGTTATTAATCGAGCTTTGGGCTTATGCCAGCGAATATCGACAAAGTATTAATGTGCTTAACTTCATTCAACGCCGAACAGGAATATCCCGTAGCCGTACCATGAAGCTTCTCTCTGAACTGAAAAAAGGCGGCTATATAACTATTGATGGCGGCCGTTTAATAGATATGAAAAAATTACCCACGGCTTTTTAATACTTTTCAGGGCAAAGGTGTTTATTAGATTAGTAGCCACCTTTTAAACTTTCTTGGTACAGCAATTGTCGAGATATTCATATATTGATTATCCTGTCAATCATGCTAATGACGTAAAGAGAGATTTCCCATTGGTATAATTTTTAAATATCTTATGGGGACATAAAAAGCGTCGACGATCGCGGCAATCGCTCATGCTTCATCCCATTCACGCTAAGCTAATACGCATAACCTTGAAGATGGCGATACGGATCCTTTCCTTATGGTCCGTTGAGGATGGAGCTGGCGTACCTCTGACTTCCTGTCCGGACAACGCAGCGCCCCCACTGACGATCGGACGGCCAATCTCTTAACGAGGGTTAATTCGTAAAAATCGAGTCTAATGGCAATTTAAAACTGATTTTTTCGAGGTTTCCGCATATGTATTATACTTTTATCGAGTTGTTTGCGGATAAGGTGAGGTAAAAGTGAAACATCTGCAGCGTTTTTTTCAGAGCGATGCTTCCGGGGGCATTATCTTAATCCTGGCCGCCATCATGGCCATGTTATTAGCCAATACCGGCATGACCAGCGGCCTGTATCGCTCTTTTCTGGAAACGCCCGTCCAGCTGCGCGTAGGTGCGTTAGAGATCAACAAGAACATGCTGTTGTGGATTAACGACGCGCTGATGGCGGTATTTTTCCTGCTTATCGGTCTGGAAGTGAAGCGTGAAATGAATCAGGGGGCATTGGCCAGCCGTCGCCAGGCGGTGTTTCCGGTGGTCGCGGCGTTGGGCGGCATGGTGGTGCCGGCGCTGGTCTACCTGGCGTTTAACGGCCAGGATTCGATTGCCAGAGAAGGGTGGGCAATTCCGGCCGCCACCGATATTGCCTTCGCGCTGGGCGTACTGGCGCTGCTGGGAAATCGGGTGCCCGCCGCGCTGAAGATTTTCCTGATGGCGCTGGCCATTATCGACGATCTGGGCGCCATTATTATTATTGCGCTGTTCTATACGCACGATCTTTCCGTCGTGTCACTGGTTGTTGCTGCCGGAGCCATTGCTGTGCTGGCGGGGTTAAATCTGTGCGGCGTACGGCGTACCGGGATCTATATTCTGGTGGGCGCCATACTCTGGACCGCGGTTCTTAAGTCGGGGGTTCACGCAACGCTGGCCGGGGTCATTGTCGGCTTTATGATCCCGCTAAAAGAGCAGGACGGCAAATCGCCGGCGAAGCAGCTTGAGCACGTGCTGCATCCGTGGGTGGCATTTCTGATCCTGCCCCTGTTCGCCTTCGCTAACGCGGGCGTTTCTTTGCAGGGCGTCACGGTCGAAGGGCTGACCTCACTGCTGCCGTTGGGTATTATTGCCGGGCTGTTTATCGGTAAGCCGTTGGGTATTAGCGTCTTCTGCTGGCTGGCACTGAAGCTGAAATGGGCTTCGTTACCCGAAGGAACCACCTGTAAGCAAATTATGGCGGTCGGCATCCTGTGTGGGATTGGCTTCACAATGTCGATCTTTATTGCCACCCTTGCCTTCGGTAGCGTCGACCCCGGATTGATCAACTGGGCCAAGCTTGGCATCCTGATTGGATCGATATTATCGGCCGTCACGGGGTACATAATATTGCGTAAGCGCGTAACGGATTCGGGCTACGCGGCTTAACATCTCACGGAGAGCCGCTACGGCTCTCCTGGACATTATCAGGGAGAGAAGCATGTCGCATATCAACTACAACCACCTGTATTACTTCTGGCATGTCTACAAAGAGGGCTCCGTTGTTGGCGCGGCGGAAGCGCTGTTCCTGACGCCGCAGACCATTACCGGGCAAATAAAGGCGCTGGAAGAACGCCTGCAGGGGAAATTGTTCAAGCGCAAAGGAAGGGGACTGGAGCCTAGCGAATTAGGTGAACTGGTGTTCCGCTATGCGGATCGCATGTTTACGCTGAGCCAGGAGATGCTCGACATCGTTAACTACCGTAAAGAGTCGAATCTGCTGTTTGATGTTGGCGTTGCGGACGCGCTGTCGAAAAGGTTGGTGAGCGGCGTACTGGATGCCGCGGTCGTCGAGAATGAACAGATCCATTTACGCTGCTTCGAGTCGACCCACGAAATGCTGCTGGAGCAGCTAAGCCAGCATAAACTCGATATGATTATCTCCGACTGCCCCATCGATTCCACCCAGCAGGAAGGGCTGTTTTCGGTGAAAATCGGGGAGTGCAGCGTGAGCTTCTGGTGCATGAATCCGCCGCCGGAAAAACCGTTCCCCGGCTGTCTGGAAGAACGTCGACTGCTGATTCCCGGCCGCCGTTCCATGTTAGGGCGCAAGCTGCTGAACTGGTTTAACTCGCAGGGTTTGCAGGTGGAAATTCTGGGCGAGTTTGATGATGCGGCGTTGATGAAGGCCTTCGGCGCGGCGCACAATGCGATATTTGTCGCACCGACGCTCTATGCGCATGATTTCTATAGCGATGAGTCGATAGTCGAGATCGGACGCATGGACAACGTCATGGAGGAGTATCACGCCATCTTTGCCGAACGAATGATCCAGCATCCGGCGGTGCAGCGTATTTGTCATCGCGACTATTCGGCGCTCTTTACGCCGCCTCAGGCATAGGCCAGAACGGTTTCTTGCCGCGCGGGAAAACGCCGCACCAGCTCATGCGGAAGCATGAGCTGGCTGCGATAACCAGAACGCGAGTCGTGACGTATTACGTGATAAACGACAGGCATAAAAAAACCCGCTTTCGCGGGTTTTTTTACAAAGCGACAACAAGCAGGCGATTAAGCCAGTTTGTTGATCTGAGCGGTCAGGTTTGCTTTATGACGCGCAGCTTTGTTTTTGTGGATCAGACCTTTAGCAGCCTGACGGTCCACGATTGGTTGCATTTCGTTAAATGCTTTCAGTGCAGTAGCTTTGTCGCCAGCTTCAATAGCTGCGTATACTTTCTTGATGAAAGTACGCATCATAGAGCGGCGGCTAGCGTTGTGCTTGCGGGCCTTTTCAGACTGAACGGCGCGCTTCTTAGCTGATTTGATATTAGCCAAGGTCCAACTCCCAAATGTGTTCTATATGGACAATTCAAAGGCCGAGGAGAATGCCCGTTTAGCCTTCTTTTGTCAATGGATTTGTGCAAATAAGCGTCGTTTAAACCAACAACGCTTTATTACGTAGTGATGGCGCAAGATTCTACCAGCTTGTTGCAGGCGAATACAGCCTTTCGACCATAAAAATCGACGACCCCGGAGAGATTTTCCCGCAATCTCGCGCTGAGTGAATGAATTCCCGGGATCTTTCGGTGAAGAGGTGCAATCGCTGGTTAACGTCGCCAGTTGTACAAGGTATACTCGGACGATTTTCACTGTTTTGAGCCAGACATGAAGCTGATACGCGGCATACATAATCTCAGTCAGGCCCCGCACGGGTGTGTGCTGACCATTGGAAATTTTGACGGCGTGCATCGCGGGCACCAGGCATTATTGCAGCGTTTGCGTGCAGAAGGTCGCCAGCGTGGCTTACCGGTGGTGGTGATGATTTTTGAACCACAGCCGCTTGAGCTTTTTGCCGCCGATAAAGCGCCCGCGCGTTTAACGCGCCTGCGTGAGAAGCTGAATTATCTGGCCGAAAGCGGCGTCGATTACGTACTGTGCGTGCGCTTCGATCGGCGCTTTGCGGCATTGACCGCCCAGGACTTTATCAGCGAACTGCTGGTGCGCCAGCTGGGCGTCCAGTTCCTCGCCGTTGGCGATGATTTCCGCTTTGGCGCCGGTCGCCAGGGGGATTTCTTGTTACTGCAAAAAGCCGGCGTGGAGTTCGGCTTTGACGTCACCAGCACTCAAACCTTCTGTGAAGGCGGCGTGCGCATCAGCAGCACGGCGGTACGTCAGGCGCTGGCGGACGACGATCTGCCCCTCGCGGAGACGCTGCTGGGGCATCCGTTTACTATCTCCGGTCGCGTCGTGCACGGCGATGAACTTGGGCGCACAATAGGCTTCCCGACGGCGAATTTACCGCTGCGCCGTCAGGTTTCCCCGGTAAAAGGGGTCTATGCGGTAGAAGTGACAGGGCTTGGCGCCAAACCTTTTATGGGCGTCGCCAACATTGGTACTCGTCCAACGGTCTCCGGCGTGCGTCAGCAGCTGGAAGTTCATCTCCTGGATGTTGTAATGGACCTCTACGGTCGCCATATAGATGTAATACTGCGTAAAAAAATACGTAACGAGCAGCGATTTGCGTCGCTTGATGAGCTGAAAACGCAAATCGCACGTGATGAGTTAACGGCCCGCGACTTCTTTGGGCTAACCGGCCAGGCATAACCCTGACGGTGTTTATCAAACCGAAATACGGAACCGAGAATCTGATGAGTGACTATAAATCGACCCTGAATTTGCCGGAAACAGGGTTCCCGATGCGCGGCGACCTCGCCAAGCGTGAACCGGGAATGCTGGCGCGTTGGACCGATGATGACCTGTACGGCATCATTCGTGCAGCCAAAAAAGGCAAAAAAACCTTCATTCTGCATGATGGCCCTCCTTATGCGAATGGCAGCATTCATATTGGTCACTCGGTTAACAAGATTCTGAAAGACATTATCGTTAAGTCCAAAGGGCTGGCGGGCTATGACTCTCCGTACGTACCGGGCTGGGACTGCCACGGTCTGCCGATCGAGCTGAAAGTGGAGCAGGAGTACGGCAAGCCGGGTGAGAAATTCACCGCCGCCGAGTTCCGCGCTAAGTGCCGCGAATACGCCGCCACCCAGGTTGACGGACAGCGTAAAGACTTTATCCGTCTGGGCGTGCTGGGCGACTGGTCGCACCCGTACCTGACCATGGACTTCAAAACCGAAGCCAACATCATCCGCGCGCTGGGTAAAATCATCGGCAACGGCCATCTGCACAAAGGCGCTAAGCCGGTGCACTGGTGCGTAGACTGCCGCTCCGCGCTGGCGGAAGCGGAAGTTGAGTATTACGACAAAACCTCTCCGTCCATCGACGTGGCGTTCCACGCGGCCGATAAAGCGGCGGTGCTGGCGAAATTTGGCGTGGCCGACGTCAACGGCCCGGTTTCTCTGGTTATCTGGACTACCACCCCGTGGACCCTGCCGGCGAACCGCGCCATCTCGCTCTCCCCGGAGTTTGACTATGCGCTGGTGCAGGTTGACGGTCAGGCGCTGATCCTGGCAAAAGACCTGGTCGACAGCGTGATGAAGCGCGCCGGCATTGCTGATTACACCATCCTGGCGGTGGTGAACGGCGCCGAGCTGGAGCTGATGCGCTTTAAGCACCCGTTCCTCGATTTTGACGTCCCGGCGATCCTGGGCGATCACGTCACGCTGGACGCGGGTACCGGTGCGGTGCATACCGCGCCAGGCCACGGTCCGGATGACTATGTCATCGGTCAAAAATATGGCCTGGAAGTGGCGAACCCGGTTGGCCCGGACGGCGCCTATCTGCCGGGAACCTATCCAACGCTGGACGGCGTAAACGTCTTTAAAGCCAACGATGTTGTCGTTGCGCTGCTGTCAGAAAAAGGCGCGCTGCTGCACGTTGAAAAAATGCAGCACAGCTACCCGTGCTGCTGGCGTCACAAAACGCCGATCATCTTCCGCGCCACGCCGCAGTGGTTCGTGAGCATGGATCAAAAAGGTCTGCGCAAACAGTCGCTTTCCGAAATCAAAGGCGTGCAGTGGATCCCTGACTGGGGCCAGGCGCGTATCGAATCGATGGTCGCCAATCGTCCTGACTGGTGTATCTCCCGTCAGCGCACCTGGGGCGTACCGATGTCGCTGTTCGTGCATAAAGAGACGCAAGAGCTGCATCCGCGCACGCTGGAACTGATGGAAGAAGTGGCGAAACGCGTAGAAGTCGACGGCATCCAGGCGTGGTGGGATCTCGATTCCCGCGACATCCTCGGCGCCGACGCGGATAGCTACGAGAAGGTGCCGGATACGCTGGACGTCTGGTTTGACTCCGGCTCGACCCACTCTTCCGTCGTTGACGTGCGTCCTGAATTCGCCGGTCACGCCGCCGATATGTATCTGGAAGGCTCCGACCAGCACCGCGGCTGGTTTATGTCATCCCTGATGATCTCTACCGCGATGAAGGGCAAAGCGCCTTACCGCCAGGTACTGACCCACGGCTTTACCGTTGATGGCCAGGGCCGCAAGATGTCCAAGTCTATCGGCAACACCGTTTCTCCGCAGGACGTGATGAACAAGCTGGGCGCGGATATTCTGCGCCTGTGGGTGGCATCCACCGATTACACCGGCGAAATGGCGGTCTCTGACGAGATCCTCAAACGCGCCGCTGACAGCTATCGTCGTATCCGTAACACTGCGCGCTTCCTGCTGGCGAACCTCAACGGTTTCGATCCGGCAAAAGATATGGTGAAACCGGAAGAGATGGTCGTGCTGGACCGCTGGGCAGTAGGCTGCGCGCAAGCGGCGCAGGATGATATCGTCAAAGCCTACGAATCCTATGACTTCCACGAAGTGGTGCAGCGCCTGATGCGCTTCTGCTCCATCGAAATGGGCTCGTTCTGGCTCGATATCATTAAAGATCGCCAGTACACCACCAAGGCTGACAGCATCGCGCGTCGTAGCTGCCAGACCGCGCTGTACCATATTGCCGAGGCGCTGGTGCGCTGGATGGCGCCGATCATGTCCTTCACCGCTGACGAAATCTGGGGTTACCTGCCGGGCGACCGCGAGAAATACGTCTTTACCGGCGAATGGTATACCGGCCTGTTTGGCCTGGACGCTGACGAAGCGATGAACGACGGTTTCTGGAACGCGCTGCTGAAGGTGCGTGGCGAAGTCAACAAGGTTATCGAGCAGGCTCGTACGGACAAGCAGGTGGGCGGCTCTCTGGAAGCGGCGGTAACGCTGTACGCCGATGCCGATCTCGCGGCGAAGCTGAACGCGCTGGGCGATGAATTGCGATTTGTCCTGTTGACCTCAGGGGCGAACGTTGCCGATTATGCGCAGGCTCCGGCCGACGCCTGGCAGAGTGAACTGCTCAAAGGTCTGAAAGTCGTGCTGAGTAAAGCCGAAGGTGACAAGTGCCCGCGCTGCTGGCATTACACCACGGATATCGGCAAGGTGGCGGAACACGCGGATATCTGCGGACGCTGTGTCAGCAACATCGCCGGTGACGGCGAAAAACGTAAGTTTGCCTGATGAGTAAACCGATTTGTTCAACGGGGCTACGCTGGCTGTGGGTCGTCGTAGCCGTGCTGATTATCGATTTAGGCAGTAAATTCCTGATCCTCCAGAACTTCGCTCTGGGGGATACGGTATCGCTGTTCCCATCGCTTAATCTGCACTATGCGCGCAACTATGGCGCGGCTTTTAGCTTCCTCGCCGACAGCGGCGGCTGGCAGCGCTGGTTCTTCGCCGGTATCGCTATCGGTATCTGCGTGATCCTTGCGGTGCTGATGTATCGTTCTAAGGCGACGCAAAAGCTGAATAATATTGCCTACGCCCTGATTATTGGCGGCGCGCTGGGGAATTTATTCGACAGGCTGTGGCATGGTTTTGTCGTCGATATGATCGATTTCTACGTCGGGAACTGGCACTTCGCCACCTTCAACCTCGCCGATACCGCTATCTGTATCGGCGCGGCGCTGATTGTGCTGGAAGGCTTCTTACCGAACGCGGCTGCGAAGAAACAGGCGTAACAAAACTCGCCCGGCGGCGGCGCCGCCGGGCAAAACAAGTGAGCAACCTGCATGTCTAAATCAGTACAGAGCAACAGTGCGGTGCTGGTGCACTTCACCTTAAAGCTCGACGATGGCTCCACCGCAGAGTCAACCCGCAATAACGGTAAACCCGCGCTCTTTCGCCTGGGCGATACCTCGCTTTCTGAAGGTCTTGAACAGCATCTGCTGGGGCTGAAAGAAGGGGATAAAACCACCTTTTCGCTGGAGCCGGACGCCGCGTTTGGCGTACCGAGCCCGGACCTGATTCAATATTTCTCGCGCCGGGAGTTTATCGACGCGGGCGAGCCGGAAGTCGGCGCGATAATGCTCTTTACCGCAATGGATGGCAGCGAAATGCCCGGCGTGATCCGCGAAGTGAACGGCGATTCGATCACCGTTGATTTCAATCATCCGCTGGCCGGGCGTACCGTTCATTTTGATGTTGAAGTGCTGGAGATCGATCCGGCGCTGGAGGGGTAAGATGCAGATTCTGTTGGCTAACCCGCGCGGCTTCTGCGCAGGCGTTGACCGCGCTATCAGCATTGTTGAAAACGCGCTGACGCTATACGGCGCGCCGATCTACGTGCGTCATGAAGTCGTGCACAACCGCTATGTTGTCGACAGCCTGCGTCAACGCGGCGCTATTTTTATCGAGCAGATTAGCGAAGTGCCGGACGGCGCCATCCTGATTTTCTCCGCCCACGGCGTCTCTCAGGCCGTTCGCAACGAGGCGAAAAGCCGCGATTTGACGGTTTTTGACGCCACCTGCCCGCTGGTGACTAAAGTGCATATGGAAGTCGCCCGCGCCAGCCGCCGCGGCGAAGAGTCCATTCTGATTGGCCACGCCGGTCACCCGGAAGTTGAAGGCACCATGGGGCAGTACAGCAACCCGCAGGGGGGGATGTACCTGGTGGAATCGCCGGACGATGTCTGGACGCTGGACGTGAAAAACGACGCTAAGCTGTCGTTTATGACCCAGACGACGCTCTCCGTCGACGATACCTCCGACGTGATTGACGCTCTGCGCGAGCGTTTCCCGAAAATCGTCGGGCCGCGTAAAGATGATATCTGCTACGCCACGACTAACCGCCAGGAAGCCGTCCGCGCGCTGGCCGGGCAGGCCGACGTGGTGCTGGTGGTGGGGTCGAAGAACTCCTCTAACTCTAACCGCCTTGCCGAGCTGGCGCAGCGGATGGGGAAAGCGGCCTATCTGATTGACGACGCGACCGATATCCAGGAAGCCTGGGTCAAAGAAGCGGATTGCGTCGGCGTGACCGCGGGCGCATCGGCGCCGGATATCCTGGTACAGAACGTGATTTCGCGTTTGCAGGAGCTGGGCGGCGGCGAAGCGGTGCCGCTGGAAGGCCGCGAAGAGAACATCGTTTTCGAGGTGCCGAAAGAGCTGCGCGTAGATGTCCGTGAAGTAGAGTAAGTTCTTTTCCGCCGCAGTATGAGAAGATGCCAGACTTAACGTCTGGCATTTTTTATGGAGAAACGATGCGCTTACCTATCATTCTGGATACCGATCCCGGCATTGATGACGCCGCGGCGATTGCCGCAGCGCTGTTCGCCCCCGAGCTTGATCTGCAGCTGATGACCACGGTGGCGGGCAACGTGTCGGTGGAGAAAACGACCCGCAACGCCCTTCAGCTTCTGCATTTCTGGAACGCCGATGTTCCCCTGGCCCAGGGCGCGTCGATGCCGCTGGTTCGCCCTCTGCGCGACGCCGCCTCGGTGCACGGCGAGTCCGGAATGGAAGGCTACGATTTCGTTGAACATCACCGCCAGCCGCTGGCGAAACCGGCGTTTCAGGCGATCCGCGACGCGCTGATGCACGCCCCGGAGCCGATGACGCTGGTGGCGATCGGCCCGTTAACCAACATTGCGCTTCTGCTGACCCAGTACCCGGAATGTCGCTTTAACATCCGTCGCCTGGTGATCATGGGCGGCTCCGCCGGGCGCGGCAACTTTACGCCGAATGCGGAATTTAACATCGCCATCGACCCGGAAGCGGCGGCTAAAGTGTTCAACAGCGGGCTGGATATCGTCATGTGCGGGCTGGACGTCACCAATCAGGCGATGCTGGCGCCGGATTACCTCGCCACTCTGCCAACGTTGAATCAGACCGGGAAAATGCTGCACGCGCTGTTTAGCCACTACCGTAGCGGCAGCATGAGCAGCGGGCTGCGTATGCACGACCTGTGCGCGATTGCGTGGTTGGTTCGCCCGCAGCTCTTTACCCTTGAACCGTGCTTTGTGGCGGTAGAAACCCAGGGCACATGGACCTCAGGCACCACGGTGGTTGATATTGAGGGCAGGCTGGGCCAGCCGGCAAATGCTCGGGTGGCGCTGGGGCTGGACGTCGAAGGATTTCAGCGCTGGGCGGCCGAGGTGATTGCCCTGGCGCCTTAACCGGGGGACGAAGCGGCCGGCGCGGCGCTCAGGTATTGTGAGTGGCATCAACGACGTTGCGCCATAGCGCGCCCGCTTCATCCGTCCACATAAGCAGTAAGAGCGAAGCTAATCGTTCCGCCGCCGCGGAGAGAGGTCTGTTCTTTACGCGGATCATACCAAGCGTCCGCCGGATAACCGGCTCCACGAGCGGAACGCTCACGACGGTGCTATTGCCGCTATGGGGCATTGCCAGACAGGGAAGCGCCGAGACGCCCAGTCCGGCTTCGACAAGGCCGAGCGAGGTCGACAAATGCCTGACTTCATAAAACCAATCCAGTCGCCAGGGCTTATCCGCCAGGCATTTCTCTATTAACTGTCGGTTGCCGCTTGATTTCCTGACGCCGATTAAGGTCTGGCTCACCAGTTCCCGCCATTCGACTAATTTTCGACACGCCAGAGGATGGTCTTGCCGACAGGCCAGAACAAAAGGCTCATTCACCAGGGGGATAAAATCGATGTCTGGATATGTGATGAAGTTCATGTTTATTCCAAAATCAACTTCGCCTTTTCGTACCGAGTTCATGCACGTTTCTATACCTTGTTCATAAATTCGTACTTTGATGTTGGGGTAGTTTTTATTAAATTGCACGATAGCGCGCGGTAAAAAGTAAAATACGGCGGTCGGAATGCAAGATAGCGTAACGGTATCATGTAATTGAGACGTTGAATCGTTGAGGTTAAATATTGCCGCATCAAGACTGGAAATCAACGCTTTGGCCTTGGGGAGCAGTATTTTTCCGGCCTGGGTAAGCGCAAGTTTTCGCGTGGTTCGTTCGAACAGCGCAATATTCAGATGACTCTCTATTTTTTTTATCTTTTTGGTGAGTGCCGGCTGCGAGAGGCTGAGCTGCTCGGCGGCTTTGCTAAATGAGCCAAGCTCTGCCACCGTGACAAAGGCTTTCATACCGGATAGTTCATTTTTCATTATTGCTCCGTAGGGTTTAATAAGCGTTGTTCTAAGTAGACGACAAGTCATTATTAAGCAGACATGCTTTTTTATTAATACTTAGCAGGAATAACTCTTATGGCAAAATTTTATCAACCAGCGAAATTCTTGCAAGTAGAATGCATTGGTAAAATACCTGGCGTGATTTATCTGGCCGTTAATTAAGTAAATAAAAACCTTAAAGAACATAAAACCAATTAAATTCACGCGGCGTTTTATTCAATTCTTCTATTTATTTCTGGCGGATAAGGAACATGCTATGAAGAGCATTCCCTGTGTATTAATGCGTGGAGGGACATCAAAAGGTGCCTTTCTATTAGCAGATGATTTACCCAAGGATATTCAGAAACGTGATGAGTGCTTGTTAACCATAATGGGATCCGGTCACGAGCTGGAGATTGACGGTATTGGCGGAGGGAGCCCGCAAACCAGTAAAGTGGCCATTATTAGTCAATCCCTAAGCGACAAAGCGGATATCGATTATCTGTTTGTTCAGGTCATCGTCAATGAACGGCGGGTGGATACGACGCCAAACTGCGGCAATATGCTGTGCGCGGTTGGCGGCTTTGCCATTGAACATGGGTTGGTTAAGGCGGTGTCGCCGGTTACGCGAGTGCGTATAAGAAATGTGAACACCAATACCTTTGTTGACGCTGACGTTCAAACACCAGATGGAAAGGTTATTTATGAAGGCGATACGCAAATCGATGGCGTTCCAGGCCATGCCGCGCCGGTTGCGCTGACTTTTCTGAATGCCGCGGGCGCAAAATCCGGCCAGCTTTTCCCAACAGGCAATCGTATGGAAGTCTTTGATAATGTACGAGTGACCTGTATTGATATGGCGATGCCTATGGTGGTGATCCCGGCTCAGAGTCTGGGAAAAACCGGATATGAATCTGCCAGCGAATTAGATCGGGATACAGCCTTACTCAAATCGCTGGAATCTATTCGCCGTCAGGCCGGGAAGGCTATGGGATTTGGGGATGTGAGCAATATGGTTATCCCTAAACCGGTTCTGATTTCTCCGGGGCTAAGCGGCGGAACGCTAAATGTACGTTATTTTATGCCGCATAACTGTCATAAATCGCTGGCGATTACCGGCGCTATTGGTCTGGCAAGCGCATGCGTTATTCCAGGCACTATTGCGAATGAACTGACGAAGCTATCGGGCGATGGCGTTATTACGGTCGAACACCCCAGCGGGGGGATCGACGTCGATTTAAGTCATACTGCTGAGCGCCCGGAGGATATTCGGGCATCGGTTATACGTACCGCGCGGAAAATCCTTTCAGGAACGGTTTACATCCCCGAATAAATATCCACCCTCCGCTTATCTATCAATCCACCGTAGAAGAGGAGAGGGGAGGCATGTGAATACGTTCAGCAAGCATCCTCAAATATTGAGTGCAGGTAAGGAATGGAAATGCAAAATAATAAATTATGGAAGCTGCTTGTTATTATAGCAATACCGTTACTCATCAGTTTATGCCCGGCGCCAGAAGGATTATCAACACTTGCCTGGGTATTATCCGGTATCTATCTGGCAGCGATTGTAGGTTTAGTGATTAAACCGTTTTCTGAACCCGTGGTATTGCTGATCGCCGTTGCGGCATCAATGGTGATTGTGGGCAATTTGGGTGACGGTTCGATAAAAGCCGCCAGCGTATTAAGCGGATACTCATCAGGTACCACCTGGTTAGTCTTTTCTGCATTTACCCTGAGCGCGGCATTTGTGATTACCGGATTGGGTAAAAGAATTGCTTATATTCTTATCGGCAAGATTGGCAGCACGACGTTGGGCCTTGGCTATGTTACCGCTTTTCTTGACCTGATTCTGGCGCCCGCCACGCCGTCGAATACGGCCCGCGCCGGCGGCATTGTCTTACCCATAATCAATAGCGTCGCCGTCGCCTTAGGGTCAGAGCCGGAGCGGAGCGCGAAGCGCGTGGGCCATTACCTCATGCTGAACATCTATATGGTCACTAAAACGACCAGCTACATGTTCTTCACCGCCATGGCCGGGAATATCCTCGCGCTGAAAATGATCGAAGATATTTGCCACCTAAAATTGAGCTGGGGAGGATGGGCGCTGGCCGCAGGACTACCTGGCATCATTATGTTGCTGCTGACGCCGCTGATTACCTACAAGCTGTATCCGCCAGAATTAAAGCGGGTTGATAATAAAAAGATTGCTCAGACAGGCATAGACGCTTTGGGGCCGATGACGGTGCGGGAAAAGATGCTGTCTTGCCTCTTTGTTCTTGCGCTCGGCGGTTGGGTATTCAGCAGCGCCCTGGGGGTCAATGAGTCTACCGTTGCAATCTGCGTAATGGCGCTGATGCTGGTATTGAAAATCGTCACCTGGGATGACGTGATTAAGAATAAAGGAGGATGGAATACGCTCATCTGGTACGGGGGGATTATTGGTTTAAGCTCATTGCTCTCTAAGGTTGGATTTTTCGTATGGCTAGCAGAGGCGCTTAAAAATAATATTTCCTTTGATGGCCACGGCAATGTCGCTTTTATTGTGATTGTCGCACTGAGCATATTGGTTCGTTATTTCTTCGCGTCAGGTAGTGCTTATATTGTCGCGATGGTACCGGTCTTTGCCATGCTGGCGAATGTTTCTGGCGCACCGATAATACTCACCGCGCTCGCGCTATTATTCAGCAACTCTTATGGTGGCATGGTAACCCACTACGGCGGTGCGGCAGGGCCAGTTATTTTTGGCGTTGGCTATAATGATATCAAATCATGGTGGATTATTGGTGGGATATTAGCATTGCTGACTTTTATTCTGCAAATCACCCTCGGGGTATGGTGGTGGGAGATGTTAATCGCCTGGGGGGTAATTTAAATAATCTTTAAGGAGATGAAGGTTTGCCCGGGCATCCTCTGATGCCCGGGGGGAAGTCCTCTTATTAAGAAAACATAGCCTTTTAGCAAGGTGAGGTGCGATATATTTATGTCTCCAGTTACGATTACGTTGTCGCTATTGGTTTTTTCTATTGTCATGTTTGTTTGGGAAAAAATACCTTTAGCGGTAACGGCCATGATTGTTTGTATTACTCTGGTGGTGACCGGGGTTTTTGATGTCAAAACGGCTTTTGCCGGTTTTATTAATCAAAATGTGATTTTGTTTGTGGCTATGTTTGTGGTTGGCGGCGCCTTATTCGAAACCGGGGTGACTGATAAAATTGGTAGTATGGTTACACGCTACGCCAGGACAGAAAAGCAGCTGATAGTCGTCATTATGTTGGTCTGCGGAACGCTTTCCGGGCTGCTATCCAATACCGGCACGGCGGCGGTCCTCATTCCTGTGGTGATTGGCGCAGCGATGAAATCAGGATATGCCCGGTCGCGCTTGCTTATGCCGCTGGCTTTTGCCTCGGCGCTGGGGGGAAATTTATCGCTGATCGGCTCACCCGGGAATCTGATCGCGCAGTCGGCGCTGGAGCAGGTTGGTCAACGCTTCGGGTTTTTTGAATATGCTAAGTTAGGCATTCCGATGCTGGCCTGCGGCATACTCTATTTTGTGACGATCGGCTATCGCATATTGCCAAAAACGAATGCGGCCCAGCCTCAAAGTGTTAATAATATTAAAGCGCAGTCATGCCCGAAATATAAGCAGGTGATTGCGCTATCGGTATTAATCCTGACCGTACTGGGCATGATTTTCGAAAAACAGCTGGGTTTGCCGATTGCGATCGTCGGTTCAATTGGCGCATTGTCGTTGATTGTGACCCGGGTTATTACGGAAAAACAGGCTTACCAGGCCATCGACTCGCAGACGATTTTCCTCTTCGGCGGCACTCTGGCATTAGCAAAAGCGCTGGAAACCACCGGCGCTGGCGCCATTATGGCGCGCTCAATTATCGCGTTATTAGGCCAGCAGGCGTCGCCTTTCTTACTTCTGAGCGCCGTATTGATAATCTCCTGCGTGTTAACCAATTTCATGTCGAATACGGCAACCGCCGCTTTATTAATGCCGATTGGCCTGTCTATTGCTCATTCTATGGGCGCCGATCCTCGGGCGGTGTTAATGGCGATTGTTATCGGCTGTTCATGTGCTTACGCAACGCCGGTGGGCACCCCGGCTAATATGATGATTTTTTCTGCCGGCGGATATAAGTTTGTCGATTACGTTAAGGTTGGATTGCCGCTTATTTTGATATCGGTCATTGTCAGCTTTATCTTGCTGCCTGTTTTCTTCCCATTTTATTAATCGCGGCCAGTCATTTTTACCGAATGGCTAATGTCAGGCGTGTTTTTTCAACATCTAAGGATATATGTGATGATTAAATTGTATGACCACGGAGTCTATATATCACATCAGCACGGTATTATTGCTGCTGATAAGGGGTCAGTCGCGTTAGAGAAGCATGAGGCACGCAAGGGAACGATCTCGTGGTCGATCCTCTCCGCCCATAATACTTCAGGGAATGAACAGCAGTTAAAAATTAAATTTGATTCAATGGCCTCCCACGATATTACTTTTGTGGGCATCATCCAGACCGCGAAGGCCTCGGGAATGGAACGTTTTCCATTACCCTATGTTCTGACGAATTGCCATAATTCGCTTTGCGCTGTCGGCGGCACTATCAACAGCGACGATCATATATTTGGTTTGTCCTCAGCACAAAAATATGGCGGTATTTATGTCCCGCCCCATATCTCAGTTATTCATCAATATATGCGCGAGATGATGGCCGGCGGTGGGAAAATGATCCTGGGCTCAGACAGCCATACGCGCTATGGCGCTTTAGGGACCATGGCGGTTGGCGAGGGGGGCGGCGAGTTGGTTAAGCAACTGCTCGGAGAGACCTGGGATATTGATTATCCTGAGATTGTCGCCGTGTATTTGACAGGAAAACCCTCGCCCGGCGTTGGCCCTCAGGATATTGCCCTGGCGATAATTGGCGCGGTGTTCGAACGCGGTTATGTGAAAAATAAAGTTATGGAGTTTGTGGGGCCTGGGGTGGCGACAATGTCTACCGACTTCAGGAATAGCGTAGATGTGATGACCACGGAGACCACCTGTTTATCGTCCATCTGGCAAACGGATGAAGAGACAAAAAACTACCTGCGTATTCACGGCAGGGAACAAGACTATTGTCCGCTCTCAGCAAAAGAGATGGCCTACTATGATGGCTGCATAGAAGTGAATTTAAGCACCATCAAGCCGATGATCGCCTTGCCTTTTCACCCTGCCAACGTATATGAAATTGATACGCTTAATGAGAATTTGCAGGATATTTTGCACGAGATTGAGATTGCGGCGGATAACATTTCCCAGGGACGCGCCAGGCTCTCTCTGCTGGATAAAGTCGAACATGGGAAGCTGCGGATTCAGCAGGGGATCATCGCCGGCTGCGCTGGCGGAAATTATGTTAACGTGGTCGAAGCGGCTCATGCCTTGAAAAATCACGCCTGCGGTGACAACGTTTTCTCTCTCTCGATATATCCCTCATCCCAGCCGGTGCTGATGGATCTGACCAAAAAAGGGATAACGACCGATTTATTAAGCGCTGGCGCGATTATGCGTACCGCATTTTGCGGCCCCTGCTTCGGCGCAGGCGACACGCCCATGCATAATGGACTGAGCATTCGCCACACGACGCGTAATTTTCCCAACCGGGAAGGGTCCAAACCCGGAAATGGGCAAATGTCGGCCGTTGCGCTGATGGATGCCCGCTCCATAGCGGCGACGGCTGCCAATGGGGGCGTGCTGACATCGGCTTCCGCGCTCGATTGCTGGGAAGACATTCCGCAGTATGAATTTGATGCTTCACCTTATCGGAGCCGGGTTTATCAAGGGTTTATTAAAGGAGCGTCCCGGCAATCGCTGATCTACGGCCCCAATATAAAAGACTGGCCGGAGATGGGTGAGCTAACGGACAATATTTTGTTAAACGTGACCTCAAAAATCATGGATCCGGTGACCACCACCGATGAACTGATTCCATCAGGTGAAACCTCATCATTTCGTTCCAATCCGTTAGGGCTGGCTGAGTTTACCCTTTCGCGACGCGATCCGGGCTATGTCGGCCGTAGTAAGAAGATTGCGGCGCTGGAAAAATTACGGATCGAGGGGGACGATCCTTGTCGCCTGGATCCGCAGCTTGAGGCGGTTTTTTCCCGGATCCGCCAACTGCCGGGGCAGGAAAATGTCACGCTTGAGCAGACGGAGATTGGCAGCATGGTTTATGCGGTCAAACCCGGCGATGGTTCCGCACGAGAGCAAGCCGCCAGCTGCCAGAGAGTCCTTGGTGGCCTGGCAAATATTGCCCAGCAGTATGCCACGAAGCGCTATCGTTCGAACGTGATTAACTGGGGAATGCTGCCATTGCAGATGAAGGCGCTGCCGGAGTTTGAGGTCGGCGACTTCATCTATATCCCGGGGATCAGGTCAGCCCTGGAAACCGATCTGCGTCAGATTACCGCGTTCGTGATCGGCCACGATCGCCCCATTAAAGAGATCTCTCTTTACATGGAGGGGCTCACCTCAGCAGAGCGGGAGATAATTAAGGCGGGAAGCCTGATTAATTATAATAAATTACGCTTAACAACCCACCATCAGTAAACGATATTGATCATCAAGATGAATCAACGGGGGTGATATCGCATCCCCGTTTTTATTCATAGCCGCTTATTCCGTGGTTTTCGATCGCGGCGTTAGAGCTGGGCTACCTGAAGCCGGCTTCATCTTCTCGCTAAGATAATCAATCATCGCCCGCATTCTGGCGGGCATATGCTTATTGCCCGACCACAGTAGCCAGAGCTGGCCGGAATAGAGGCTGATAAACTCCCACTCCGGTAAAACCTGCACAATCTCGCCGCGCGCTAGCGCCTCACGGGCGGTAAACAGCGGCAGGCTGCCGATGCCCAGATTCTGCTTCACGGCATCAAGGCGCACGGCCGTATGGTTGGCGGCGTAGCGGCCGTGGGTCTGGATCGTTTCCGTTTTCTCCCCGCGGCGGAACTTCCAGCGCGAATCGGCGGGCGTCTCGCCAAGGCTGATACAGCTATGTTCGCGCAGATCCTGCGGCGTTTGCGGCGTTCCATAGTGCTCCAGATAGCCGGGCGTCGCGCAGATGACGTGGCTGATGGTCATCAAAGGCTTACCGTGCAGCCCCGGCGAGGGGGTAGGGGTGATACGCAGCGCTAGATCGATGCCGTCATCAATAAAATCGAGAACCCGATCCTCAAGCCGCAGACAGACGTCGATCTTCGGGTAGCGGTTAAAAAATTCCAGCATCAGCGGGTGAATGGCAAACCGTCCCACGGCTTTCGGCACGCTGAGCGTGAGCTTGCCCTGCGCCACCGCCTGGGTACTGCTGGCGGAGTCCATGGCCATACGCGCCGATTCCAGCATCTCCAGCGCATGTTCATACACCATTTTCCCGGCATCGCTGAGGCGCAGCTTGCGCGTGGTGCGGTGCAGCAGCTTGCAGCCCATCTCCTGCTCCAGGCGCGAGACGCTGCGGCTGATCGCCGAAGGCGTTGCGCCGGCCTGGCGCGCGACGGCGGAGAAGCTGCCCTGTTCCACAATCTGTACGAACAGAGCGAGGTCGGGCAGTAGGCTCAGATTCATTTGTGCTTCCGGAGCAAAATTGCGTTGATGTCAGGCGGGATTATCGCCGCCAGCAATATCAATATACTGTCCTGACAGAGAGGAGGACAACCATGACTGAACGCCTTTATTACACCAGCGACGCCGAGGAATGCCTTGCGCAAGTCGTCAACTGCCTGAGCGAAGCCGATGGCCGCTATGCCATTGAGCTGGATCGCACGCTGTTTCACCCGCAGGGCGGCGGGCAGCCGGCGGATCGCGGCTGGATTGCCGGCCTCGCCGTCGAGGGCGTGGTTAGCCGCGGCGATAGCGTGGCGCATATCGTTTCACAGCCGCTGCCGGCCGGCGAGGTCACGATCCGCATCGATCCAGAGAGCCGGCGGCTGCATGCGCGTCTGCACTCCGCCGGGCACGCGCTTGCCCAGGCCGGGGAGCTGTCGGGCTGGCAGCCGATCAAAGGACATCACTGGCCGGGAGAAAGCCGTATTATTTTTGCCCCAGGCGCGCATGGCGGGCTGCCCGAGGCCAGCGCGCTGCTGGAAAAAGTTGAGGCCTGGCAGGCAGACAATTTACCGCGTCAGCTTACTTTTGCCGATGGCCTGCGCAAGGTCGGGTTCGGCGACATGCAGAGCTATCCCTGCGGCGGGACGCACGTGGCCAGCCTGTCCGAACTGGGTAAAGTCGTCATTTCCCAGGTGAAGATGAAAAAAGGGCAAATTATTGTCAGCTACACGGTGGAATAAGCGAGTGAAAGGAGATGCACAATCAACAGGGCATCTCCTGGTGCTTAAATATGCGCAGGATGTTTACCGTGATAAATCCGCTCCGGTCTGCCGACTTTGCCATAGCTGATTTCAGCCTCAAGGAAATCGTTTTTAACGCCCTGCTCAAGGTAGCGGCGAGCGGTGGTTTTACTACTGCCGAGAATACGGGCCAGGGTGTCTGCGGTATGGACCGTTTCCGGATCGGCAAAGAGCTGTAATACCCGATTAAAGGTGCTCTCATCAATACCCCGCAGCGGAGAGCCTGCGGCTTCCGCGTGCTCTTTTGCCTGGATATTGAACAGGGCGTCAACATGGGTCTGGCTTGCCTGCTCGCTTGAGCGAAGAGAGCTGCGATAGCGGGCAAAACGCTCAAGCGTATGCTGCAGGCGCTGATAGTGAACGGGTTTAATCAGGTAATCAAAAACGCCCATCCGCAGGGCTTCGCTGATGGTATCCATATGGTTGTCGGCGGTGATGAAAATGATGCGCCCTTTATAATGAGTATTGACGGCGTGGCGGATCAAATCGAGTCCTTTGCCATCGGGTAAGAAGTTATCCAGCAGGGTGAGCTGGGGCTGATAGAGGCGAAGCATCTTTTTTGCGCTTTCCAGTTTATCCGCAATGCCAATGACTTCGAACTGGGGAAATTGCTTGATGGTATCCACCAGAATTTCCGCCAGCATAGGTTCGTCTTCAACGATGAGAGTGGTGATGCTATCCATGGTGTTCATCTCGGGTCAGGGGGATATAAAGGGTAAAAATAGTGCCAAAAGGGATGTTGTCATCGACGACGATATTGCCGCCCGCCTGCTCAACGTAGCTGCGAACCAGCCAGAGTCCGATGCCGTGATCGCCGCTGTCGCTGCTGGTCACGCCGCGCTCAAAAATACGATCGCGCAGCGATTCCTCAATCCCGCAGCCCTGGTCGGCGATCTCGACGATCGCTTCGCCGCCCTCGCTGTTGATCAGGCATTCGATCTGCTTTGAACCTGCCGGCTGACGTAGGGCGGCGTTGTAGGCGTTATCCAGCAAATTGCCGACGATCGAGATCCATTCATTATGCGACAGCGAAGAGGGGAGGGTTTCAACGTGACAGGCGGGATCGAAGACCAGCTCTAATCCGAGCTCTTTGGCGCGGTAATATTTGCCGATCAGCAGCCCGGCAAGGTGGTTCACTTTAAAATTGCGGGCAATAAAATCGAGCACTTTCTGGTGACTCTCAGACTGCTGCTGAATAAGATCCAGCGCGTTATCGTAGCGTTTTAAAAACAGCAGCCCGGCAATGGTGGAGATCAGATTGCGATGCTCGTGCTGTACGGCGCGCAGGTTATCCGCGTACTGCTGGACCTGGCTGAGCTGCAGGCTCAGAGTGTTGATATCGTCTTTACTGCGAAAGCTAATGACCCAGCCCTGGGGCTCGTTATTAAGCGTGACGGCCATACGGCTGGCGATCACTTTAATCTGATTAAAAGTGACGATTTCGTCTTTTTTATTTGTCTGCGGCGCGTCATAGAAGAATGCCTCCTGAGAGATCACGCTGCTGATGCTTTTGCCAATCAGAATGGTTTCCGGCTGGCTCAGGTTTAATAGCCTCCTTGCGGTTTGATTGATGGCGGTAATTCGGTAGTGGGAGTCAATGGCTATCAGCCCCTCAAAGACCGATTCAAACAGGACGCTCTGCTGGATAAGCAGCTGTGAGAGCTGCTGTGGTTCCATATTCAGCATCTGTTTTTTGATATGCAGCGAGAAGCGCCGGGCGCAGTAGAGCAGCAGAAGCAGCATGATCGCCATCGGGATCATCAGCGATCCGATTTGCAGACTCAGCCAGTTTTCTAACTGTTCGATGGTGTAGCCCACCGATACAATACCGATCACCTTCCCGGTGCTGTCCTGGATCGGCGACTTGCCGCGTAATGACGAACCGAGCGATCCTTTACGCACCGACACGTAGCTTTTGGCGTTATACAGCGCCTCGTCGCTGTCTCCGCCTTCCATCGATTTACCGATTTCCTCTGGATTCACGTGATACAGGCGCCGGCCTTTCGCGTCACCGACGGTGATATAGGTGGCGTCGGAAAACGATCGCATCGGGTCGATAAGTTCTTTAATGCGCGGTAAATCGTGCTTTTCTACCGCGTCAACCAGTTCGGGCATGGCGGAGATCTGCATGGCCTGAATCAGCGCGCGCTGTCCCACCTGGTAATGCAGGCGTTCCTCCGTAATGCTGGTGAGATACCATGACATGGCCAGCATCACGATTGTCGAGGTAAACAGGATCAACAGGAAGATGCGGTTCTGAAACGAACGTCGGGCAAACCAGTGCGTGATTTTTCGGGCAAACATTGGGCGAATTGACATCAAAAGGTCATTTTCTCTTTTTTAGGGGCCGACGGCGCTGAATCGGCCCACAGATTTACTGATTTCAGAACTCATCCAGTAGGAATACGACGTTTTACGTACCACCCGATCGGGCTTCTGCGCCGTAGCCTGGGGTATTTCCCGGAGGCGGCGCGCGGCGCCCGTCCGGGCGGGTAGCCCGGCTAAGCGCAGCGCGAGCCGGGAACAATGCGTTTTCACATCGCCAGCACGTACTTGAGCATCACCCCGGCAGCAATCGCCGAGCCAATCACCCCCGCCACGTTCGGGCCCATCGCGTGCATCAGCA
>NZ_JBEAID010000053.1:0-23207 GCF_040064585.1 Klebsiella sp. CN_Kp113 | reverse complement strand
AAACAAGTGAAGAGCCCATCCTGACGGATGGGCTTTTTGCGTTTTTGTCGCCTGAGAAATCCCGCATAAAAGCCCGGTAGGGATCGTTTACCATACCGTTGTCACAATAGGGCATCAGCAGTACTTAAGCAGCATAAATATCTATCCATTTGAAATTAAAGAGTTTGTGCCACTTTGCCTGGCGTCGCAACGAGAACGATGAATCGTGCGGGGAGCTTGCCGGCAAAACTACTGAAAGCCGTGACGGCGAATAGCATAGATCTATTTAAACTCAATTATTTATCGAAAACTCATCTACAAAGAATTTATTTTGTGAATAAAATAATTAGCATGAACGTTATATGAAAATAAAAATAGAGATAAACGCGTTTCTGAATATTTAATAGGAATTATATTAAGAATATTACCCGCATAACGCTTAAGTTATTCTAAAGTCATCAGGTTAACAAATAGATACGAAACCCTCTCCCCTGCCAAGCACACAGGCATAACAGCTGGACTTTTTCTGCGAAATGACTTAGTGTCCTTAACACTTTGTTAACTCGATCTGGTTTAAGTTAATTCAAATTTGCTAAAAACATAGGGTGCATTGCCTGTATGGAAGCTAACCCGGTAACGTCTTTTGACGAATAGTGCATGTTACCGGCTGGCAATATGAGAATATAAATGAAATTTCTGATTAACTGGCCTCCTTTGCGCCAACTGATACATTATATCCGGGAGCGTTTTACCTTTCTGGTCCTGCTCTGCTGGCCGGCGATCATCTGGCTGGTTTGCCGGGCGCTTGTCTGGTTAACGGATGGATTAATGGTTCTTCTGGGTAAGCCCACCGACCACTCGTTTACCGTGTATCTTCAGCCGCTTATGACGCTAAGTGCGCTGCTGAGAATTTCCGTCAGCTGGGTGCTGCTGCTGTTTATCCTGTTCAGCATGGCGATGGGGTTCACCTGGGCTCTGCGGCGCTTTATGAATCGCCATAAATAGCGCCGATGTCGCGACCGGCAGAGCGACATCGGTATTGCCTCAGGCCATTTCCCCGATCGTCTTACGAAAACGCAGTAGGGCGATAGTAAAAAACACGCCACCGATAGCCAGCAGCGTCAGAAACTGCGGCCAGACGATAGAGAAATCAGCGCCTCGATAAAGAATGGCCTGCGCCAGGCTGACAAAGTGGGTCGTCGGCATGGTGAGCATAATATCCTGTACAGCCTGCGGCATACTTTCCCGGGGCGTGGAGCCGCCGGAAAGCATCTGCAGCGGCAAAAGGACCAGAATCATCAGCAGCCCCAGCTGCGGCATGGAACGCGCCACCGTGCCCATAAAAATGCCGATTGAGGTGGTGGCAAACAGGCTCAGGGCCACCCCAAGCATAAAGAGCGGTATCGAGCCTTCTATCGGTACCTGCAGCACGCCCTGAACCATCAGGATCAGGGAGAGTCCGGAAACCACCAGCACCACCAGCCCCATTGACCATATCTTCGCCATCATGATTTCAAACGGCGTGACCGGCATAACCAGCAGGTGCTCCACGGTACCATGCTCCCGCTCGCGTATCAGCGCCGAGCCGGTCAGCACGATCGCCAGCATGGTGATATTGTTGATAATTGCCATGACGGCGCCGAAACGCTCCTGTTCCAGGTTCGGGTTAAAACGCATCCTGACGGCCAGCTCAACCGGCAGCGTGCCGTTGTCCCGGTAGCGGGCGACAAAGCTGTTCACCTCGCCGGTGACGATATTCTGGATATAGCTATTGCCGGTAAACGCCTGGCTCATTCGCGTCGCGTCGACGTTAACCTGTAGCGCGGGCTGGCGTCCGGCCAGAACGTCGCGCTGGAAATCCGGCGGAATATTGATGGCGAAAGTATAGCGTCCCGCATCCAGTCCGGCGTCCATCTCATTAGCGGTGATCAGCGCCGGCGGCAAAAACCAGGGCCGGTAAAAACCATTGATAATACGCGATGAAAGCTGCGACTTATCCATGTCGGCAATAGCGATGGGCGCCAGATGCAGCGAACCCGGCATAACGGTCGCGGAGGAGTAAACCGAGACGGTAAAAGCAAAGACAATCAACGTCAGCATCGCTTTATCGCCCAGCAGGCTGCGTAGCTCTTTCATCCCCAAATTATAAATATTGCGTAGTCCGCGCATTATCCCTCCTGTTTTTTCAACAGCCACACGCTCAGGCCCAGCACCAGCGGAACCGCGATAAGCAGCGGAATAAAGGATCCCCACAGGTCGGTCAGATTCAGCGCTTTGGAAAACGTTCCTCGCGCGATGGTCAGAAAGTGGCTGGTTGGATAAATCTGGCCAATCCAGCGCCCGGGTCCTTCCAGCGAGGCGACGGGGTCGATCATCCCGGAAAACTGCGTCGCCGGGATAAGCGTAATGATCGCGGTGCCGAAAATCGCCGCAATCTGGCTTTTCATAAAGGTTGAAATCAGCAGGCCAAGTCCGGTGGCGATAATGACGTAGAGCAGCGCGGCGAGGGTGAGCGTCAGAAAACTCCCTTTGTGCGGTACGCCAAAAACAAAGACCGACAGCGCGCAGAGCAGGAAGAAGTTGAACATCCCCAGCACGATATACGGCACCTGTTTACCCAGCAGAAATTCGCTGCGGGTGGTTGGCGTCACGTACAGATTGATGATTGAACCAAGCTCTTTCTCGCGGACCACGCTGAGCGCGCTGAGCATCGCCGGGATCATCATCAACAGCAGCGGAATCACTGCCGGTACAATCGCCGGCAGGCTCTTCACATCCGGGTTATAGCGATAGCGGGTCTCGATGGAAATCAGTGAGGTATCGCGATTGGGGCTGGCCTGGCGGCCGGCCATCTCCTGCAGCCAGGCCAGATGCATAGCCTGCACGTAGCCGCGCACCGTCTCCGCGCGGTTCGGCATCGCGCCGTCCACCCACACGCCAATCTGCACCGGCGTTCCCCGGGCGATATCGCGGCCAAAATTAGGGGGAATTTCAATCGCTACCGCCAGCTCGCCGTTGCGCATTCTTCTGTCCAGTTCGCTATAGCTTTGCAGCGGCGGCTGTTCGATGAAGTAGCGTGAGCCGGCGATATTTTGCGACCAGCCCTGGCTGCTGACGGTCTGGTCGCGGTCGAGCACCGCAAACCGCAGATCTTCGACGTCCATACTGATCCCATAGCCCATAATAAACATCAGGATCACGGTGCCGAGCAGTGCCAGAGTCGATCGCACCGGATCGCGGCGCAGCTCAAGCGCTTCGCGGCGGCTGTAGCTAAACAGGCGCTGCAGGCTGAACGCCTGACGCGGCGCCACGCTTTCGGCTTTATGTTCCATCGCGGGAACCGGTGCAGCCTGCGCATCAGGCGGCTGTGAGGCATCCGCCGCTTCCTGTAGCCAGGCGATAAACGCCTCTTCAAGGCTGGCCGATCCGCGCTGCTCCACCAGCGCCTGCGGCGTATCGCTGGCCAGCACTTTTCCGGCATGCATCAGCGAAATGCGATCGCAGCGTTCCGCTTCATTCATAAAGTGGGTGGAGATAAAAATGGTCACCCGGTCCTGACGCGCAAGATCGACCATCAGCTGCCAGAACATGTCCCGGGCTACCGGATCGACGCCGGAGGTGGGTTCATCAAGGATTAACATTTCCGGGCGGTGGATCACCGCGACCGCCAGCGAGAGCCGCTGGCGGATACCTAGCGGCAGCGAAGCGGGCAGGGTGTCCTCAACCTCTTCCAGCATAAAGCGCTGGCTCATTTCGGCGATCCGCCCCGGGATCTCCGCATCCGGAATGTGGAACAGGCGGGCATGCAGCTCGAGGTTTTGCCGTACGGTCAGTTCGCTATAGAGGGAGAAGGCCTGCGACATATAGCCAACGCGGCGGCGGGTTTCGATATCCCTGGGGTCGACCGGCTGGCCAAACAGCCACGCCTCGCCTTCGCTGGCCGGTAGCAGCCCGGTCAGCATTTTCATAGTCGTTGATTTGCCGCAGCCGTTAGAGCCGAGGAAGCCGAAAATCTCGCCGCGGGCAATGCGAAAGTTGACGTGGTCAACGGCGACAAATTGACCGAAGCGCATCGTTAGCCCACGCGCTTCAATCGCAACTTCGCTTTCATCGGCATTGCGCGGCGGGATGATCACCTCTTTATGCGCCAGGCGCTGGGCTTCGGGAAGCAGAGCGATAAACGCCTGTTCCAGCGTCTGACTCGCCGTGTGCGCTTTAAGCTCATCGGCGCTGCCGGTTGCCAGAACTTCCCCCGCGTTCATGGCCACCAGCCAGTCAAAGCGCTCCGCCTCCTCCATGTAAGCGGTGGCGACCAGGACGCTCATCTCCGGCTGACGCTGGCGGATGCTGTCGATCAGATCCCAAAACTGCGCCCGCGAGAGGGGATCGACGCCGGTGGTGGGTTCATCGAGGATCAGCAGCTGCGGGTCGTGAATGAGCGCGCAGCACAGGCCGAGCTTTTGCTTCATCCCTCCGGAGAGCTTTCCTGCCGGGCGGTCGCGAAACGGCGCCAGGCCGGTACTCTGGAGCAGCTCATTGATGCGGATGTCGCGTTCGGCTTTATCATGGCCGAACAGACGGGCGAAGAAATCGACGTTTTCATAGACCGACAGGGTATGGTAGAGGTTCTTCCCCAGCCCCTGGGGCATCCAGGCGATTTTCGGGCAGACGTCCTGGCGATGACGTACCTCGCTCATATCGCCGCCGAGCACCATAATGTTACCGTGCTCAATCACGCGCGCGCCGGAGATCAGCGATAGCAGGCTGGACTTGCCCACGCCGTCGGGCCCGATCAGGCCCACCATACGGCGAGCGGGAATGCTCAGCGTAATGTCCTTCAGCGCGACGGTTGCGCCAAAGTGCTGGCTGACGTTTTCCAGGCGGGCGACGGTTTTCATTGCGGCAACCTCACCGTCAGCGCTTCAGGCCACGCCTGCTGGTTATCCAGGCGGACCCAGGCCATCCCGGGCAGGCCGGTCTTCACATACTCCAGATGCTCCGCCAGCAGCTCTGGCGGAATACGGGCTTTTACGCGGAACATCAGCTTCAGCCGTTCATCGCTGGTTTCCACCGTTTTAGGCGTAAACTGCGCCACGCTGGCGACAAAACTGATATTGGCGGGGATCACCAGATTCGGCGCGGCATCGAGGATAATTCGCGCTTCGCTGCCCAGCGCCAGCAGACCCGCCTGCTCGGTAGGCAGGAAGAAGGTCATATAGACATCGGATAAATCGACCATATTCAGCACCCGGCCGCCCGCCGCCAGCACCTCTCCCGGTTCGGCGACGCGGTACTGAATGCGGCCATCGCGCGGGGCTTTCAGCTCGCTATCGTCGATATCGGCGATAATCCGCCGTTCGGTCGCCTGGGCGGCCTCGACCCGGGTTTGCGCCTGAATGATGCTGGTGCGCGCCGCCTCAATCGCGGCCCTGGCGGCAGAGACCTGCGCTTTGGCGGATTCCAGCGCCGCCCTGGCGCTTTCTGCCGCCGCCTGGTCGTCATCCAGCTGCTGCGCGGAGACCGCGCCGCGCTGCGAGAGCGTGCTGGAGCGGACGTGACGTTTAGCCGAGGAGTTCAGCTCCGCCTGCCGCTGCTTCACCACCGCTTCCGTAGCGCGCATTTCGCTTTGACGCTGGTCGAGCAGGGCTTTCGCGGCGGCAATCGCGCTCTCTGCTTCCTTGATTTGCGCGGCGGCCTCCAGCCGTTGTTCGTTGAGTACCCGGGTGTCCATACGGGCCAACACGTCGCCCTGGCGAACAAACTGCCCCTCTTTGACCAGGATGGTGTCGATACGCCCGGCGGTTTTGGTGGCGATATCGACTTCTGTGGCTTCAATCCTGCCGTTACTGCTGGCAAAGCCCTCAGGAATTCCCGGCGGGCGAAGCATCCACCATGCCGCTGCGGCAATCACCACCGCTAAACCAATAACGTATCCAACCCAACGCCGTTTGATTTTGTCCATACGCGACTCGCTTTGTTCCATAGGCTGAGTGGTGCGCGCTTCTCCTCCGCATGGCGGAGTTTCGTCTCTTCAGGGAAGGGAGAAATCGGGGATAAGGCCGACCGGCGCAGGGAGCCTGCAGCGCTGCTAACCGGTCAGAAAGAGGTGCGATCAATGTGGTCATCATCAGCAATCCTCGCCTTAAATGAAACACGCATATTTATTGCTACCGTCAATGTCATACTAACACCCGCAATGAGTATGTCCATATACAAAGCAGGGTCTTGTTGTCGGGTTAACATAAAAACAGCGAGGAGCGCGATGGAACAATATTACCCATAATGCCTATTGGGGTTAATGCTCCGGATACCGGCGCAGATAATCTTAATCGTTCTTCATTAAATCATCGTACATATAAGCTATTCCTTAGCGCTAATAACCAGAGGATATTATTCCCTGGCGACTGGCGCATTTTTAATCTGGTTGCCCCAGGAGAACTGTTGTATGATCGGCGGCCCTGAAAATACACTCACGCCGGGCGAGCGCTTTATTCAATGAAAGATGAAAGCCAAAAATATATCTCGATTATTTTTAAGGAGTGGTTGCCGCTGTACGACAGCCTGACGCCGGAAGTGAGGGCGGTACTTAAAAATATTGCCGGGCAGCAGGCGGAGGCGTTAGCGACCCGTTTTTATGATTTTATTTTCCAGGACCCGGACATTGCGCGGCACCTTAGCTATGACTTAGTTCAGGAGCGGCTCAGCAGCTCGCTGGCCGGGTGGGTGAAAGATATCCTGATGTGCGATAAGGAAAATCTGCAGGCGCTGGCGGAGCGGCAGTACCTGATCGGCAGCATCCATTCACGCATCGGTATCCCGGCAGAGGCGGTACTGCGCGGCGCGCGCCAGCTGAAAGCCGGGCTGATTGAAAATATCCGCGATAGCCAGCTCGATCGCGAGACCAGCGTTGCCGCCATCTACTACGCCATCATGGCCATTAACATGGCGGTAGAAATGATGTGCCACGCCTATACCCTGTCGCACTATCGGGCGACGAAAAATGAAGAAGCGTACCGCCTGTATAGCCTGATGGATAACGTTCCGCTGGAATATGGCAAACAGCAGGCCTCGCTCTCCGGATGGGAAAATACCGCTATTTTTAATATCGTTAGCGATAATAAAAGCGATATTAACGGAGCGTTATTATCTGATTCTGAATTTGGCTTGTGGTTCCGCCATAAATGCGTGCGTTATTTTAACAAAAATCCGCAAATGCAGGAAATCGCCGACTTAATTAGCAAGGTGGATGCGCTGTTATCCGCCTGGAAATCCTCGTCTGAGGGTTCTGAGTATAAAAACACGCAGGCTTTGCTGCAGGGGATCCATATCCATTGCCAGCAGATCGGCAGCCAGATGGGGGTGCTGTTTAGCAGCCTGTCGCAGATGCAAAGCGGTAAGGATACGCTGACCAGCCTGCTTAACCGCCGCTATCTGCCGGTTGTCCTCAAGCATGAAGTGACGCTGGCGATGGAATATGAACTGCCGATGACGGTGGCGATTATCGACATCGACCACTTTAAAGAAATCAATGATAGCTGGGGCCACATGGTCGGCGACCGGGCGATTAAGCACGTTGCGGAGCTGCTCAGCGATAATATTCGATCCAGCGATTATATCTTCCGCTACGGCGGCGAGGAGTTTCTGCTGGTGCTGGTGGAGACCGGCGCCGCGGAAGCCTTTACTATCCTTGAACGGTTGCGTAAAAAAATCAGCCAGCTGGCGTTTAGCGTTGGCGCTGACAATGAGATTTCGATTACCGCCAGCATCGGCTACGCCGTCCACACCGGTCATCCGGATTACAATCTGCTGCTGCGCGATGCCGACAGCGCGCTGTACGTCGCCAAGCGCGATGGGCGCAACTGCGTGAAGCTGCATGAAGGCGACGGCAACTAAGCTGCCGGGTCCTTCCCGGAGGCGGCGCCTGAGGCGCCTTGTCCGGGCTACTGGATCGCAGACGGCAGTAAACCCGTAGCCCCGGTAAGGCGACAGCCGCCACCGGGGAATAAACCGCAGAATATCTTCCGATCGGGCGCCATCCCGGAGGCGGCGCGCTGCGCCTGTCCGGGCTACCTGACCGCAGACGGCTGTGAACCTGTAGCCCGGGCAAGGCGACAGCCGCCACCGGGGAATAAACCGCAGAATATCTTCCGGTCGGGCGCCATCCCGGGGGCGGCGCGCTGAGCCTGTCCCGGCTACCTGACCGCAGACGGCTGTGAACCTGTAGCCCGGGCAAGGCGCCTCAGGCGCCGCCCCCGGGAGAGATGTGGCAGCGGATTTCAGTGCGGAGAGATCGCCGCGCCTCAAAACAGCACCGGCAGCCCCAGGCCGCGTTTTACTTCATGCAGCGTCCGTTGTGTCAGTTCGTGCGCCCGCTCGCTTCCCCGGCGCAGCAGCGCCAGCAGCATGCCTTTATCCTGAATATAGGTCGCCCGGCGTTCGCGTATCGGCGCCAGCAGCTCCTGTAAGCAGGTCTCCAGCGCGTTTTTGCACTGCCTGTCGCCCAGCCCTCCGCGCCGATAGTGGGCTTTCATCTCGGCAACGAAGGTCTTATCAGCATGAAAGGCGTCGAGATAAGTGAATACCACGTTGCCTTCTGTCTGACCCGGGTCGGCGACCCGCAGGTGATTCGGGTCGGTATACATGGCGCTGACCGCACGGTGGATCTCCTCTTCGCTGGCCGAAAGGGTGAGCGTGTTCCCCAGCGATTTCGACATTTTGGCGTTGCCATCAATGCCCGGCAGGCGGCTGACGTCGCTGAGCAGCGCTTTGCAGTGCCGTAAGATCGGCGTCGTCGTCAGGCTATTCATTTTGTGCACGATCTCATTGGTCTGTTCAATCATCGGTAGCTGATCGTCGCCAACCGGCACCAGTTCGGCCTTAAAGGCGGTAATATCGGCGGCCTGGCTTATGGGATAGGCTAAAAATCCCACCGGCAGCGAGCGGGAAAATCCCTTCTGGGCGATTTCATTTTTCACCGTCGGATTGCGTTCAACCCGGGCGACGGTGACGATATTCATATACAGCGCGCTGAGTTCGGCCAGCGCCGGCAGGGCGGATTGCAGGCAAATGGTGGTCTTCTGCGGATCGATGCCGACGGCGAGATAATCGGCCATCACCTCAAGGATATTGCTGCTGATTTTTTGCGGGTTGCTGCCGTTGTCGGTCAGTCCCTGGAGATCCGCGACGAGGATAAACTGCTGGTGGTCGTGCTGGAGCAGCACGCGCTGGCGCAGGGAACCGACGTAGTGGCCGAGGTGCAGCTGGCCGGTAGGACGGTCGCCGGTCAGGATCGTTTGGCTGGTGTTCATAAGTGACTCCTTAGGATGCTATCAGGCCGAAGGGCGACACTCAGAAACAACAAAGCCGCCTTCCGGCGGCTTTGAATAGAGGAAACGTCAAATCTTGCCGCCTGTTATGCAGGCAGCCACCAACGGCGGAGGTGAGAGATGACAACGTTTCTGTTCATCTTTTTATCCTGCCACGAAAAGCCGCGGCAGTAAAAGCCCTTTTTTATTCAGCGATAAACCGGCAGCAGGTTAAAGCTGGATAAAATATGAATTATTGCGTTGGCGCCGCCGAAGCACAAAATCAGGATAATCATGGCATTGCCACCCCAGACCCGATAGTTCGGGCTGCCGAAACGCCTGCGCGAGGCGCGCGCCAGCAGGGCGGGGACGATAGCGGCCCAGACGGTGGCGGCGAGACCGGCGAAACCAATGGCGTAGATAAAACCGTTAGGCCACAGCAGCCCGCCGGCGATCGGCGGCAGAAAGGTCACCAGCGCGGTTTTAAACCGCCCCAGCCGGCTATCGTCAAACTTAAACAGATCCGCCAGATAATCAAACAGGCCAAGAGTCACGCCCAGGAACGAGCTGGCGACGGCGAAGTTGGAAAAGACCGTCAGCAGTAAGTCCAGGGTCGAACTGTTCAGCAGGCCGCTTAAGGTCTGCACCAGCACGTCGATGTTGCCGCCTTTTTCGGCGATAGCGATAAACGCCGGGCGCGGAATATTGCCCATTGTGCCGACCAGCCAGATGATATACAGCACCAGCGCCATCAGCGTGCCGAGCAGCAGGCAGCGGCGAATGATAAGCGGGTCTTTACCGTAGTACTTCATCAGACTGGGGACGTTGCCGTGATAGCCAAAGGAGGCCAGGCAGAACGGCAGCGTCATCAGGACGTAGGGGAGATAGGACGCATTGACCTCCGCGCGGTTAAACAGAATCGCGGGCTCCACGTGCCACATCAGGCCGCCGAAGGTCATAAAAAAGGTGAGGATTTTGGCGCCCAGCACGATAGTCGTCATCCGGCTTACCGCTTTCGTACTTAGCCAGACGATAAAGGCGACCACCAGCGCGAACGCCAGCCCGCCCAGGCGTGCGGGAACCGCGAGGTTCATCTGCGCAAAAGTATGCTGAATAACTGAACCGCTTGCGGAAATATAGGCGTAGGTCAGGATATATAAAACAAAGGCGACGGTCAGGCCGTTAATAATATTCCAGCCGTTTCCCAGTAAATCCTTTGTAATCGTGTCGAAGCTGGCGCCAATATGATAATTGAGATTGGCTTCGAGGATCATTAACCCGGAATGCAGCATGCAAAACCAGGTAAAAATGAGCGCCAGCAGCGACCAGAAAAACCAGGCGCCGGACATCACCACAGGTAAAGAAAACATGCCTGCGCCAATAATCGTGCCGCCGATAATCATCGCTCCGCCAATTAGCGATGGAGTATTAGTTGAGACCGCTTTTGAGACTGATAGTGTAGCCATAAGGTGCATTCCTCACGTGGCTATATATTAAATAAGGGGCTGCGGGAAAACGGCTACCCGGCGCAACCCGAATGATTGAGCTTAAAGAGATGGAATTAAATTAATGGCGCTCTCATTGCGAGAGCGCCGTGATGCGGTTTATTTCACCGGTTTCAGTCTGGCGACGAAGTGGCGCAGTACCGGCGGTTCATAGGTGAAGGTCAGGCCCTTAATCGTGGCGGCGCGCGCCTTAACGGCGATCAGCGCATCAGCGATATAGTCCATATGATCGTTGGTGTAAACCCGGCGCGGAATGGTCAGGCGCAGCAGCTCCATCGGCGACGCCTTCTGTTTGCCGGTTTGCGGGTCGCGGCCCAGCAGCAGGGAGCCGATTTCCACGCTGCGGATGCCCGCTTCCAGATACAGCTCGTTGTTTAGCGCGTGCGCCGGGAACTGCTCCGGTGGGATATGCGGCAGCAGCAGCTTAGCATCGACGAACACCGCATGGCCGCCGGTCGGATACTGAATAGGAATGCCGCCTTCGCGCAGGCGTTCGCCGAGGTATTCCACCTGATTGATGCGATAAGCGAGGTAATCCTCGTTGGTCCCTTCTTCCAGGCCGATAGCCAGCGCCTCCATATCGCGTCCCGCCAGGCCGCCGTAGGTGACAAAGCCCTCCATCGGCACGCAGCGGATGCGCACTTCGTTGAACAGATCTTCGTCATCGCGGAAGCAGCAGAGTCCGCCGATATTCACCATCGGGTCTTTCTTGGCGGACATGGTCAGCATATCGCCGTACTGGTACATCTCAAGAATAATCTCTTTCACCGATTTATCGGCGTAGCCCTCTTCGCGCTGTTTAATAAACCAGGCGTTTTCGCAGAAGCGGGCGGAGTCGATCACCACCGGAATATTATTCTGGCGGGCAATCTGATACACCTCGCGCATATTCGCCAGCGATACCGGCTGGCCGCCGGAGCTGTTACAGGTGACGGTGGTAATAATCGCCGCCACGTTTTCCGCGCCGTGTTCGGCGATGGTCGCTTTCAGCAAATCAATATCAAAGTTGCCTTTCCAGTCGTACCACGAGGTGGTATCGAAGGCTTTCGGCGTCACCACGTTAATGGCTTTTGCGCCGTTGAGCTCCACGTGCGCGGCGGTGGTATCGAAGTGGAAGTTGGAAATAAACACCGGATGCGCCGACTTGCGGCGAGCAATCAGGCTCGGGAACAGAATCTGCTCCGCGCCGCGCCCCTGATGGGTGGGAATGGTATACGGATAGCCGATAATCTCTTTGACCTTTTCGCACAGATGCTGATAGTTACGCGACCCGGCGTAGGCTTCGTCGCCCATCATCAGCCCGGCCCACTGATGGTCGCTCATCGCGCCGGTGCCGGAGTCGGTCAGCAGGTCGATATACACGTCCTGGCTATTGAGCAAAAACGGGTTATAGCCCGCCTCTTCCAGCGCTTTGACGCGATCGTCAAAGGTAGTCATGCGAATGTTTTCGACCATTTTAATGCGGAACGGCTCAGGGATACGTTTCATTTATTTTCTCCATGGGGATGCTGTGCCGCGTTTGTCTATTTGGCGACAAATAAAAAGCGCAACAAATAGCGACTAAACGCAGTGCTGAATTAATTTTTTTTAGGGAGTAAACAGCAGCGGAGAATTAACGAGGGAAGTCGTTGGAGATGCGGTGATCTAAATTATACCAGTCGTCCAGGCCGCCCTGGGCAATGAGGCGATAAATCGATTTTTGCGTCATGACATCGTCCTCTGTGGGTGAAGGGATGCCATAAAAATAAGGTAAAATGAGAAAATAACCACGATTAAAATCACAAAAAATAATTTATCGATAAGCGGAGTATAAAAATTTGACGCTCGTCGTCTTTTTAGCGTTATTGATTAGCAGGCAATGGTTTTTTGTTTTTTTATTACGCCAATAACGGCTTATTGAGTGAGGTTATTAGCGCCTTCACCGCAATCAATGAAGGCGCAGGCGGGACTTACATGCTGGAGAAGACGTTCATAATGATGCCGCCGGAGATGATCAGCACCATGGCGAGAATAGCCGGGATATCCGGTTTTTGCTTATAAAGGATCATTGAGCAAATCGTGACGCCGACGATGCCAAAACCGCACCACAGCGAGTAGGCGACGCCGACCGGAATGGTGCTCATCGCGCGGGTGAGGGCGAAGTAGCACAGGCCGTAGGCGCAGACCACCAGCACCGACGGCGCCAGCTTGCTGAAGCCGTTGGTCTTTTTGATCATCGACGTGCCGGTGATTTCGGAGCCGATAGACAGCGCCAGCCATAAAAATCCGAGGTTAAACATAAGCGGTTCCTTTTCTGTTAGTTGGCGACTTTTTTGTCCAGAGATGCAGCGGCCGGCTGCGCGGGTGCTTCCTCGCTCTCTTCGCTACCCATTTTGGAAAACAGGTTCATGATCACGATCCCGCTGGCGATAACCGCCATACCGATAATGGCGGCGGTGTCCGGGTGCTGGCCGTAAAACGCCATTCCCAGCGTCGATACCACGAGAATGCCGGTACCGGACCAGGTGGCGTAGGCCAGACCGACGGGAATATCCTTCACCGCGCGGGACAGCGAGTAGTAGCAGGTGCAGTACAGCAGCACCAGCAGCCCGAGCAGCAGCATTTTGCTCATCCCTTCACTGCTGCCGAACATTTTGAGGGTGGAGGTGGCTGAGGTTTCGGAAACGATAACCAGCAGCATCCATAGCCAACACTTTGTTTTTGAAGACATAAGTTAAACTCCGGGTTTACTATTTAAGGTAAGGTTCTTTTTTTCTGTTTTTTAAAAAATCGATAGCGGCATCGGTCAACTGCGCTTCAGGAGCACAGGCCAGCGCCGGATTATTCACCACGTCTGTGACAGTGAGATAACGCCGCGGGCCGCTCGCCGACGGCGCCGCCGCTTCGCGACCCGACGCCAGCTTCTCCAGCAATTCGTTCATGGTGCACAGCGCGATGCCGCATTCGGCCAGGCGGGCCAGCGTGGCCTGCATATGTCCGGCGTAAGCGCTATCAGGCTGCGCCCCGCGCAGCTGGTTAAGCTCGCTGGCGGGATCGCAGTGATAGCGCAGCGCCAGCACCGGCAGGCCGCTCAGCAGGGCATCGTGCACGCGGCGGGCAACCGGACCGTGCAGGGAACCCTTCACCAGATCCGCCGCCAGCGGGTAGTCGAGAAACGGCAGCAGCAGCGCCTTATACGAGACCGAAGGCAGCTCCTGTTGCCAGTCGGCCGCCGGCAGCGTTTTACCGATAGCCCGCCACTGCTCGCCGTCGTCAATCCCGCTATCCAGCGCCAGGTGCAGGCTCTCGCCGCAGCCGGCCAGCCGCTGGCGAATAGCGTGCCGGTAGCCCGCCGCGGCGGTCACCATCACCAGTACCGGCGGCCGCAGACGCTGGATAATGCGTTCAACCAGGTCTTCCATCTGTTGGTCGGTCATGGCGAGCCTCCGTTAGCCGATGAGCGTGACCTGCGCGCCGTTTTTCAAGCCGGCGGCGTTGGCCTCTTCGGTATCAATATGAAACTCCAGCGCGAAGTCTTCGCGTACCCGCACCACCACTTCATCAAAGGTCAGCTGGCGTTCGCCGTCGCTGCGGACGCTAACCTTCTGGCCGTTGGCGACGTTCAGCTGGCGGGCATCCTGCGGCGACATATGGATATGCCGCCAGGCGCAGATCACCTGCGATCGCAGTTCAACGTGGCCTGCCGGGCCGATCAGCAGCGCGCTGCCCGCGTTCTCCAGCTGGCCGGATTCGCGAACCGGCGCTTTGATGCCGAGGGTAAAGCAGTCGGCGCGGGAGATTTCCAGCTGCGATACCGGGCGGGTTGGGCCGAGGACGCGCACCTGGGTGAGCGAGCCCTTCGGACCGACCACGGTGACGCACTCCTGGGCCGCGAACTGCCCCGGCTGGCGCAGCGGCTTAAACGGCGTCAGGACGTAGCCCTTGCCAAACAGCGCTTCGACGTCCTGCTGCGCCAGATGGACGTGGCGGTTAGAGATGCCGACCGGAATAGCCGGAGCAACGTGGCTCAGGCGGGCGGCGATTTTTTCATGGAGCAGGGTGTCGATCATGCCTTCTTCCCTTTCCTCATCGCCGCGTTTTTATCTTCCGTCGGCGCAGGCGCGGCGGCGGGTTCAGTGGGTTCCCTTGTTTCTACAGCGGCGGGCGCGACGGCTTCAGCCTCAAGCGGCGCGGCAGCTTCCGCGCGCGGCGGACGGCCTTTCAGGGTGCTGAGGGCGTCCACGACGCTGCGCTCCGGACGGGCGATCGTCAGGGATTTGACCTGCGGGTCGATGAGCGCGGCGACGGCCACGCCGCGTTCGATAGCGGTGTGAATCGCGCTGATCTCCCCTTCAAAGCAGACGCTCACCAGCCCCGAACCGACTTTGCGGTAGCCAATGCAGGACACGCCTGCGCTTTTGCAGGCGGCATCCACGGCCTGAACGGCGGCAACTAACCCTCGCGTTTCAATTACGCCTAAACTTTTCATTGTCGGCTCCTGTTAATGGCGGACTAAGCGAATATCAAAATCAAACTGCGTGAAGAACGTTTCCAGCCGGTCTAACTCCTCGGCGGAATAAGTTGGGTCTCGGGTAATGGGGTAAGGCATATCGAGGCGCTCATATTTTTTGCGCCCCAGCTGGTGGTACGGCAGCATATCGATGCGGCGGATATTTCCGCGCTTCGCCAGCTTTTGTACGTAATCAATGGCCCCGGTAATGGCATCGAACGAGTCGTTATAGCCGCGAACCAGCGGCATGCGGATAATGACGTTAGCGCCGGAGTCCACCAGCCACTCCAGGTTGCGGCGAATGCCTTCGTTACCGATGCCAAATAACGCTTTATGGTGCTCGCTGTTAATTTGCTTAATATCGAATAAGAAGGTGTCGGTCACCGGCGCCAGCTTTTGATAATTGGCCAGCGGCGTGGTGCCCTGCGTTTCCACGGCGGTATTGAGCATCATCTTTTTGCATTCGCTAAAGAGAGCGACGGCAAAATCGGTCTGCAGGCTCATTTCCCCGCCGCCGATGGTGACGCCGCCGCCGGAGGAGATATAAAAGTCGTAGTCCTGCATGATGATCTCCATCAGTTCGCTGACGGTGACATCTTTGCCCATAATATCCAGCGCGTTCTGGGTGCAGATCTCTTCGCACTTGCGGCAGCCGATACAGTCTTTATTACGGTTGACGAAATGCTTCATTTCGCCGTTTTCTTCCGCCCGATAATGAATTCCCGCCGGGCAGACGTTGACGCAGTCGCCGCAGTTAATGCATTTATCCTGTGAGAACATCACCTGAAACTGGCTATTCAGCCCTTCCGGGTTAGCGCACCACGGGCAGCGAATATTGCAGCCTTTGAAAAAAACCAGCGTGCGGATCCCATCGCCGTCATAGATCGAATATTTCTGAATATTGAATATTCGCCCGGTTAATTCTTGTTTTGCGCTCACACATACCTCCAGAAAAACGATCGGGACATCCGTGTCCAAAAACGTCCGTGTCTTTATCAGAACTTCTCGATGACCGTACGGCTGATAATCTCGTCCTGAACTTCTTTGCACAGCTCAACGAAGTAGGCGCTGTAGCCCGCGACGCGGACGATCAGGTCGCGGTATTTTTCCGGCTCCTGCTGGGCTTTTTTCAGCACTTCGTTATCGACATAGCTGAACTGCATCTGGCCGTTGCCGAGAATCGACGCGGTGCGCAGCAGGGTAATCAGGCCGTGACGACCTTCCGGGGTATCCAGCAGCCCTTTGAGGAACTTGAAGTTGTGCACCATGCCGATGTTCATGGTTTCGACGTTCATCTTGCTCACCGACTTGATGATCGCCGTCGGACCCTGCTTATCCGCGCCCTGAGTCGGGCTGATGCCGTCGGAGAGCGGCATCCACGCCAGGCGACCGTTCGGCGTGGCGTTGGTCAGCTCGCCGATCGGCGTGTTGTTGGAGATGGACAGGGTGCCGTGGCTCAGGGTGGAGTAGAGCATCTTGTACTTACGGCACTCGCGCTCGGTCCACTCGGTGATATCCAGCGCATACTGATCGACGTAGTTATCGTCGTTGCCGTATTTCGGCGCGTTGAGGCAGTCGCGGCGCAGGCCTTCAAAGCCTTCGAAGTTCGCCAGCAGCGCGTCGCGCACCTGCTCGAGGGTGTATTTCTTCTCTTCAAACACCAGCTTACGAATCGCCGCCATGGAGTCGACGTAGGTCGCCAGACCGGAGAAGATCAGCCCCGGGCCGTGGTTGATCATCGCGCCGCCGGCGGCAACGTCTTTGCCTTTTTCCATGCAGCCTTCCACCAGCAGCGACATCAGCGGCTTCGGCGCCACGTCGCGGTGCACGCGCTGGCTGATGACCGTCCCGATCGCCGACAGGCGTACGATATGGGCGATCTGTTTTTTCACCGCCGCGTCGAAATCCTCGAAGGTGTGCAGGTCGCGCAGGTCGCCGGTATCCAGCCCCTGATAGCTGTCAAACAGCACCATCCGGCCGCGGTTTAAAACGAACTCAATAGCGATGGGCCACTGGGTGTAGCCGGTGGAGGTCCACTGATAGATGCGGCCGGATTTCTGCGGCTCGACGCAGCCCATCAGGCAGTAGTCGCGGGCGTCTTCGAAATCGAAGCCTTTACGCAGCATCATCTTGATATGGGAGTCGTCGAAGTGGCAGGCCGGGAAGCCCATCCCCGCTTTGACGACGTCGACGATTTTTTCCATATACTTCTGCGGCGACTGGTTGTGAATACGGCAGGCCAGCGACGGCTGGTAAACCTTCACGAAGCGCACGGCGTCCATGATCAGGTAGGTCAGGTCGTTACAGGCATCGCCGCCGGAGCGCTTCTGACCGCCGACGGTCAGGTTGATAAACGGCTGATAGCCGGCGAAATATTTCGCCCCCAGCTCGCTGGACATCCACATCAGCTCGGCGCATTTGATGATAAACGCCTGCAGCAGCTCCAGCGCGGTGTCGTGAGTCAGACGGCCTTCGCGGATATCGGCTTCAAACATCGGGTAGCAGTACTGGTCTACGCGGCCCAGGGACAGTCCGGTCTGGTTCTCTTCAATTTCAAACAGCGACTCTACGGTCCAGATGCTCTGCAGCGCTTCCTGCAGGGTTTTCGGCGGGTTCGCCGGCACGTTCTGGTTCACCTCGGCGATGGTCAGCAGCTCGGCGCGACGCTGGGCGTTCTGCTCAATCGCGGCCAGTTCGCGGGCGCGGGCGGCGATGCGGTGCGCGTAGTTAATCACCCCTTCGCAGGTTTCAATGGCCGCTTTGTAGTAGTAGATGCGGTCGATATCTTCCGGGTTTTCCATACTCAGGCTGGCGAGATGCGCCTCGGCGTCGGCTTTAATGCCGTTCATCCCTTTGGTAAACAGCAGCACGTCGTAGCCCGGGCAGGTGTCGCCGCCGCCGTTGATCTGGTGGTAGGAGAGGTCGCTGACGAAGGTCTCGCCGCTGAACGCCCATACGCCCGCTTCTCGGTACTGGGCTTCGCAGATTTCATCCAGCGAGCGGCCTTCCCAGAACGGCACGATCTCTTCGCGGATGGTTTTTTTATCTGCTTCGCTGATCTCAAACGGATCCTGCGGACGGGTGCTCATGGTATCGAGTTCGTCGCGCACCCAGCGCCAGGCGATATCCGGTGAGAAGGCGCCCGCGCGCGGCTTGCCGCACGGATGACCGACGATCAGCTCATCGTCCTGAATCAGAATCGGCGCGGTTTCGCAGGCGTGACGGAAGGCTTTGGCGCGCAGCAGAATCGTCGGCATGCCGGGGTTGGCTTTGACCACTTCGGTAAAGGCCAGCGCGCGGTAGATAGAGACGCTCGGGCGCACGGTCAGGTAGTGGTTACGCAGGCGCTGCATGCGCGGGGTCAGCCCTTCTGCTGCCGGCGTCTCGCCGGCGGCGGCAAACGGGGCGGCGGAAACGTGCTGGACGCCCTTGAACAAACGCACCGGCAGATGCAGGGCGCTCAGGTTGTGCTGCGCGCTGAGGAACATGTCGGAGAGTTCGTTAATGCGCGCGTTCTCAAGGCTTGCGCCGTGGAGCAGGGCGTCGAACATCGGATAACCGTCGATCGCGCAGGCGGCGCGCACTTCGCACAGCTCCGCCAGCTTGAACCACAGCGATTCGACGATTTCATACGCCTGCTGCGGGGAGAGCGCGCCGTTGTTGATATCGTGCTGGTAGTAAGGCAACAGGGCTTTGTCGGCGCCTTCCGGGTTGACGGCGTAGCTGCCGTTATCGAGCTGGAGCGCCAGCTGGAACAGATAAAAGGCCTGGCACGCCTCTTTGAAGCTGCGCGCCGGATGCGCCGGAACGTGGTGCAGAATGGCGGCGCTGTCCAGCAGTTCCGCCCGGCGGTAAGCGTTGGTTTCCGCGGCGGCCAGCTGTTCCGCGCTGTTGGCCAGGTTTTGCGCCAGCGCCAGCAGGGCATCGCAGGCGTAGATGGCCGCGCGGCAGCCGTTGACTTCATCCATGCCGCTGCGGCTGACGGCGCTGCCCAGCGCGCGGGTTTTCTCTTCCAGCTGATGTTTTATCGCCAGCACGCCTTTTTCGATCACCAGCTTGTAATCCGGGGAGTCGAGATCGCTATTCAGGTTGAGGAACTGGAACGCGGACGGGCGACGGACGGCGCTCTCGTCGTGGAAAATCGCCCCGTGCGGTTTGCGGGTCTGGTTGCCGACGATCAGCTCGTCGGCGCTGATGCACAGCGGCAGCTGGCGCATCAGTTCATAGAAGCGGCGCGCCGGTTTGACGGCGGCGGGAACCCCGGCGATATCGCCATCAAGGGCGTTGAGCGTGGTGGCATGTTCGGTGCACAGGGTGCTTTTTTGTGAGAGTAAACGTTCTGCCAACACTTTGACGCGCGGCGTTAAGCTGTAGTGTGCCATAGGTAAGGTTCTCCAAATCTTGTTATCAGTGGCCCTGAACGGCGTTGCCGGTCCATGCCCGGCGATAGAGTTCGGTCAGTGCGTGAGCGTCCGGCGCGCGTGGGTTCGTCGGGGTACAGCTGTCGCGTAGCGCCTGGCCGACCATCTCCGCCAGCCGCTGTTCAAATTCGGCGGCAATGACGCCGGTATCACGAATGCCGGCCGGCATGCTCATTTCGTCTTTTAGCGCCTGAATGGCGACCAGCAGGCTGGCGACGCCCTGGCGGGTAGTGGCCGCGGGCAGATCCAGCAGATGGGCTAATCGGGCGTATTTGCGGGCGGCATCGGTATCGCACTGCCCGTGATAATCGGCGTTCCAGGCCACCACGTCCGCCATCAGCAGGGCGTTAGCGCGGCCGTGGGGGACGCGAAACACGCCGCCGAGCGCGTGGGCAAGGCTGTGGGTAATGCCCAGCGACGCGTTGGTGAAAGCCATGCCCGCCATACAGGAGGCGTTGTGCATCTTTTCCCGCGCCAGCAGGTCGCCACCGTTGCGCCAGCAGGTCGGCAGAAAGCGAAATACCTGCTGCACCACTTTCTCCGCCAGCGCATCGGAAAAGTCGCTGGCGGCGAGGGAGACATAGGCTTCCAGCGCGTGACACAGCACGTCCATCCCGGTATCGGCGGTGATCGCCGGCGGCACCGAGGCCACCAGCGCCGGGTCAAGAATGGCGATATCCGGCAGCAGCGACGGGTCCACCAGCACCAGCTTCTCGGCGTGGGCTTTCACCACTGAAAAGGCGGTGACCTCAGAGCCGGTGCCGCTGGTGGTGGGGATCGCCACAAAGCAGGGCGGCTCGCGGTGAGCGTCCGGACGGGTTTGCGCCAGGGCGAAAATAACCGCTTTGGCTGCATCAATCACCGAACCGCCGCCCAGCGCGATAACCAGATCCGGATAGCTGTTATCCATCCGCTTCATACCGCGCACCACGGTGGCGATATCCGGGTCGGCCACCACGTCGTCCCAGACCTGGAAAGCGATGCCGCGCGCATCGAGGATCTGCGTGACGCGATCGGCGAGGCCAAACTTAACCATCGCCTGGTCGGTGACCAGCAGCACGTTGCGGGCGGGCAGCTCGTTCAGGATGGCAAGCGCATCCTGACCAAAGCGAATCCGGGGTTTCAGCAAAAATTCACTCATTGGGTTATTGACTCCTTAAGCGTCCCGAAACACGTTCTCGACAATGGCGACCACCGACATGGCCTTGTAGCGCTCTTTGTTGAGCGCCAGGTACTCTTCGGCCAGCACGATGTCGTGCATACCGGCGCCGACGCTATCAACGGCAACCCAGGTCTGGTCTTTCATCGGCTGCTGGTCATCATCTAATTTGACGATCAGCAGCAGGTTGCTGCCCCTTAGCTCATCGCACTTCTGCGTGGCGACGACATGTCCGACTACCTTTGCGAGAATCATTGTTTTTATCGCCTTATATCAATGTGTTACTTACCAAGGCGTTCCAGCACCTGGCGGATGACGCGTTCCACGTTTTGCTCATTAATCTCGCTGTCCGCGCCGACGGCGGCGGCAGTCGCAAAGCGATCGTCGGCGCTGGCCGGGTGGGCTGCGGTCGCCGGGGCGTTAAAACGTTCATCGTCGAAAATGCTGCGGTTCGGGCCGGCCGCCGGGCTGACGATGGTCGGCTGCGGTTCCGGGCGGCTGCCCGGCGCGCGCAGCTCATCGATGGAGCGCACGCCGTAGCCCACTTTGCGGATGTTGAGCAGGTTCATCGGCCCGACGTTGTCTGAGCTGGAGCCGCCGCCGACCGCGCCGCAGCCGAGGGTCAGGGCCGGGGTGATATTGGTGGTCGCGCCGATGCCGCCCAGCGCCGCCGGGGTGTTGATCAGAATGCGGTTAACCGGTTTTTCCAGGCAGAACTGGCGGATGACGTCCTGGTTGCGGGTGTGGATCACCAGCGTGTGGCCGAGGCCTTCGTTGGTCAGCAGCTCCACGACGCGGTGGCAGGCGGCTTTCCAGTCCTCTTCGACGTACAGGCCGAGTACCGGGCACAGTTTTTCCCGCGAGTAGGGGTTGGAATGCGATACCGTGGTCTGCGCGGCAATCAGCACCCGGGTGCTGGCCGGGACGCAGAAGCCGGCCATCTGGCTCAGATAGAGCGCGGTTTTACCGACCACTTTAGGGTTGATGGTGCCGTTGGGGCGCAGCAGCAGGGCCGACATTTTTGCCGCTTCGCTTTCGTTCATGAAGTACGCGCCCTGAGCTTCCAGTTCGCGATGCACTTCGTCGTAGATGCAGCGTTCGACGATAATCGACTGCTCGGAGGCGCAGATCACGCCGTTATCGAAGGTTTTACTGGTGATGATATCTTTCACCGCGTGGGGGATATCGGCGCTGCGTTCGATAAACGCCGGGCCGTTACCCGGGCCGCCGCTAATGGTCGGCGTGCCGGACGCGTAGGCGGCGCGCACCATACCTTCGCCGCCGGTCGCCAGGATCAGCGACACGTCTTTGCTGTGCATCAGCTCTGAGGTGGCTTCGAGGGTCAGCTGGCTAATGGCGTCGACGCTACCGGCAGGTGCCCCTGCCGCTTCCGCCGCGCGCTTCACGATTTCAATCGCTTTCCAGCTGCACTGGCGGGCGCCGGGATGCGGGGAGAAGATAATCGCGTTGCCGGCCTTCAGGGCAATCAGCGTTTTGTAGATGACGGTGGAGGTCGGGTTGGTCGACGGCACCAGCGCACAAATGACCCCCAGCGGCACGCCCACGTCCATCACTTTTTGTAGCGGATCGTCATGAATGATACCGACGGTCTTCATATCTTTGATGGCGTCGTAGACGCGCAGCGAGGCGAAGCGGTTCTTCAGCACTTTGTCCTGCCAGTTGCCAAAACCGGTTTCTTCCGCGGCCATTTTCGCCAGCGCTTCGGCATGATGCGCCGCTTCCTGGGCCACGTTCTTCACGATGGCGTCGATTTGCTGCTGCGAAAAGGTGGCCAGAATCGCCTGCGCCTTTTTGGCATTGCGCACCAGCTCCCGGGCGTTCTGCCGGGACTGCAAATCGTTATCCAGTTCAATCATGAGTCTATCCTTCATCAGACTAAAAGAGTGGAGACGGGGCGCGCCCTGTCAGGTCATGCTTTGTGCTGCGCCGCGATTTTTTCGATGTCGTTATGCGGACGCGCGATGACGCGAGAGGTGACGACTTCGCCGATGCGTTTTGCCGCTTCCACGCCGGAATCCACCGCGGCATTCACCGCGCCGACGTCGCCTTTCACCATCGCGGTGACGAGGCCGGAGCCGACGTTTTCATAGCCAATCAGCTCCACGTTGGCGGCTTTACACATCGCATCCGCCGCTTCAATACAGGCCACCAGCCCTTTGGTTTCGATAAGCCCTAGCGCTTCTTTCATCAGGTTTTTCTCCGGTTAATCCATGATTTTGTAATGCGAGACGATTTTGTTGATGTCGTTATGCGGGCGGGCGATAACCAGCGAAGTCACCACTTCACCGATGCGCTGCGCGGATTCGACGCCGGAATCCACCGCCGCTT
>NZ_JBEAID010000052.1:0-25556 GCF_040064585.1 Klebsiella sp. CN_Kp113 | reverse complement strand
CGGAGAAAGTATCGGCAACTAAAAATGGTTGCAGGCGTTCACAGTATCTACCGGCTCGCAGACGGCGGGGACCTTGTAGCCCGGGCAAGGCGCGTTAAGCGCCGCCCCCGGGAGCAGACCGCAGTGAATCTGTAGCCCGGCTAAGCGCAGCGCGAGCCGGGTAAACAAGCCCATCAGGGCGCTCTGAACAGATCCAGCAGCGTGGCGACCTGCTCATCAATAGGTGTTAAATCACGCTTAACGATCAGGTGCAGCGGCGTTGCCCGCCGCGCGCCGTGTCCCAGCGGCAGCGCCTTCAGCACCCCTTGTTGAAGCTGTGGGCCAATGCGCTCTTCCGGCAGCCAGCCAAACCCGACCTGATACAGCACCGCATCGATGGCGGCATCAATAGTGGAAAACGTCCATGCATCGCGGGAAGATTGCGGGTCGTTGCTGCGGTCGGCGATGCGCACCAGCGGCCAGGGGGCCAGCGCGCTGTCGTCCAGCGGCCCCGCCAGCGCGGAGAGTGGATGATCGCGATGGGCGACGGCGACAAAATCAATGTTCATCAGCCATTCGCCACGGCCGGTAATATCCTGACGGCGGGTCAGCACCATCACGTCCGCCTCGGTGCGGGCCGGATGCTCTTCCTCAACGTTTTCCAGCACTTCGGTCAACCTGACCTGAGTTTGCGGGTAACGCTGTTGAAACTGGCGCAGAATGGCGAACAGCCGCTGGCGTGGGAAAATGCTGTCGACCACCAGATCCAGCCGGGTCCGGGCGCCGTCTCGCAGGGTGGCGGCATGGGTTTCGACATAAGAGAAGGCCTGCAGCAGCGGCTTAACCTGGCCGAGCAGCAGCTCGCCTGCCGGGGTCAGCACCGCGCGACGGCCCGATGGCGTCAGCAGCGTGACGCCCAGCCGCTCCTGCAACAGCGCGAGATTATAGCTCACCGACGACTGGCTGCGGTGGGTCTCGTCCGCCGCCTTCGCGAAGCTACCCAGCTCGACAACTTTCTCCAGCAGCGCCCATTGTTCCAGCGTAGTCTTGTGCATAATCAATCTAAAAAGTGAATGAGTTTAATCCAAACATAGCGTTATTCATCCATTTTTTAAAGCAGTATGCTTGTTCTCAACAAACAGAGGAGAACAGATTATGAGCACATTCGACAAACATGACCTGAGCGGTTTTATCGGCAAACATCTGGTTTATACCTACGATAATGGCTGGAACTACGAAATTTACGTTAAAAACGGCACCACCCTGGATTATCGTATTCACAGCGGTATCGTCGCGAATCGTTGGGTGAAAGATCAGCAGGCTTATATCGTTCGCGTCGGCGAAAGCATCTACAAAATTTCCTGGACCGAACCGACCGGTACCGACGTGAGCCTGATCGTTAACCTCGGCGACAAACTGTTTCACGGCACCATCTTTTTCCCGCGCTGGGTAATGAATAACCCGGAGAAAACCGTCTGCTTCCAGAACGATCATATTCCGCTGATGGTCTCTTATCGTGAAGCCGGTCCGGCTTATCCGACAGAAGTGATTGATGAGTTTGCCACCATCACTTTTGTGCGCGATTGCGGTGCGGATAATGACGAAGTGATTAATTGCCCGGCTAACGAATTACCTGACAACTTTCCTGCCAACCTGTAATCATTTTGAAATAGTTTCGTGATTCGACTGGATTTTTTATATTTGCTGAACGATGTTTAAAGATAGCTTATTGGAATCTGGTTGAGCATCCGTTTACTTTTCGCCAATGCGTTCCCGCTATTTCTCCGTCCGGCGGGAACGCTATAGCGCCTTTTTCTGCGATAAATTCCACTCTATCTCAATGATTTTTAACAAAATCATCATGCATATCTAATTAATATTAATTTCTTAATATTATCCTAAGCAAATCTGACTAAATTTAATAACATCTGAATACAAAATAATGAAATGCGCCATCGGGCTGATTTCGCTTTCATTTTCATTTTGTTTAGGTCAGCAGGTGCAGGATATTTCTTATCGACCCGGTTTTTCGCGGGTCATTCACAGAACAGGAACATGATGAGCGATTTTTTGCCGTTTTCGCGCCCGTCGATGGGCGACGCAGAGCTGGCTGCGCTGCGTGAAGTTTTGCAATCGGGCTGGATCACCACTGGACCGAAAAATCAGGCGCTGGAAGAGGCGTTCTGCACGTTAACCGGCAACCGTCACGCCATCGCCGTCAGTTCGGCGACCGGCGGCATGCACGTCACGCTGATGGGGCTGGGTATCGGTGCGGGCGATGAAGTGATCACCCCTTCCCAGACCTGGGTCTCCACGCTGAACATGATCTGCCTGCTCGGCGCGACCCCGGTGATGATCGATGTCGATCCCGATAACCTGATGATTACCCCCGAAGCGGTTGAAGCGGCAATCACCCCGCGAACCAAAGCCATTATCCCTGTGCACTATGCTGGCGCACCGGCGGATATTGACGCCATTCGCGCGATTGGCGAGCGTCACGCTATTCCGGTGATTGAAGATGCCGCCCACGCGGCGGGGACGTACTACAAAGGCCGCCACGTCGGGTGGCGCGGTACCGCCATTTTCTCATTCCATGCGATCAAGAATATGACCTGCGCCGAAGGCGGGCTGGTGGTGACCGACGATGACGAACTGGCCGCGCGCATTCGCAGCCTGAAGTTCCACGGCCTCGGCGTTGACGCTTATGACCGCCAGACCCTGGGCCGCGCCCCGCAGGCGGAGGTGATTTCGCCGGGCTTTAAATACAATCTCGCGGATATCAACGCCGCGCTGGCGCTGGTGCAGCTGGATAAGCTCGCCCACGCCAATCAGCGCCGCGCCGCCATTGCGCAACGCTATCTGCGCGAGCTGGCGGATACGCCCTTCAGGCCGCTGGTGGCGCCGTCGTGGGAGCATCAGCACGCCTGGCACCTGTTTATTATCCGCGTTGACGAAGCCGCCTGCGGCATCAGCCGCGATGCGCTGATGGAAAGACTGAAGGCCATGGGCATTGGCACCGGCCTGCACTTCCGCGCGGCCCATACGCAAAAGTATTACCGCGAGCGTTTCCCTGAAGTTTCATTACCGCATACGGAATGGAACAGCGCGCGCATTTGTTCCATTCCGTTGTTCCCGGATATGACCGATGACGATGTCACTCGGGTCATTTCCGCACTGCACCAGCTGTCAGGACGTTGATATGTTTAGCTATCCTCCCGTGAAAAAGGTCTCGGTCGTTATTCCTGTGTATAACGAACAGGAGAGCCTGCCGGAGCTTATCCGCCGCACCGACACCGCCTGCGCGACGCTCGGACGGCAATATGAAATTCTGCTGGTCGACGACGGCAGCAGCGATGACTCGGCGCGAATGCTCACCGAAGCCGCCGAGGCCGAAGGCAGCCACGTGGTGGCGGTCCTGTTGAACCGCAACTATGGTCAGCACTCGGCGATTATGGCGGGCTTCAGCCACGTTACCGGTGACCTGATCATTACCCTTGATGCCGACCTGCAAAACCCGCCGGAAGAGATCCCGCGCCTGGTCGAGAAGGCCGATGAGGGCTACGACGTGGTCGGTACCGTGCGCCAGAACCGCCAGGACACCTTCTTCCGTAAAAGCGCCTCGAAGATGATCAACCGCCTGATCCAGCGCACCACCGGTAAAGCGATGGGCGACTATGGCTGCATGCTGCGCGCCTATCGCCGCCATATCATCGACGCGATGCTCAACTGCCATGAGCGCAGTACGTTTATCCCGATTCTGGCGAACACTTTTGCCCGCCGGGCGGTTGAGATCCCGGTGATGCACGCCGAGCGCGAATTCGGCGATTCCAAATACAGCTTTATGCGCCTGATTAACCTGATGTACGACCTGGTGACCTGCCTGACCACCACGCCGCTGCGCCTGCTGAGCCTGTTCGGCAGCGTCATCGCTCTGCTGGGCTTCGCCTTCGGCCTGATGCTGGTGGTGCTGCGTCTGGTGTTTGGTCCCCAGTGGGCGGCGGAAGGGGTGTTCATGCTGTTCGCGGTGCTGTTCATGTTTATCGGCGCCCAGTTCGTCGGGATGGGCCTGCTCGGGGAGTATATCGGCCGCATCTATAACGATGTCCGCGCCCGCCCCCGCTACTTTATTCAACGTGTTGTTCGCCAGCCGGAAACGGCATCTCAAGAGGAAGATCGTTCATGAAAGCCGTAGTCTTCGCTTATCACGATATGGGTTGTGCAGGTATTCAGTCTCTGCTGGATGCCGGTTATGACATCGCCGCTATTTTTACCCATCCGGATAACCCTGGCGAAAACCATTTTTTTGGCTCCGTGGCGCGTATTGCCGCTGAGCAAGGCATCCCGGTATGGGCGCCGGAAGATGTGAATCATCCGCTGTGGATCGAACGTATCCGTGAGATTAAACCGGACGTGCTGTTCTCGTTCTACTACCGCAACCTGCTGTGCGATGACATTTTGAATATTGCGCCGCAGGGGGCTTTTAACCTGCATGGTTCACTGCTGCCAAAATACCGCGGCCGCGCGCCGCTGAACTGGGTGCTGGTGAACGGCGAAAGCGAAACCGGCGTGACGCTGCACCGTATGGTTAACCGCGCCGATGCCGGCAATATCGTGGCGCAGAAAAGCGTCGCGATCGGCGCGGATGACGCGGCGCTGGCGCTGCACCGTAAGCTCTGTTCCGCGGCGTCGGAACTTTTGGCTCAGGCGCTGCCCGCCATCCGCGACGGCAAAACCGAAGAGCGCGCCCAGGATGAAAGCCTGGCGACTTACGTCGGTCGCCGTACGCCGGAAGACGGTCGCCTCGACTGGGAACGCTCGGCCCAGACGCTGCACAACCTCGTCCGTGCGGTCTCCGATCCGTGGCCGGGCGCGTTCGGCTACGCCGGCGCGAACAAGTTTATCGTCTGGAAATCCCGCGTGCGCCACGATCTGGCCGCCGCCAAAGCGGGGACGGTGATCTCCGTTGCGCCGCTGGTGGTCGCCTGCCAGGAAGGGGCGTTAGAAATCGTTACCGGGCAGACCGAGCGCGGCGTTTATATGCAGGGTACGCAGCTGGCGCAGGCGCTTGGCCTGGTTGCCGGCGCGGTGCTGAGCAGCAAACCGGTGGTGGCGATTAAGCGCCGTACCCGCGTGCTGATCCTCGGGGTGAACGGCTTTATCGGCAACCACCTGACCGAGCGTCTGCTGCAGGACGACAACTACGAGATTTACGGCCTGGACATTGGCTCCGACGCTATCAGCCGCTTCCTCGACAACCCGCGCTTCCACTTCGTTGAAGGCGATATCAGCATCCACTCCGAGTGGATCGAGTACCACATTAAGAAGTGCGACGTGGTCCTGCCGCTGGTGGCGATTGCCACGCCAATCGAATATACCCGCAACCCGCTGCGCGTGTTTGAGCTGGATTTCGAAGAGAACCTGAAGATTATCCGCGACTGCGTGAAATACGATAAGCGCATCATCTTCCCGTCGACCTCGGAAGTGTACGGCATGTGCACCGACAATAACTTCGATGAAGATACCTCCAATCTGGTGGTCGGGCCGATTAACAAACAGCGCTGGATCTACTCGGTCTCCAAGCAGCTGCTGGACCGCGTGATCTGGGCCTACGGCGATAAGAACGGCCTGAAGTTTACCCTGTTCCGTCCGTTTAACTGGATGGGGCCGCGCCTCGATAACCTCAACGCCGCGCGCATCGGTAGCTCTCGCGCCATCACCCAGCTGATCCTGAACCTGGTTGAAGGTTCGCCGATCAAGCTGATTGAGGGCGGTAAGCAGAAACGCTGTTTTACCGATATCAGCGACGGTATCGAAGCGCTGTTCCGCATCATTGAGAACAAAGACGGCCGCTGCGACGGGCAGATCATCAACATCGGCAACCCGGATAACGAAGCGAGTATCAAAGAGCTGGCGGAAATGCTGCTGGCCTGCTTTGAACGCCATCCGCTGCGCGACCGCTTCCCGCCGTTTGCCGGGTTCCGCGAAGTGGAAAGCAGCGATTACTACGGTAAAGGCTACCAGGACGTCGAACATCGTAAGCCGAGCATTCGCAACGCGAAGCGCTGCCTGAACTGGGTGCCAACGGTGGAAATGGAAGAGACCGTGGAACACACCCTGGACTTCTTCCTGCGCACGGTTGAGCTGACGGACAGCGGAAAATCATGAAACAGGTCGGCTTACGCATAGATGTCGATACCTTTCGCGGCACGCGGGACGGGGTCCCGCGGCTGCTGGCTCTGCTGAGCCAGCACGGGATTCAGGCAAGCTTCTTTTTCAGCGTCGGGCCGGACAACATGGGGCGCCATATCTGGCGCCTGATAAAACCGAAGTTTCTGTGGAAGATGCTGCGCTCAAAGGCCGCGTCGCTGTACGGCTGGGATATCCTGCTGGCCGGTACCGCCTGGCCAGGGCGCAGGATCGGCGCCGGGAATGAGGACGTTATCCGCGCCGCCGCGCAGGAGCATGAAGTCGGCCTGCACGCCTGGGATCACTATAGCTGGCAGGCGTGGAGCGGCGTCTGGCCGCAGGAAAGGCTGACGCTGGAGGTTGAACGCGGGCTGCTGGAGCTGGAGCGGATTATCGGTCGCCCGGTAACCTGTTCCGCCGTTGCCGGCTGGCGTGCCGATCAGCGGGTGATCAAAGCCAAAGAGGCTTTCGATTTCCTCTATAACAGCGACTGCCGGGGGACCGGGCCTTTTCTGCCGCAGCTGGGGAACGGCGCGCCGGGAACCGTGCAGATCCCGGTAACCTTACCGACCTGGGATGAAGTGGTGGGCAACGCGGTGGATAGTGCGGGCTTCAACCGCTATCTGCTGGACTGCATCCATCGCGACGCGGGGACGCCGGTCTATACCATCCATGCCGAAGTGGAAGGCATCGCCTTCGCGGAGCAGTTTGATGAACTGCTGACCATGGCCGCACAGGAAGAGATCCGGTTTTGCCCGCTAAGCCAGCTGCTGCCCGCCGATTTTAGCGTGCTGCCGCGAGGTAAAGTGGTTCGTGGTGAACTGGCCGGCCGGGAAGGCTGGCTTGGACGTGAACAATTACTCAATTCGGGTGTTTGATGAAAAGCATTCGCTACGGCGCCTCTCTGGTCGCCCTTTTTGTCCTCTACTATTTACTGCCGCTTAACTTCCGCCTGCTCTGGCAGCCTGATGAAACCCGCTACGCGGAGATCAGCCGCGAAATGCTGGCGACCGGCGACTGGGTGGTGCCGCATTTCCTCGGGCTGCGCTACTTTGAAAAGCCCATTGCCGGCTACTGGATCAACAGCATCGGCCAGTGGCTATTCGGCCACAATAATTTTGCCGTCCGCTTTGGGGTGGTGTTTTCCATTACCGTCACCGCTCTGCTGGTCGCCTGGCTGGCATGGCGTCTTTTCCGCGATAAACGCGTCGCGATCCTGTCACCGGCGATCTTCCTGACCGCGCTGCTGGTTTACGGTATCGGCACCTACGCGGTGCTCGACCCGATGATCACCATGTGGATGGCGCTGGCGATGTGCAGCTTCTGGGGCGCGGCGCAGGCCCAAAGCCACGGCGGCAAAATTCTCGGCTATGTTTTACTCGGCGTGGCCTGCGGGATGGGGGTGATGACCAAAGGCTTCCTCGCGCTGGCGGTGCCGGTGGTCGGGGTACTACCGTGGGTGATTGCGCGTAAGCGCTGGCGCGAAGTGTTGACTTACGGCTGGCTGGCGGTGGGCGTCTGCGCGCTGGTGGTGCTGCCGTGGGGTCTTGCCATCGCCAAACGCGAGCCGGACTTCTGGCGCTACTTCTTCTGGGTGGAGCATATCCAGCGTTTCGCGGAAAAAGATGCCCAGCATAAAGCGCCGTTCTGGTACTACATTCCGTTCCTGATTGCCGGCAGCCTGCCGTGGCTGGCGCTGCTGCCGGGTGCGCTCAAGCGCGGCTGGACCGAACGCGATGAGTCGCGCGGTGCGCTCTATTTGCTCGGATGGGTGGCGATGCCGTTCCTGTTCTTCAGCATTGCTAAGGGTAAACTCCCAACCTATATCCTGCCCTGTTTTGCTCCCCTGTCGATTCTGATGGCGCGCTACGCGCTGGACGCGGCGAAGGCGGGGGCGAAGGCGCTGAAAATTAACGGCGCGATCAACCTGGCCTTTGGCCTGATTGGCCTGGTCGCCGTGCTGGTGGTTTCGCCGTGGGGCTTTATGCACAAGCCGGTATGGAGCCATATTGAGCTCTATAAGTGCCTGCTGGCGGCGCTGATATTTGGCTGCTGGGCGCTGATGGGCTGGCTGGCGATGAAGGACAACGGCCGCCGCTGGACCCTCGCCGCCTGCTGCCCGCTCGGGCTGGCGCTGCTGGTGGGCTTCGCTATCCCGGATCGGGTGATCGACAGCAAGCAGCCGCAGTTCCTGGTGGATATCGTCAGCGAATCGCTGACCCCGAGCCGCTACGTGTTGACCAATAACGTCGGTATCGCCGGCGGGCTGTCGTGGGAGCTCAAGCGCAGCGATATCATTCTGTTCGACAAGCAGGGCGAGCTGAAGTACGGTCTCTCCTGGCCGGACGCGCAGCACCAGTTTGTCGATCAAGCCCATTTTGCTGACTGGCTAGCGACGCACCGCCAACAGGGCCCCGTCTCGCTGGTTCTGCTGATGGATAAAGGAGAAAGTATGGCTGATTTAGCGCTACCGAAACCGGATAGCTCCTACGAGCTTGGGCGCGTGGTGTATATCCAGTATCTGCCGCAATGAGCGTCTGGATCTGTCTGGTTTTCGCCAGCCTGCTGAGCTGCGCCGGACAGCTGTGCCAGAAACAGGCGACCCGCCCGTCCAAATCCGGGCGGCGCGGGTACCATATCCTTGTCTGGCTGGGGCTCGCGCTGCTCTCTCTCGGCTGCAGCATGCTGCTGTGGCTTAGCGTGCTGCAGTCGATCCCGGTCAGCATCGCCTATCCCATGCTGAGCCTGAACTTCGTCTGGGTGACGCTGGCGGCGTGGGGGATCTGGCGCGAGCCGGTCGCGCGTCGCCACTGGCTTGGCGTGGGACTCATCGTCGTTGGGATCGTTATTCTCGGGAGCCGTATCTGATGGGCTTAATCTGGGCGTTGTTCAGCGTCGGCCTGGCGAGCGGCGCGCAGCTGCTGCTGCGCAGCGCGATGGTCGAGCTCCCGCCGCTGACGGAGATATTCACCTTCCTCAACCATCTGCTGCATCTGCGGGCGGGCACGTTTGGCCTGGCGTTCGGGCTTATGGGTTACCTGCTGTCGATGGTCTGCTGGTACTTCGCCCTCCATCAACTGCCGCTGGCGAAAGCCTACGCGCTGCTGAGCCTGAGCTACATCCTGGTATGGGCCGCCGCCATCTGGCTCCCCGGCTGGCATGAGCCTTTCCACTGGCAATCGCTGCTGGGCGTGCTGCTGATTGTCGCCGGGGTGCTGACGATCTTCTGGCCGGTGAAGCGGCAGGGCTAGCCCGGTAGCCTGCTTTTGGGGCGCCCGGGCCCGAGCAGGATGGCTAACTTACTGCCGCCCCTGGTGGTCTCCATCCATATTTTACACACGCTGGTTAACGGTACCGACAGCAGCATTCCCACCGGGCCAAGCAGCCATCCCCAGACCAGCAACGAGAGGAAAACCACCAGCGTAGACATGCCCAGCCGGTGGCCCATCATGCGGGGTTCGAGAATATTGCCGATAATCATGTGCACGACTAAAAAGAGTGCGCCGACCAGCAGGCATTCATAATATCCGTTAAAAAGTAACGCCTGGATCATCGGCGGGACGGCGGAAATCACCGAGCCAATGTTAGGCACATAGTTCAGCAGAAAAGCCAGCACGCCCCACATCAGCGCAAACTGCACCCCCATCAGCATCAGCCCTAACCAGATAATCACCCCGGTCCACAGGCTGAGCAGCGTTTTCAGCGCCAGATAATGCGAAACGCCTTTTAACGCCCGATGAAGACCGGCGATGTGGATTTGCGGGTTGTTGAGGGCAAAACGGAGTTTATAGGGCACATGCCGGACTTCAAAAAGCATAAATACCACCGTCATAACCAGCAGAACGACGCTGGCCATGGCGCCGGACAGCCCGGTCATCAGGGTGGTCGTGAACGTCATCAGCTTGTCGGAGTCTATGCGTTGCAGCATACGCTCCGGGGACATATGAATATGCAAAAAGGGCAGCGCCTCCTGCAGCCGCAGGACTTTTGCCGTCAGCTCTTTATTATATTTTGGCATCATGGCGACAAATTCGTTAACCGACGCGGCCAGTACGCCAATTAACGCGGTGAGCACGATCAGCATCACCACCACCACGATAGTAATGGCGACCGGGCGACGCACGCCGCGGCGAATAAACCAGGTGACCAGAGGGTTGAGGACAATGGCGAAGAACAGCGCCAGTAATAGCTGCACGATGATATCTGCCGCGGCGTGAATACCGGCGAGGATAACCACCAGTGACGCCAGTTTGAGCAGAATATGCATGCCCGTTTTATCGGGCTGAGGGGTTGTCATTCACTCTTCCTTTCTATGATTTTCATTAAGTGTAGCGGCTGGCTTGCTGCCAGGAATCCTAATCTGGCTGCTGATTTATAACGTGTGGCGTGGTAGAAATGAAACACAGTTGTAAAAATCTGGTGGAACCCGATGCCCGAAACCGTCGCCGAACCGGCGCTTAATGGATTGCGCCTCAATCTGCGGATTGTCTCTGTCGTGATTTTTAACTTTGCCAGCTACCTGACCATTGGCCTGCCGCTGGCGGTCTTGCCCGGCTATGTTCATGATGTGATGGGGTTTAGCGCCTTTTGGGCCGGGCTGGTGATTAGCCTCCAGTACTTCGCTACGCTGCTCAGCCGCCCTCACGCCGGGCGCTATGCCGATCTTCTGGGGCCAAAAAAGATCGTCATTTTCGGCCTGTGCGGCTGCTTTCTGAGCGGACTCGGCTATCTGCTGGCGGCGCTCTTCGGCGGCTTGCCCGTGGTTAGCCTGGCGCTGCTGTGCCTTGGCCGGATTATCCTCGGCATCGGGCAGAGCTTCGCGGGAACCGGCTCCACGCTGTGGGGCGTCGGGGTAGTCGGTTCGCTGCATATCGGGCGGGTTATCTCCTGGAACGGCATTGTCACCTACGGAGCGATGGCGATGGGCGCGCCGCTCGGCGTGCTCTGCTACTCGCTGATTGGCCTGCACGGGCTGGCGTTGACCATTATGGCGGTCGCCCTGGTGGCCGTGCTGTGCGCGTTGCCGCGGGCGGCGGTCAAAGCGGGCAAGGGTAAAGCGATGTCGTTTCGCGCGGTGCTGGGGCGCGTCTGGCTCTACGGCATGGCGCTGGCCCTGGCTTCGGCGGGTTTTGGCGTTATCGCCACCTTTATCACTCTGTTTTATGATGCTAAAGGCTGGGACGGCGCGGCCTTCGCCCTGATGCTGTTTAGCTGCGCCTTCGTCGGCACTCGCCTGCTGTTCCCCAACGGAATTAACCGCCTCGGCGGGCTGAACGTGGCGATGCTCTGTTTTGTCGTCGAGATTATTGGGCTGCTGTTAGTGGGCCTGGCGGAGACGCCGCTGATGGCGAAAATCGGCACTTTCTTTGCCGGAGCCGGTTTTTCGCTGGTGTTCCCGGCGCTTGGCGTGGTGGCGGTGAAGGCCGTACCGCAGCAGAACCAGGGGTCGGCGCTGGCAACCTATACGGTATTTATGGATCTCTCGCTGGGGATCACCGGTCCGCTCGCCGGGCTGCTGATGGCGTGGGCGGGCATTTCATCGATCTATCTGGCGACGGCGGGGCTGGTTGCGGTGGCGCTGCTGCTGGGATGGCGGTTAAAAAAACGGCCCCCGGTCGATGAACCGGAGGCCGCGGCGTCAGGTCAGTAGTTACTGGATGACGAGGGTGTTGATAATGTTTTCCGCTTCGGTCTGCGCCTGCTGCTGGTTATCCGCTGGCAATGTGATTTGCAGCGTCAGCAGTTTGTCATCAACCTTGCCGAGAAGGACGGAAGACCAGGCGGTCTGACCCTTGGCGGAGATGATGCTGTCCAGCTGTTGCAGCGTGTGGCCTTTGATCTCAATGGATTTATTGCTCACGACCTGCAGCTGCGGGTCGCGGCTGCGCTGCTGCTCTTCCAGACGCTGGCTCATCACCGCCAGCTCCTCGTTGGTATTGTCACCCACAATCACGATCACCGCTTTCTGGCCGGTGGCATCAGAATAGACGTGCATATTGTTGGCCTGGGTGCCCAGCTTGCCGCTCTGGTCGGTCATACCGGCTGGCAGGGAGAAGCTCAGTTTGCCATCCAGCAGACTAATAGGTTGCCCGCTGGCGTTGCTTTCCGCAGCAGCCCCGGCAGTCGGCGTTTTTGTATCGCTGTTATCACAGGCCGCAAGACCTACAACCAGCAGGCCAATACCGACATATTTAACCAAATTGCGCATTGACATCTTCCTTTCGATAAACGGCCATTAACGGCTCATTCGCTTATCTTATCACATCGTTTCGTGAGTACTCTTAACCTGGCTGCAATGCGGATAAATCAGATTTATCTGCCAGTTTTTTCAGCAGCATATTCAACAACATGCCGTACATCGGCAGGAAGAATACGATGCTAATCAGCACCTTGAAGCAGTAGTCGACGATGGCGATTTCGCCCCAGTGCGCCGCCATAAACGGGTCCGGGCTGCGCCAGAAGGCGATAAAGAAGAAGGCCAGCGTATCGCTGACGTTACCAAAAAGGGTGGATGCCGTGGGCGCCAGCCACCAGCGGCGGTTTTGACGCAGGCGGTTAAAGACGTGGACGTCGAGGATTTGCCCCAGCGCGTAGGCCATAAAGCTGGCGGCGGCGATACGGGCGACAAACAGGTTAAAGCTGGTTAATGCGGCAAACCCCTGCCACTCGCCCATATAGAACAGCGCGGAAACCCCGTAGGAGATAACCAGCGCCGGGATCATGACCGCGAGGATAATGCGTCGCGCCAGCGGAGCGCCGAAAATCCGCACCGTCAGGTCGGTGGCGAGGAAAATAAACGGAAAGCTGAACGCGCCCCAGGTGGTATGAAAACCAAAGATGGAGATCGGCAGCTGCACCAGATAGTTACTGGAAGTGATGACCAGCAGATGGAAAAGCGATAGCCAGATCAGCGCTTTTTTACGCTGTACGGTAGTAAACGGACTCATATTGTGACCTTTTTAGTGGTTGGGGTGAGGGAACCCAATAAAAACGGCTGCATGATACTGCGTTGCGAGCGTATTGCAATGGTTGTTTTTCGCGCAAACGTTAACCTGGCTTGCGTACTGGCGAACTGGGGGTAAACTAGGGCCGTTTTGTTAATGTGAGATGAAAATGAGCGAACTTTTCTCCAGCCCTGACCATACGCTTGATGCGCAGGGGCTTCGTTGCCCGGAACCGGTGATGATGGTGCGCAAGACCGTGCGCACGATGCCGGTGGGCGAGACGCTGCTAATCGTGGCCGACGATCCGGCGACGACCCGCGATATTCCCGGTTTCTGCCGTTTTATGGAGCATGAGCTGCTGGCGCAGGAAACCGAGGCGCTGCCGTACCGCTATCTGATCCGTAAAAGCCACTGAGCAAGGCTACAAAAAACCAGACCGCACGAACCTGTAGCCCGGGCAAGGCGCGTCAAGCGCCGCCCCCGGGTATTGTCCCTACTTCTTACGTAGCAGCCGCAGCGCGTTAGCGGTGACCAGCACCGTCGCCCCGGTATCCGCCAGCACCGCCAGCCACAGGCCGGTGAGGCCGAGCAGGGTGGTGACGAGGAAAATCCCCTTCAGACCCAGCGCGATAGCGATATTCTGCCGGATATTGGCGTGAGTGGCGCGCGCCAGCGAAATCATCTGCGCCAGTCCGGTGAGGCGGTTGTGGGTCAATGCCGCATCGGCGGTCTCCAGAGCGACGTCGGTGCCGCTGCCCATCGCGATGCCAATGGTCGCCGCTTTCATCGCCGGCGCGTCGTTGATCCCGTCGCCGACCATGGCCAGCGGCGACTGGGTATTAAGCGCCATCACCGCCTGCACTTTATCCGCAGGCAGCAGCCCGGCGCGGAACGCCAGCCCCAGTTCGCTGGCGATAGCCGCCGCCGCGCGCGGATTGTCGCCGGTCAGTATGATTCCCTGAACGCCTAACTGATGGAGTTCATCCACCGCCTGGCGAGCATCATCGCGTAGCGTATCGCGCAGCGCCACAATCCCCAGCAGCGCCTCATCGCGCATCACCAGCACCACGGTTTGCCCCGCGCTCTCCAGCTGCTGAATAGGTTCATCGTACTGTGGATCGCGGTTTTTACCCGCGGCGCAAATCAGCACCTGACGTCCTTCAACCTGCGCCTCAATGCCGGATCCGGCCAGCGCGCGCTGGCCGCTTGCCGGCGGAATGACCAGCTGCCGCTGCTCCGCCTCACGTACGACGGCCTGGGCTAACGGGTGGCTGGAGCCTTGCTCCACGGCGGCCGCCAGCGCCAGCAGCTCGTTTTCGCCGATGTCTGCGGTCGTCATCACCGCGGTGACGCGCGGCTGGCCGATGGTCAGGGTGCCGGTTTTATCAAACGCCACCTGGCGCACGCGGCCCAGCTGCTCCAGCGCCGCGCCGCCTTTAATCAGCGCGCCGCGACGCGCCGCCACCGCCAGCCCGGAGGTAATCGCCGCCGGGGTTGAGATCACCAGCGCGCACGGACAGCCAATCAGCAGCAGCGTTAAACCTTTATAGATCCACGGCAGCCATGCGCCCGCAAACAGCAGCGGCGGAACAATGGCCACCAGCAGCGCGACCACCATAATCGCCGGGGTATAGATGCGGCTAAAGCGATCGATAAAGCGCTCAATCGGCGCGCGGCGCTCTTCCGCTTCTTCAATCAGCTTAAGGATGCGATCGATAGCGCTGTCGCCCGGTTCGGAGATCACCGTCAGCTGTACCAGACGATCGACGCTGGTCGCGCCGGCCGCCACGCGTTCCCCGGCGTTACGCTCCACCGGTACGGATTCACCGGTTAGCGCGCTCTCATCGAAGCTGGCGAAGAGCGAGAGCAGCTGGCCATCGGCGGGCAGGCGGCCTCCGGCGGCGACTTCAATCACGTCGCCGGGGCGCAGGTCGCGCTGGGCTACGGTTTCACGCACGCCGTCGCGCACGCGGATTGCCGTGTCGGGTTTCAGCGCCATCAAGGCGCTGACGCCTTGCCGCGCGCGGCTGGCGGCCCAGCCCTCAAGACGTTCGCCGATTAAGAACAGCAGCAGGACCATCGCCGCTTCGGCGGTGGCGCCGATAAACAGCGCGCCGATGGCTGCGACGCTCATCAGGGTTTCAATGGCGAACCAGCTTCCGCTTTTGATCAGGCGTATTGCTTGCCGGGCGACCGGCCACAGGCCGACCAGCGTGGTTGCGATGAAGGCAATTTCGCCCAGAGGCGGGCTGAACTGCTCCAGCCCCCAGCTGAGCGCCATCATGGCGACGAGGGTGAGGAGCGGCAGATTCTCGCGCAGCCACGAGGTGGGCTCCTCTGCCCGTGGCGCGTTTTCATCACGCAGCTGATAGCCCGCGGCGCGCACGGCGCTTTCGATCTGCGGGCGGACATTGCCCTCGGCGTTGACCAGCAGCTTTTCGGTGGCGAATAGTACCTGCACCTGGCTGACCCCCGGCACCTGGCGAACGGCGGTTTCGACCTTGCGGGCGCAGGCCGCGCAGTCCATGCCTTCTACCAGCCAGCTAAAGCGCGCGTGACTCAGCGCATCGTTTTCAGCGGCGGTTTCGCTGCTGCAGGCGTGGTCCGCGCAGCAGCTTTCCGCAGGCTGCGCGGCAGGGGTAAATTTTAACGATGAGAAGTGTGGGACTTTTTTATCCTGCGATTCTGGAGCCGACATAGGACCCTCCGGGTAATGATAATTTTCTCATTACCCGGAGGATACACTCTGGAGTCGACTCCAGAGTCAAGCGCTTAATTACAAATAGAGCGCGCGGACGATCAGGAAGTGCCCGGCGAAGTAAAATGCCGAGGAGATGGCGTTGTCAGCGCGGAAGCGGCGGCGATAATGGCTGATGAGCCAGACCGCGTTGCCGAGCAGCAGGAATGCCGCGCCAGCGAAGCCGGACAGGGCGGTATCCGTCGGGCGGGCGAACCACAGCTCCCCGGCCAGCCAGACCATCACCAGCGTCATCGCGATAAAGGTAAACACCGGCATCCGCATCTCTTCCAGACGCGTCCAGATAATCGCCAGCAGCAGCGCGCCGAGGATCAGCAGCACCAGCGGCAGCGGCCAGAAGAAAGATAGCGTCAGCTGGCTGGCAAACCAGATGGTGTAGAGCAGATGCGAGAGAAAGAACGCCCCCACGGCGTACATTACCCGCTGCCGCGGCAGCAGGGTCAGCGCATCGCCGACCAGCGAGGCGCAAAGCCCGGCCAGCACCAGATAGCTGATGGCGTTAAACATAGGCGCTTGCCAGGCCAGTAACAGAAGCAGGATCAGCGTGACGGGTTTAAACACCCAGCGACGCCAGGCAGGCCCACGATAGGACGCATCGACGTAAAGCCATGCGGAGAAACAGACAGCAATAAATGACCAAAGCATAGTAAGTCCCTGTATCTGTTATCATTACGTAAGTGATTGTACTTACAGTACTGAATCTCAGTGTAGTGGTTTGCAGAGGAAGATGACAATGATAATCAAGCCACAGTATGCTTATTCCTGATAATTCCTGGGGGCAAGGTGAATGAGTAAAGTTCCGCTGTTTTTTATGGTTGCCGTTGCCATCATTGCGATTGCCGCGTCGTATCGCTATGTGCAGCAGCGTCGGGAAAAAATGGATAACGATGCCGCGCCGCTGTTGCAAAAACGGGTGGTGGTGAGCAATAAGCGGGAGAAGGTGATTAACGATCGCCGTTCGCGCCAGCAGACGGTGGCGCCTGCCGGTAGCGAAATGCGTTATGAAGCAAGCTTCAGGCCGGAAAGCGGCGGGCTGGAAGTGGTTTTTCGTCTGCAGGCGCCGCAGTATCATGCGCTAAGCGTCGGCGATAAGGGCGTCCTGAGCTATAAAGGTTCGCGGTTTATGGGCTTTACGCCAGACCCCTGAACCTTTTCCTGGCATTACTTCTTCTTCAGGGTCGCCTTGAGCTTTTTCTGCCAGGCGACCAGTTCGAACACGCCGAAGATGAAAATACGAATCTGCTCGAAGCGCCCCAGCGGCGGCATCTCTTTCGTCTGCGTCGCCTTGAGCAGCGTCAGCTGCAGGCCGTGCATCAGAATCATAAAGATCAGCGCCACGTTAACGAAGATGTTCAGCGGTTTTGGGAACGGTTGAAACAGGTTCAGCAATAAAAACGCCCACACGCACAGCATCAGCAAGCGGCCAAAATTAATCAGCATGGTTTTCTCCTTGGGCCTCACGTTGATAGAGACGGTAGGCGACCTGTCCGGCCACTTTTTCACGATAGACGTGCCAGTTCATCGGCACCGGCGGTAAACCGTTTTCGACTTCACTCTCAATGTAGACAAGCGCTTCATCGCTAAGCCAGCCGTTGTTTTCCAGCAGCTTTAGCGTCTCTTCAAGCAGTCCTTTACGAAACGGGGGATCGACAAACACGATGTGATGCGGCGTGCCCGCCTGAGCAAGAAACGCTAAAGTATTGGTATTGACCACCTTAGCGTTGCTGGCTTTGAGGGTCGCCAGATTTTTTTGCAGCTGCTGCGCGACGCCGCGTTCCATTTCCAGCAGCGTGGCGCTGGCCGCATAGCGGGAGAGGGCTTCAAGGCCCAGCGCGCCGCTGCCGGCGAAGCAGTCGAGGCAGTTCGCGTCAACGATCGAGGGCGCCAGCCAGTTAAATAGCGTTTCGCGCACCCGGTCGGTGGTCGGGCGCAGACCCGGGCTCTCCGGCACCGGGAGTTTACGGCCCCGCCATTGCCCGCCGATAATACGGATCTGGCCGCTGCCCGCGTGGTTTGGTTTCTTCATCTCTTTGCTCAAGTCTCAACTTCCGGGCTGCTATTCTAACGATCGGCGGCGGTTGACGAAACCTTAATCCGGGGGCGGTGATGCGAGTTAAGTTAAGTGGTAGACTATCCGACTAATTTCATCATTTTTCAGCTTCCGCTACCTACTGGCCGAAGCTGTGCCATGAATTAACAGCGAGGAGTGTAGTCGCAAATGGCGAAAGACAAAAAACGTGGCTTCTTTTCCTGGCTGGGCTTTGGTCAAAAAGAACAGGCGCAGGAAAGCGAAACAGAACAAAAAGTAGAAGCCCAGCAAGAGGTTGAAGAACCGGCTCAGGAAAGCGAAGCGCCTGCGGTTGCGCCGGAAACGGTCGACGCCACTGCGACAGAGAAACAGGATGCCGAAGCCTTTGCCGCCGAGGTGGTTGAGGTGACCGAGCAGGTTGTGGAGAGCGAACAGCCGCAGGCGGTTGTCGACTCCCCGGCGGTTGAGGAGATAGCGGAGCAGCCCGCGGTTGAAGAGACGGTCGCTGAGCCGCTGGTGGAAGAGGTCATCGCCGAGCCGGTAGTGGCTGAAGTCGTCGCTGAACAGACGCCGGAAGAGGTCATTACCGAACCGGAAACGGCAGTTATTGAAGAAACCGCCGTTGACCAGCCGGAACCAGACGAAACGGTAGAAGAGGCTGAGGCCGATATCACCGATGAAGAGCTGGAAGCACAGGCTCTGGCGGCGGCCGATGCGGCAGAAAACGCCGTTGAAGTGGTGCCGGACGAAACCGTCGTGACGCCGTTAGAGCAGGAAAAACCGACCAAAGAAGGTTTCTTCGCCCGCCTCAAACGCAGCCTGGTAAAAACCAAACAGAACCTCGGTTCCGGATTTATCAGTCTGTTCCGCGGTAAGAAAATCGACGATGATCTGTTTGAAGAGCTGGAAGAGCAGCTGCTGATTGCCGATGTCGGCGTGGAAACCACGCGTAAGATCATCACGCGTCTTACCAACGACGCCAGCCGCAAGCAGCTGCGCGACGCCGAGGCGCTGTACGGCCTGCTGAAAGAAGAGATGGGCGATATTCTGGCGAAAGTGGATGAGCCGCTGAACGTAGAAGGCAAAACGCCGTTTGTGATTCTGATGGTCGGCGTCAACGGCGTCGGTAAAACCACCACCATCGGCAAGCTGGCGCGTCAGTTCGAGCAGCAGGGCAAGTCGGTGATGCTGGCGGCGGGGGATACTTTCCGCGCGGCGGCGGTTGAGCAGCTCCAGGTTTGGGGGCAGCGCAACAATATTCCGGTGATTGCCCAGCACACCGGCGCGGATTCGGCATCGGTCATTTTCGACGCCATCCAGGCGGCGAAGGCGCGCAATATTGACGTCCTGATTGCCGATACCGCGGGTCGTCTGCAGAATAAATCGCACCTGATGGAAGAGCTGAAGAAGATTGTCCGCGTCATGAAAAAACTCGATGTCGATGCGCCGCATGAAGTTATGCTGACCATTGACGCCAGCACCGGGCAGAACGCGATTAGCCAGGCCAAACTGTTCCATGAGGCGGTTGGACTGACCGGTATTACCTTGACTAAGCTGGATGGGACCGCCAAGGGCGGGGTTATCTTCTCGGTTGCCGATCAGTTCGGTATTCCGATTCGCTACATCGGTGTTGGCGAACGTATTGAAGATCTGCGTCCGTTTAATGCGGGCGACTTTATTGAGGCACTTTTTGCCCGAGAGGATTAAAAATGATTCGCTTTGAACAAGTCAGCAAAGCCTATCTCGGTGGGAGACAAGCGCTGCAGGGGGTGACGTTCCACCTGCAGGCGGGCGAGATGGCGTTTCTGACCGGCCATTCCGGCGCGGGGAAAAGTACCCTGCTGAAGCTTATCTGCGGTATCGAACGGCCCAGCGCCGGCAAAATCCTTTTCGGCGGCCATGATATTAGCCGCCTGAAGAGCCGCGAGGTGCCGTTTTTGCGCCGTCAGATTGGCATGATTTTCCAGGACCACCATCTGCTGATGGACCGAACCGTTTACGATAATGTAGCGATCCCGCTGATTATCGCCGGCGCCAGCGGGGATGATATCCGTCGTCGCGTCTCGGCGGCGCTGGATAAAGTCGGGCTGCTGGACAAAGCGAAAAACCTGCCGATTCAGCTTTCAGGCGGGGAACAACAGCGCGTGGGCATCGCCCGCGCGGTGGTGAACAAACCTGCGGTCCTGCTGGCGGATGAACCGACCGGTAACCTCGACGAGGCGCTGTCGGAAGGGATCTTACGTCTGTTTGAAGAGTTTAACCGCGTTGGGGTGACGGTGCTGATGGCGACGCATGACCTGGGGCTTATCTCCAGTCGTCCGTACCGCGTCCTGTCCCTCAGCGAGGGGCATATGCATGGAGGCCACATCGGTGAATAAGCGCGAGGCAATGAACCACATTCGCCGATTCGGCAATCGATTCGACCGTTTCCGCAATGCGGGCGGAGCGGGCGGTAGCGGCGGGCGCAATGCGTCGAAGCGGCCAAAAGCGGCGCCGAATCCGGCTTCCCGCAAGAGCAACGTATTCAATGAACAGGTGCGCTACGCCTGGCACGGCGCGGTACAGGATCTGAAAAGCACGCCGCTGGCGACGTTTCTGACGGTGATGGTGATCGCCATTTCGTTGACCCTGCCAAGCGTGTGCTACATGGTCTACAAAAACGTCAGCACCGCGGCGTCGCAGTATTATCCCACGCCGCAAATCACTGTTTATCTGGAAAAAACGCTGGATGACGACGCCGCTGCGCGGGTAGTCGGCCAGCTGCAGGCGGAGCAGGGCGTCGAGAAGGTTAACTATCTGTCGCGCGATGAAGCCCTTGGCGAATTCCGCAACTGGTCAGGCTTCGGCGGCGCGCTGGATATGCTGGAAGAGAACCCGCTGCCGGCGGTGGCGATCGTGGTGCCGAAGATTGATTTCCAGAGCGTTGAAGCGCTGAACACGCTGCGCGACCGCGTGAGCCACGTTCAGGGCGTTGATGAAGTGCGTATGGATGACAGCTGGTTTGCGCGCCTCTCGTCGCTGACCGGGCTGGTTGGACGCGTTTCGGCGATGATCGGCGTACTGATGGTGGCGGCGGTCTTCCTGGTGATCGGCAACAGCGTGCGTCTGAGCATCTTCGCCCGCCGCGATACCATTAACGTGCAGAAACTGATTGGCGCGACCGACGGCTTTATTCTGCGTCCGTTCCTTTACGGTGGGGCGCTGCTGGGGTTCTCCGGCGCGTTTCTGTCGCTGATCCTGTCGGAAATTATGGTCATGCGCCTGTCGTCGGCGGTCACCGAAGTGGCGAAAGTCTTCGGCACGCAGTTTGAACTCAGCGGCTTAGGCTTTGACGAGTGCCTGCTGATGCTGATTGTTTGCTCGATGATTGGCTGGGTCGCCGCCTGGCTGGCAACCGTTCAACATTTACGTCACTTTACTCCCGAGTAGTAAAAATCTGGTATAATCTTTCCCTGCACTGAATATCTCTCTGCAGGGAAAGAGTCCCTGTCGACGCTTCCCTAAACTTCATAACCATGTCACATTTTGTGCGTAATCTATTCACATCATTGCATGGAACTTGTGGATAAAATCACTGTCTGATACTAATGTGAGTGATATTCTCGTTGCTCATCAATGCTGGCATGTTTGTTGCTCCGTTGTGAGGACAGAAAGATGCCAGAAGATATCGATTGAGAGGATTTGAATGACCAAAGATATGCAAACTTTAGCCTTAGCCCCCGTTGGTAACCTGGAATCGTACATCCGGGCTGCTAACACTTGGCCGATGTTATCGGCTGATGAAGAGCGGGAGCTTGCTGAAAAGCTGCATTACCAGGGCGATCTGGAAGCAGCGAAAAAGCTGATCCTGTCTCACCTGCGCTTTGTTGTTCATATTGCTCGTAACTACTCGGGCTATGGCCTGCCGCAGGCGGATCTGATTCAGGAAGGCAACATTGGCCTGATGAAAGCCGTGCGCCGTTTTAACCCGGAAGTGGGCGTGCGTCTGGTTTCCTTCGCCGTGCACTGGATCAAAGCGGAAATTCATGAATACGTGCTGCGTAACTGGCGTATCGTGAAGGTCGCGACCACGAAAGCACAGCGTAAGCTGTTCTTTAACCTGCGCAAAACCAAGCAGCGTCTGGGCTGGTTTAACCAGGATGAAGTCGAAATGGTGGCCCGCGAGCTGGGCGTGTCGAGCAAAGACGTGCGTGAGATGGAGTCACGTATGGCGGCGCAGGACATGACCTTCGACATGTCGTCGGATGATGAGTCCGATAGCCAGCCGATGGCGCCGGTGCTCTATCTGCAGGATAAAACGTCTAACTTTGCCGACGGCATTGAAGACGATAACTGGGAAGAGCAGGCGGCAAACAAGCTGACCGACGCGATGCAGGGTCTTGACGAACGTAGCCAGGACATCATCCGCGCCCGCTGGCTGGACGAAGACAACAAGTCCACGCTGCAGGAGCTGGCAGACCGCTACGGCGTGTCGGCTGAACGTGTACGTCAGCTTGAAAAGAACGCCATGAAAAAACTGCGCGCCGCTATCGAAGCCTAATCTGAGCGCCAGTCCCCCGATAACGCCCCACATTACGATGGGGCGTTTTGTTTTTCTGCCTCCGCCAGCGCCTGCGGGCAGTGCATTTTCAGACACTCAAGCAGGACGTTGAACGCCGGTTCCATCTGCGTTTCCGGCTGCGAAGCAAAACCCATCAACAGCCCTTTCTTCCGCTGCGCCGTCAGGTAATAGCGCGACAGCGGACGCACTAAAATATGGCGCGCGTTGGCATCGCGGGCAATCGCCACGTCATCCGCCTCATCCGGCAAATTCAGGATCAGATGCAGTCCGGCATTATCGCTGAAGTCCGACAGCGCGTGCGGCCCGCAGTGCCGCTGAATCAGCTCGGTCAAAAAGACGCGACGGCGGCTGTAGAGCAGGCGCATGCGGCGAATGTGTGCCGAGTAATGACCGGCGTTGATAAATTCCGCCAGCGCCAGCTGGATAAGCGAATGGCCGCCGCGGTAGAGCTCGGCGTGGGCGTTTTTGAGTTCAGCCGCCAGCGGGCGAGGCAGCACGACGTAGCCCAGCCGCAGCCCCGGGTAGAGCGTTTTACTGAACGTACCGACGTAGACCACCGGCGCTTCGGGGACTAAGCCCTGTAGCGCCGGGATCGGCTGACCGGAAAAGCGAAACTCGCTGTCGTAATCATCTTCCACAATCCAGCTGCCGTGCTGATGGGCCAGAGTGAGCAGGCGCTGTCGGCGCTCAAGGCTCATTACCGCGCCGAGGGGGTACTGATGGGATGGCGTAACGAAGATCAGCCGCGGGGCTTCGGCTATGCTTTCGGGCGGGCACAGGCCGCTGGCATCAACCACCACGGGCTCGGCCCGCACTTCATTCATCGCCAGCACATGGCGAATGCCCCAGTAGGACGGCTCCTCCACCCAGGCGAGATCGCCGCGGTCGCACAGCATGCGGGTGATCAGGTCGATAGCCTGATGGATCCCTTCAGTAATAAGAATTTGATCTGCCTGGCACTGAACGCCGCGCGCTACTCTCAGATAGTCCACCAACGCGTGCTGCAGCTCGGCCGTTCCGCCGTTACAGCTATAGCTGAGCTGTTCGGGTTTTGGACGGCGGCTGATACGCGCCTGGATTTTACTGAACAGCGGGTGGGGAAACGCATTGACGTCCGGTACGCCGGGGATAAATGCCCCCCACTGACGCGGGCTGGCGCTGATGTGCCCCAGCAGATGCTGGCCGCGTCGGGAGATGGGCGCGCTGGCTGCTGGCGCAGGGCTGCTTTCACTGGCGCTGCTGGTTGGAAGAAACATATCGGGCAGCGTTTTCGCGACGAATGTTCCGCTGCCGCGACGGGACACGACATACCCCTCAGCCAGCAATTGTTCGTAAACTGTTAAAATTGTGTTGCGAGACATTTTCAGCTCTCCCGCCAGATCCCGTGAAGGGGGCAGGCGGCTATGGGGCGGGAGAGAACCATCCAGAATGGCGTGGCGAATCGCCTTGTAAAGGCGCTTGTGCAGGAGCGGATCGGTTTCTTTCTGCAATCTGACCAGCACCAGGTCTGCGATAAGCGAACGCAATTGGATCCCTCAGATAATCTGAATTGGTACTCGATTATAGGGCCAAATCCTGTGTAAATAAACGACATAGTTTCGGATTTGTTGCGATAACGTGACACACATGACAGGAGATTCTCGGTGAAAAGTTCAGAACTGAATCAGCGTCGCCAGCAGGCGACTCCGCGCGGCGTAGGGGTGATGTGCAGCTACTTTGTTGAGAAAGCGGAGAACGCTACGCTGTGGGATATTGAAGGGAATGAGGTGATCGATTTCGCCGCCGGCATCGCGGTGCTGAATACCGGCCATCGCCACCCCAAAATCGTTGCCGCCGTTGAACAGCAGCTGCAGGCCTTTACCCACACGGCTTACCAGATTGTCCCGTACGAAAGCTATGTCACGCTGGCCGAGCGGATTAACGAACTGGCGCCGATTGACGGTCCGGCAAAAACGGCGTTCTTTACCACCGGGGCGGAAGCCGTTGAAAACGCGGTGAAAATCGCGCGCGCTTATACCGGCCGTCCGGGGTTGATTACCTTCGGCGGCGGCTTCCACGGCCGTACGTTTATGACCATGGCGCTGACCGGCAAAGTGGCGCCTTACAAGATTGGTTTCGGCCCGTTCCCGGGCTCGGTTTATCACGCCGTCTACCCTAACGCCGCCCATGGCATTACCACCGCCGACGCGATGAAGAGCCTGGAGCGCATTTTCAAAGCCGATATCGCGGCCGATCAGGTGGCGGCGATTGTGCTGGAGCCGATTCAGGGGGAAGGCGGCTTTAACGTTGCCCCGCCTGAGTTTATGCAGGCGCTGCGCGCGCTGTGCGATACCCACGGCATTCTGCTGATTGCCGATGAAGTACAAACCGGCTTTGCGCGCACCGGCAAGCTATTTGCGATGCAGCACTATGATGTGAAGCCTGACCTGATGACGATGGCCAAAAGCCTGGCCGGCGGTTTCCCGCTCTCCGGCGTGGTAGGTCGCGCCGAGGTGATGGATGCGCCTGCGCCGGGCGGTCTGGGCGGCACCTATGCCGGTAACCCGCTGGCGGTCGCGGCGGCGCACGCGGTGCTGGACGTGATTGAAGAAGAACAGCTGTGCCAGCGCGCTGAGCGCTTAGGCAGCCATCTGAAAGAGGTGCTGAATCAGGCGCGTCAAAGCTGCCCGGCGATTGCTGACGTACGCGGCCAGGGGTCGATGGTGGCGGTGGAGTTTAACGATCCGCAAACCGGCGAGCCGTCGGCGGAGATCACCCGTCAAATCCAGCAACAAGCCCAGGAGAACGGCCTGCTGCTGCTGAGCTGCGGCGTCTATGGCAACGTCATTCGCTTCCTCTATCCGTTAACGATTCCGGATGCGCAGTTTACGAAGGCGCTGGATATTCTGGCCCGCGTGCTGAAGCGCTAACTTTTCGCCCGGTCAGGCTGCGGCGGCAGGGAAGCCGAAGAGAAACAGGACGCCGCTTTCTGACCAGTCATGCTCAGCGTGAGTGGTATTTCACCCTGATATCACCTTTTTTCCGGCGGCGTACGCTGCCGGAATAAAACGGAATCTATGGTCACTCCCGTTTTTGCAACACCGATTTTGACGACAAGTT